>DATDBB010000001.1:0-11130 GCA_036525085.1 Allobosea sp.
GAGGCGAAGGGGATGTGGGCCTCGTTCAGCGCCCGATAGACCCGCTTCAGCGCCTCGCGCTGGACCATCGAGGAATAGGCCGGCTTCGACGTGAATTTCAGGCGGATCACGACGGCCGTGTCGGTGATGTCGGCGACGCCCTGCATCTTGAGCTGGGCGATGAAATACGGCCCGAATTCAGGATCCTCGAGCAGCGCCAGCCCGACCTTCTTGATCGCCTTGCGGGCCTGTTCGAGATCGGCCGAATGATCGAGCCGGACATTGAACTTGATCGTCGCCCAGTCGCGGCTGGCGTTGGTGAGCGACTGGATCTGCCCGAAGGGAATGGTATGGATCTGCCCGCTCTGATGGCGCATCTGGATCGAGCGCAACGAGATTTTCTCGACCGTGCCCTTGAGCCGCCCGGTATCGACATATTCGCCGACGCGGAAGGCATCCTCCAGCATGAAGAAGAAGCCGGAGACGATGTCGCGCACGAGAGCCTGCGAGCCGAAGGAGATCGCAAGGCCGAGAATGCCGAAACCGGCGAGGAGCGGGCCGATATCCACGCCGAGGCGCGACAGCACCACGAGGCCGGTCAGGCCGAAGACGGCGCCCAGCACGACGCCGCGTAGCACCGGCATGACGGTCGCGAGCCGTGACGGCACGCTCTCCTCCACCGCAGCGTCCTCGTCGATCGGGCCGCCCCCGCCACGCCTCGGCGTATAGGCATCGAAGAAGGCGCGCAGGAACACGATCGCGACCCAGCCGAGGAAGACGAGAACCGCCAGCCCTGCGGCCTGTCGCGTGAACTCGGCGAACTGGGTCGAACTGACGCCAAGCAGGAAGCCGGCCCAGAGCCGCGCCATCACATAGAGGCCGCCGACCCAGACCAGGCCGCCCGCGGCCGCCCTTAACGCCGTGCCCGCCGCCTTGGCCATCGGAGCAGGCGGCGCGATCGCCGCCTGCTTCGCCTGGCGGCAGGCGATCAGGCTGGTCACGCCGACCGCCACGACCGGCGCCAGTATGATGATGACCTGCGTCAGGCTGGCCGCCTCGATGAAACGCCCGCCGCCGGACATCATCGGCGCCGCCCGGCCGACCATCCAGATCGCGATCGCGCTGGCGATGTAGAACCAGGGCGTGATCGCCGCCAGCAGGCGCAGCCCCGGGCCCGGCACCGGGTCGTAGCGCAGCACCAGCGCGGTCAGATCATGGCGCGCGTCGAAGAACCACCAGACCTTGAACAGCGTGACAACGACGCTCGTGATCGCGGCCAACCCGGCCAGGGCCAGGCGATTGGTGGCGACGTCCTGCAGCAGTAGCGCGCTCGTCACGATGATCGGCGTCGCGATCGCATAGATCGTCAGCATGGAGAAATGCCGTTCCGCGCGCGGCAGCGGCAGGATGCGCCGCTCAGGCGCACCCGGCGCGAGCAGAAAGCGCCCGACGGCGATATAGGCCGCGCCGATCGCCGCGCCGTTCGCCGCCGTCCGGAAGGTGGTCATGGCGAGGTCGGCGTCAGGCAGCCAGAACACGCGCGCCAGGCGGGCGAGCGCCAGCGCCAGCGCGATGCAGGCCAGATCCTGCAACAGGCCATAAGCCGACGCGACCAGACGTGCCGTGAACTCGGAGCTCGATGGCTGCAGACGCCGCGCAAACCATCCGGAGGTCATCATCCGAAACGCCAGCGCGCCGGCCAGCGCGACCGCGACGCCGGCGAGAATGCGCAGTCCCGCCGACGGCCCGGTCACGCCGTTGCGATTTCTGGCCCAGCCTCGTTCCCATTCGGTCGGCAGGTCGACGACATGCGGGATGGCAGCATTGCCATGGTCGAACCCATCGACGAAATGAGCCCAGAGCTCCTCGATTCGCGTCTCGGCCGTAGATACCGCAGAGGCGGGAGGCGCAGTGGGAGCCGGCCGCGCGGGAGTGGCCGTTGCAGTAGCCGTAGATGCCGCAGCCGCCTCCGTATCCGGACCAGCCAGCCGGATCTCAACCTTGCGTCCGCCCGCGGCGAGCGCGTCGACCAGCTTGCGAACGGTTTCGGGGGCCTCGTCGCCGCGCAAGTTCAGCGTGACCGGCGCTTCCGCCTGGGCCCACGCCTGGCCCGAAGACAGCCAGCACAGCACGGCCAGAGCCGCAGCGGCGAGCCATTTTGGCGTCGCTGTCAGAGGCTGCCGTCGAACACCATGCTTGACCATCTCAATCCGCCCCGCCCAATGGCGCCAAATCGAACGCCCCGGCGGAGAATGCGAATGACGCCGGGCGCTTGGCAAGTGCGGCATGTCAGCGGCGCTTCAGCCAGTTGCCGAGACGCGACACCGCCTCCTCGCATTCACCGAGCGACCCGGCGAAGGAGAGCCTGACGGTGCGTGCACCCCGGCCTTCGTCGAAATCCAGACCGGGCGTGATCGCGACCCCTGCCCCGTTGAGAACATCCCGGCAGAACGCCATGGAATCGTTGGAATAACGGCCGATGTCGCAATAGATGTAGAAGGCCCCGTCCACGGGCAGGAAATCGCCAAGACCGATCTCAGGCAGCGCCTTCAGCAGATAGGCCCGGTTCTCCGCATAGCCGGCTTTGATCGCCTCGCATTCGGCGGTCGCGTCGAAGGCCGCCTCACCTGCGACCTGGCTGAGATAGGGCACCGAGATCGAGAAATTCTGCTGGAGACGCTCGATCGTCCGGACCAGCCGCTGCGGCACGATGAGCCAGCCGACGCGCCAGCCGGTCATGCAGTAGTACTTGGAGAAGGAGTTGACGATGATCGCGTCATCGTCGGCCGCCAGCGCCGTCGTCGCCGGCTGGTCATAGGTCAGCCCGTGATAAATCTCGTCGGAGATGTACCAGAGGCCGAGCCGCCGGCATTCCGCCGCCACCGCCGCGATCGCATCGGGCGCCATCACCACGCCGGTGGGGTTGGCCGGGCTCATCGTCAGAACGCCGGCCAGCGGCTTCTCGCGATGCGCGCGGGCGATCAGCTCCGGCGTCAGCGCGAAGCGGGTCTCGGGCCCGACCTCGATCGCCACCGGCTCGAGCCCGAGCGCGATCAGGATGTTGCGATAGGCCGGATAGCCCGGCGCCGTGATCGCGACGCGCGCACCCGGCTGGAAGCAGGCGAGGAAGGCGAGAATGAACCCGCCCGAGGAGCCGGTGGTAACGACGACGCGCTCCGCCGCCACGCTGACGCCATAGGCGTCTTGGTAATGTCGCGCGATGCGTTCCCTCAGCGAATCCGTACCCAGCGCCTGGGTGTACCCGATCCGGCCGTGTTCCAGCGCCTTTGCCGCCGCGGCGCGGATCGATGCCGGCGTCGGCGCGGACGGCTGGCCGACCTCCATATGCACGACCGTGCCGCCGGTCCGCTCGATCGCGGCCGCTTGGCTCATCACGTCCATGACGATGAAGGGCTGGACGCGCGCAGCGCGCTCCGCCGGCAGTAGGGTCCCCTGCGGTGCCAAGGCCTTTTGCGGGGCAACGACAGGCGTCGGAATTCGATCTGGCATCGTCTCGTCCGGCAATGGATCTGTGCCGGTGGGCGTAGCCGACCCTTCGCACGCCCGCAACCAGTGGCAAAGCTGTGAATTGACGCCCGCCGCCTGACGGCAGAGAAGCTGGATAAAGCAGTTTTCAAGAGCACGGCAGCGCCGACGAGCCTGCCGCACCGGCTGTGCGGCCGGAACCGAAAAGGATGACGACATGGCCTTCCTCACCCTGTCCCGCCGGTTGAGCGGCATGCTAGGGCCCCTGGGCCTTGCGCTCTGCCTCGGCCTGACGGTTGCGACGGCTCCTGCTTTGGCGCAGACGCAGACCCCAGCTTCTGGTCTCACGGCAGAGCAGCGCAAGGCGGTGGTCGCGCTGATTCGCGAGACGCTGCTGCAGAACCCCGAATTGATCCAGGAAGCGCTGGTCGAACTCGAGCGCCGCAACACGGTCGCCCAGGCCGAGGCGCAGCGCAGTGCCGTCACGGCCGAGAAGGCGAAGCTGGTCGATCCGGCGACCTCGGCGATCGTCGGCAACCCGCAGGGCGACGTCACGATCGTCGAGTTCATGGATTACAATTGCGGCTTCTGCAAAAGGGCCCTGGAGGACGTCCGCGCGCTCGCCAAGGAAGACCCCAAGCTGAAGGTCGTGATCAAGGACTTCCCGATTCTCGGCCCCGATTCGGTCGAGGCGAGCCGCGTCGCGGTTGCAGCGATGACTCAGCTCACCGGGCCGAAGTACTTCGATTTCCACAACAAGCTGATGGCCGTGAAGGGCCGGATCAACGGCGCCAAGGCGCTGGAGATCGCCAAGGAATCGGGCGCCGACATCGAGCGGCTGAAGAAGGAGATGGACTCGGCCCAGACCAAGGCGGTGATCGAGGATACCGTCGCTTTGGGCGATCGGCTCGGCCTGACCGGCACGCCGGCCTTCATCCTCGGCGACGAGGTGATCTTCGGCGCGGTCGGCCAGGCGGCCCTCAAGCAGAAGATCGACGCCGTCCGCAAATGCGGCAAGGCGACCTGCAACGGCTGAGGACAGCGATGCGCGCGCGGCTGCCGAAGTCCCGGCAGGCTTCCCCTGCCGGCCCGCAGCGTCTATGAGGGCGGCGTCTGCCGCCTTCGCGCGGCGCTGGAAACCACCCGCGCCATGGTCGCCGTCCACGTCCTCAACGGTCCCAATCTCAATCTGCTCGGCACCCGCGAACCCGCCACCTATGGCGCGGTGACGTTGGCCGGGGTCGAGGAGCGGCTCAAGGCGAAGGCGACGGCCGCCGGCGTCGAACTCTCGTTCAAGCAGACGAACTACGAAGGCGAGCTGGTGACCTTCATCCAGCAGGCGGGCCTTGCCGGCGCTGGCGTCATCATCAATGCCGGCGCCTACACCCACACCTCCGTCGCGCTGCGCGACGCGATCAAGGGCACCGAGGCGCTCGCCATCGAGGTTCACGTCTCCAATGTTCATGCCCGCGAGGAATTCCGGCACCATTCCTATATGGCTCCGGTCTGCGTCGGCGTGATCTGCGGCTTCGGCGTGGCGAGCTATGACCTTGCTTTCGACGCGATCGTGCCGCTTCTGCAGAAGCGCGCGGCAAAACCCGCGGCCTGACCCGCGGATTTCATCCACAGCGGGTGCCCCGGCGCCCCATCCAAGACCACGAAGACGGTGAAACCGCCATGGCGACCAAGAGCCCGATCGACCCCGAACTGGTGCGCGAACTCGCGCAACTCCTGAACGAGACCGATCTCACCGAGATCGAGGTCGAGAAGGGCGATTTGCGCGTCCGCGTCGCCCGCACCATCACCGCGACCGTCCAGGTTCCCGCCGCGGCCCCTGTCCTCGCCGCAGCACCGGTCGCTGCCGCACCCGCTGCACCGGCCGAGGGCAAACCTGCGGCCGCCCATCCCGGCGCCGTTCCCTCGCCGATGGTCGGCACCGCCTATCGCCGGCCCTCGCCGGACGCCAAGCCCTTCGTCGAGGTCGGCTCGGTGGTGAAAGCGGGCGAGCGCGTCCTGCTCGTCGAGGCGATGAAGACCTTCAACGACATCGTCGCGCCCCGCGCCGGCAAGGTCATCGCCATCATGGTCGAGGATGGGCAGCCCGTCGAATATGGCGAGCCGCTTCTGGTGATCGAGTGACCGGCCCGGCGAGCGGCGAACCGAAGATGTTCGACAAGATCCTGATCGCCAACCGTGGAGAGATCGCCCTGCGCGTGCTGCGCGCGGCGAAGGAACTCGGCATCGCCACCGTCGCGGTGCATTCCACCGCCGACGCCAATGCCATGCATGTGCGCCTCGCCGACGAGAGCGTCTGCATCGGCCCGCCGAGCGCCCGCGAGAGCTATCTCAACATCCCCGCCCTGATCGCCGCCTGCGAGATCACCGGCGCCGATGCGGTCCATCCCGGCTACGGCTTCCTCTCCGAGAACGCGCGCTTCGCCGAGATCCTCGACCGGCACAACATCACCTTCATCGGCCCCAAGGCCGAGCATATCCGCAGCATGGGCGACAAGATCGAGGCCAAGCGCACCGCCAAGGCGCTCGGCATCCCCTGCGTGCCTGGATCCGAAGGCGGCGTCACCGATGACGGCGAGGCCCTGCGGATCGCAGCCGAAATCGGCTTCCCCGTCATCATCAAGGCGGCGTCGGGCGGCGGCGGCAAGGGCATGAAGGTGGTGCGCAGCGAGGAGGAGATGTCGGTTGCGCTCTCCACCGCCCGCACCGAGGCCAAGGCGAATTTCGGCGACGACGCCGTCTATATCGAGAAATACCTCGAGAAGCCGCGCCATATCGAGATCCAGGTGCTCGGCGACGGCAAGGGCCACGCCATCCATCTCGGCGAGCGCGACTGCTCGCTGCAGCGCCGCCACCAGAAGGTCTGGGAGGAAGGCGGTTCGCCCGCCCTCAATGCCGGCGAGCGCGACCGGATCGGCAAGATCTGCGCCGATGCGATGGCCAAGCTCGGCTATCTCGGCGCCGGCACGATCGAGTTCCTCTACGAGGATGGCGAGTTCTACTTCATCGAGATGAACACGCGCATCCAGGTCGAGCATCCCGTGACCGAGATGATCACCGGCATCGACCTCGTCAACGAGCAGATCAGGATCGCGGCCGGCGCGCCGCTCTCGATCCGGCAGGAGGATGTGATCATCGAGGGCCACGCCATCGAATGCCGCGTCAATGCCGAACATCCCGCGAGCTTTCGCCCCTCGCCCGGTAAGATCGTCTCGTTCCATACGCCGGGCGGTCTCGGCGTCCGCGTCGATTCGGCCGCCTATCAGGGCTATACGATCCCGCCCCATTACGACTCGCTCGTCGGCAAGCTGATCGTCCATGGCCGCAACCGGGCCGAATGCCTGATGCGCCTGCGCCGCTCGCTCGACGAGTTCGTCGTCGATGGCGTCGATACGACCCTGCCGCTGTTCCGCACGCTGGTCCGCAACCAGGACATCCTGAACGGCGACTACAACATCCACTGGCTGGAGAAATTCCTGGCCGCCGGCGGGATGGAAGAGAAGGCCGAGGGCTGAGGCCCTTCCGTCATGGTCGGGCTTGCCCCGGCCATCTCTTGCAGGAAAGCCCTTTCTCGGCCTGGGATGGTCGGGTCAAGCCCGACCATGACGCGCCGCCATCGTTTGACTCCCCGGCCGTCCCGCGCTCCCCTATCCCGATGAAGGCCCGCTCCATTCCCGTCCGCACGCCCGAGATCACACCGGAGATCATGCTGCGCGCCTATGCCGCCGGCATCTTCCCGATGGCGGAGACGGCCGACGACCCGAATCTGTTCTGGGTCGAGCCCGAGCTGCGCGGCGTCATCCCGCTCGACCGTTTCCATCTGCCGGCGCGGCTGGCCCGAACGGTGCGCGCCGACCGCTTCGAGGTCAGGGTCGACCATGATTTCGAGGCGGTCATCGCCGCTTGCGCCGAGGCGCGGCCGGACCGGCCGGAAACCTGGATCAACAGCCGCATCCGCGAGATCTTCGGCGCGCTGTTCCGGCTCGGCCATGTCCACACCGTCGAGTGCTGGCAGGACGAGCGGCTCGTGGGCGGGCTCTACGGGCTGTCGCTCGGCGGCGCCTTCTTCGGCGAGAGCATGTTCCATCGCGCGACCGACGCCTCGAAGGTGGCGCTCGTCCATCTCGTCGCGCGGTTGCAGCAAGGCGGCTACAGCCTGCTCGACGCCCAGTTCCAGACAGCCCATCTCGCCCAGTTCGGTACGCAGGAGGTACCGCGCGCCGCCTATCAGGGCCTGCTCGAGCGCGCGATCGTGGTGCCTGGCGACTGGGATGTCTGGCCGGTCGGGGAACGCATCAGCGGGGCGCAGGCCCTGGCTGCGCTTCAGGCCGGTTGATCCGCGCGATCAATTGCTGCCCGTCGGATCGCGGCCCGGATTGGTCGGGAAGTAGCGCTGCCGCGGCGCCTGTTGCGGCGCCACCGGCACGCCCTGCGGCGGTAGCACGTCGATGCGTCCACCGGGTGGCGGCAAGCCGGGCTGCTGCAATCCCGGCTGCTGGTTGACGTCGCGGGCCGGCGAAGTGCGCGGCCGACGCGGCTCTTCCGCCACCGGGGCCTCGGGCTCCTTGGGATCGACCACGAGTTCGGTACCGCCTTTGCAGTCGGTCAGCCAGACATCATAGATCGCATGCTCGACGCCGTGCAGGCCGGGGCTGGCCGCATACATCCAGCCCGTGAAGATGCGCCGGTATTCGTTGTTGAAGGTAACTTCGTCGACCTCGGTGAAGCTCGTCGTCTGCGGCGCCTCGGTCGGCGGGCGCGTCCAGCAGACCCGGGGCGTCAGTTGCAGCGCGCCGAACTGCACGGTCTCGTCGACCGCGACCTCGAAGGAGATGATCCGGCCCGTGATCTTGTCGAGGCCGGCGAACACCGCCGTCGGGTTGCGGATTCGGTCGGCAGCGGCCGGGCCGGTCAGCGCGAGCGACAGCAGCATTGTCGAAACCAGGCCGGCCAGAACCGGAAAGCGATAGGGCGACGGCATGGCGGCTTTACGAGTCCCTTGCGAGGGCGCGGCGAATCTCCGCGAGGGCGCGGACCTGCCGCGACGGCGCGCAGTAACACGCCAATCGCAGCGGAAAAAGGGCGATGGCCCTGCCCAATCGCGGACGCCTCAGCGGCCGGGCGTCCAGGCTTCGTAGTCGCCCGTCGCGGCCGGGCGCTCACCCTCAGCCAAGGTCGAGCCCTTGGGGCGGTAGGCCAGCGCCGTGCCGGTCCAGTTCTGCTGATGCGGCTGCTGCCACTCGCGCGGCTCGTAGCGCTCTTCCGACGGAGCGACATCGACGGTGTGATGCAGCCAGCCGTTCCAGCCGGGCGGGATCGTGGAGGCTTCCGCCTCGCCATTATAGATCACCCAGCGGCGCTGGACGCCGAGCGCCTTGTCCTTAACCCCGCCCTTGGTGCGGTAATAGACATTGCCGAACTCGTCCTCGCCGACACGCTCGCCGAAGCGCCAGGTGTGGAAGCGCGTGCCGATGGTCTGGCCGTTCCACCAGGTGAAGATCTGCAGCAGCCAAGGCTTCATCGTCGTCGATTCCATCGGGCGCGCGAGGTCCCGCGCCCCTATCAGGGCATGACCCCAGTCCGGCGACTTATGGCTCCGCCGCCCTGCCCTGTCCAGTCTCCACAGGATTCGCGCCGGCGACCATCATGAAGCTTCGCGGCACGACGAGGCGTGACGCGATTCGGCCACGATTCGACCACGCCGTCGCCTGCATCCGTATCCGCGCAGCCCGGCAAGTGACGCCGTTTCAACGGCTTGTCGACGGACGCTACAAGGCTGTCACCGCTCGCCTGCCTCACCATGGCAGGAAAGACACAGTTAACCGTGATCGATGGCATTTTAGCAGGTTGCCCGGGGTCGCGGCCATGGCATGCTGTTTTTGCCGCGCGCGATTCTGCCGGTGATTTCCAAGGCTTAGCTGCGGCCTTGAAACTTATCCCCAGAGTCCACACCTACCCACTAGATGTCGTGCCAAGTCGATATCCGGCGCACTATTCCTTGACCTCCCGAACCATTCGGGACTAGATTTTGTTCATCGCATGACGGCCGGCGGCACCCCCTCTGGATCACTGCGAAGCGAGTTTCCAGAGTGGTTTCGGGCCTACCGGCGCATCCGCATAGCAAAGCGGCCGCGAACGGATACGCGCGCGCCGTTTTGGCTAGTGACCGGGTTTCGCGGGCGGAACGATAACCGCCATCGGGACCCACGGGGCACCAAATCGAGTTGGGCTGACATCAGGAGCCGGTGAATCAACCGGCCGCGCGAGGCGTGATCCGCCCGCGGCAGATCGTAAGGGACGACAGATCATGCGCATCGAGCGCCGCTATACCTCGGCCGGCCAGTCACCCTACGCTGCGATCCCGTTCCGATCGGCGGTCAGCGAGATCCGCAATCCGGACGGTTCGATCGTGTTCCGGCTCGAGGGCATCGAGGTGCCTGAGGCCTGGTCGCAGGTCGCCAGCGACGTGCTCGCGCAGAAGTATTTCCGCAAGGCCGGCGTGCCCGCGCGCATGAAGAAGGTCGAGGAGAACGACGTTCCCTCCTTCCTCTGGCGCTCCGTGCCCGACGAGACGGCGCTGGCGAAGCTCCCCGAGAGCGAGCGCTACGGTTCCGAGATTTCCTCCAAGCAGGTCTTCGACCGTCTCGCCGGCTGCTGGACCTATTGGGGCTGGAAGGGCGGCTACTTCACTTCGGAGGAGGATGCCGCCTCCTTCCATGACGAGTTGCGCTTCATGCTCGCCACCCAGCGCGTCGCACCGAACTCACCGCAATGGTTCAACACCGGCCTGCACTGGGCCTATGGCATCGACGGCCCGAGCCAGGGCCATTTCTACGTCGACTTCAAGACCGGCAAGCTGGTGAAGTCGAAGTCGAGCTACGAGCATCCCCAGCCGCATGCCTGCTTCATCCAGGGCGTGCAGGACGACCTCGTCAACGAGGGCGGCATCATGGACCTCTGGGTCCGCGAAGCCCGCCTGTTCAAATACGGCTCCGGCACCGGCTCGAACTTCTCGATGCTGCGCGGCGAAGGCGAGAAGCTCGCCGGCGGCGGCCGCTCCTCCGGCCTGATGTCCTTCCTGAAGATCGGCGATCGTGCGGCCGGCGCCATCAAGTCGGGCGGCACGACGCGCCGCGCCGCCAAGATGGTCGTGGTCGATGTCGACCACCCCGACATCGAGACCTATATCGACTGGAAGGTGAAGGAGGAGCAGAAGGTCGCAGCCCTCGTCACCGGCTCCAAGACCGTCCAGAAGCACATGAAGGCCGTGCTCAAGGCCTGCGTGAACTGCGAGGGCGAAGGCGACAGCTGCTTCGACCCCGAGAAGAACCCTGCCCTGAAGCGCGAGATCAAGCTCGCCCGCAAGGCGATGGTGCCGGACAACTACATCAAGCGCGTGATCCAGTTCGCCCGCCAGGGCTACAAGGACATCGCCTTCGACACCTATGACACCGACTGGGATTCCGAGGCCTATCTCACCGTCTCCGGCCAGAACTCGAACAACTCGGTCTCGCTGACCGACGATTTCCTGCGCGCCGTCGAGAACGATGGCGACTGGAACCTCGTCGGCCGCACCACCGGCAAGGTCACCAAGACGCTCAAGGCCCGCGATCTCTGGGAGAAGATCGGCCACGCCGCCTGGGCCTCGGC
>DATDBB010000002.1:0-3700 GCA_036525085.1 Allobosea sp.
CGTCGCGCTGCATCGTGCCGATCGCGCTTGCGGGCACGAGCTTGGCCCGCAAGCCGCCGAAGAGATCGACATAGGAGATCAGGAAATACTTGATACCGCGTTCGCTTGCGACCTTTGCGAGATCGGTGGCCATGGTGGTGCTATCCCCTCGAAGGCCCTTTCCGGGCTCATTCACATCATGCGTCGTGCTCCCGCTCAGAAGCGGCCGGTCACGCCCGGTATCCAGTCCGTTCCCGCAAGCGGGACTCGTGCCATCGCGGCCGCCTCGATCGTCAGCGCGACCAGATCCTCCGGTTCCAGGTTGTGGACATGGCTCTTGCCGCAGGCGCGCGCGATCGTCTGGCACTCCAGCGTCAGCACGGCGAGGTAGTTGGCGAGGCGGCGGCCGGCCGCGACCGGATCGAGCCTGGCCGACAGCTCGGGGTCCTGCGTGGTGATGCCGGCCGGGTCGCGGCCCTCATGCCAGTCGTCATAGGCGCCGGCCCTCGTGCCGAGCGCGTGGTATTCCGCCTCCCAGCGCGGATCGTTGTCGCCGAGCGCGACCAGCGCCGCCGTGCCGATGGCGACGGCGTCGGCGCCCAGCGCAAGCGCCTTGGCGACGTCGGCGCCGTTGCGGATGCCGCCAGAGACGATGAGCTGGACCTTGCGGTGCATGCCGAGATCCTGCAGCGCCTGTGCAGCCTGACGGACGGCGGCGAGGGTCGGGATGCCGACATTCTCGATGAAGACGTCCTGCGTCGCCGCCGTGCCGCCCTGCATGCCGTCGACGACGACGACATCGGCGCCGGATTTCACCGCCAGTGCCGTGTCGTAATAGGGCCGGGCCGCGCCGACCTTCACATAGATCGGCTTCTCCCAATCGGTGATCTCGCGCAGTTCACCGATCTTGATCTCGAGATCATCAGGCCCGGTCCAGTCGGGATGGCGGCAGGCCGAGCGCTGGTCGATCCCCACGGGAAGGGTCCGCATCGCGGCGACGCGCTCGGTGATCTTCTGGCCGAGCAGCATGCCGCCGCCGCCGGGCTTGGCGCCCTGTCCGACGACGATCTCGATGGCGTCCGCGGCGCGCAGATCGTCCGGATTCATGCCGTAGCGCGAGGGCAGATACTGATAGACCAGCGTCTGCGAGCTTCGCCGTTCCTCCTGCGTCATGCCGCCGTCGCCGGTCGTGGTCGAGGTGCCCATGGCCGAGGCGCCGCGCCCGAGCGCCTCCTTGGCGTTGGCGGAGAGTGAGCCGAAGCTCATGCCGGCGATGGTGACGGGAATCTTCAGCGTGATCGGCTTCTTGGCGAAGCGCGTGCCCAGCACGACCTCGGTCGAGCATTTCTCGCGATAGCCTTCGAGCGGATAGCGCGAGATCGAGGCGCCCAGGAACAGAAGGTCGTCGAAATGCGGGACCTTGCGCTTCGCGCCGGCGCCGCGGATGTCGTAGATGCCGGTCGCCGCCGCGCGACGAATCTCGGAGAGGGTGTAGTCGTCGAAGGTCGCCGAGCCGCGCGGCAGTGTGCGGGGGGCCTTGCTCAGGTCGCTCATCGCGTTCCGCCTCTGAAAACGTCGGAGCAAGCTCGTTTGGCTCGGAAACACGCCGTCATCCTGGGCGCAGCGAAGCGGAGACCCGGGATCCATCGTAGGGCAGGACATCGCCCTATGATGGATCCCGGAACTGCACGGCTACGCCGCTTGTCCAGGATGACGGCAGTGGTTCCGAGCTGGGACGGCATGGCTCTAGTAGCTCGACACGTTGTCGACGTGGAAATGGTAGAGGGTGCGGGCCGAGCCGTAGCGCCGGAACTCTCCGACTTCGACCGCGCCCGCAAGCCCGGCCTCGGCCAGCTTGGCAGCGAGCAAGGCGCGATGCTCGTCACGCATCTCCTTCTCGATGCAGTCGGCTCCCAGGCTCGCTACCGTGCCGCGCACGAAGAGCCTGGCCTCGTAGAGGCTGTCGCCCAGCGCCTCGCCGGCATCGCCGAGCACGATCAGGTGGCCGGCCTGCGCCATGAAGGCAGACATGTGGCCGACGGAGCCTTTCACCACGATATCGACGCCCTTCATCGAAATGCCGCAGCGCGCCGAGGCGTTTCCGTCGATGACGATCATGCCGCCGCAGCCGGTGGCGCCGGCCGACTGGCTGGCATCGCCCTTCACATGGATGAAGCCGGACATGATGTTCTCACCCAGCCCGACGCCGGCATTGCCGTTGACGGTGATGCGGGCCTGCTTGTTCATGCCGCCGCAGTAGTAGCCGACCGGCCCGTCCACCTCGATCGCGATGGGCGCATCGACGCCGACCGCGACCGAATGCTGGCCGCGCGGATTGGCGACGCGCCACAGCGTCTCGTTGGTCGGCAGCCTTTCAGTGATAGACTTGCCACGCAGCGCATGCAGGGCCGCGTTCAATTCCCGCACGCTGCCGGATGCGAGGTCGATGGCGTGGTGTTCGGTCATTGCGCGCGATTCCAGAAATAGACCTTCGCAGGCTCCGGCTCCCAGAGCCGCGCCGAACCGATGCCAGGCAGGTCGGCGAGCGCACGGTATTCCGAACCAAAGGCGACGTAAGCGTCCGTCTCGGCCATCACTGCGGGCTTGCAGGCGATCGGATCGCGCAGCACGCCGAAGCCGGATTCCGTGCCGACGACGAAGGTGTAGAAGCCGTCGAGATCGTCCAGCGAATGCTCCAGCGCCTCGCCCAGGCTGTCGCCGCTGCGCATGCGGGCCGTCAGATAGGCGGCCGCGACTTCGCTGTCGTTGTCGGTCGCGAAACTCAGGCCCTGGCGCTCCAGCCCGCGACGCAGGCCGCGATGGTTCGAGAGCGAGCCGTTATGGACGAGGCACTGGTCAGGCCCGGTCGAGAAGGGGTGCGCGCCATCGGTGGTGACCGCGCTCTCGGTCGCCATGCGGGTATGGCCAATGCCATGGCTGCCGGCCATGCGCTCCAACCCGAAGCGGATGGCGACATCGCTCGGCAGGCCGATCTCCTTGTAGAGTTCCATGCGGGTGCCGGCGCCGACCACGGCAATGTCGGGGGCGAGTTCCGCGAGCTTCGTGCGCATGGCTGCCTCGCCGGCAAGCGGCACTGTCAGCACCGCATGGGTGTCGCGTGCGACGATCTCCGCACCGAGCTTTGAGCCCAACGCGCCGAAGTCGGTTCCGGCCGGGCCGCGCAGGGTGAGCTTGAGCGCGCCGGGCGTGCCATCGCCATAAACAGCGAACCCTGCCGAATCCGGCCCACGGTCGCACATCACGCCGAGCATGGTGGCGAGCATCGCGCCCAGTTCGGGCTCGAGCCGGGGATCCTTGATGAACAGCCCGACGATTCCGCACATGGCGCCGACCCCTGGAGGAAAGCCATCGTCCGATGACGACGAATTCTTAGGGCGGCGTCGGGGTCGCGTCAATCTTTGAGAATATAATTTTCCTATGAAGAAACTACGCCCTACCCGCTTGGCGGCCATAGATGATGATCGACAGATAGGTCATAGGGCGGACCAGAAGATCCTCCGGCCCATGCGTCGCCGCGGAATCGAACATCAGGGAATCGCCGGGCCGCAGATGGTAGCGACTGTCGCCATGGCGATAGACCACCTCGCCGGTCAGCATGTAGATGAACTCGGCCCCGGCATGACGGAAGCCGGTATAGGGCACGGCATCCTCGCTCAGCGTGATCAGATAGGGCTCCACCGCAATGTCGCCGCCCAGCGCA
>DATDBB010000003.1:0-30562 GCA_036525085.1 Allobosea sp.
GTGCCCAATGCCGACAAGGCGATCTTCTCGGTGCATTGCCACAATGATCTCGGCCTGGCCGTTGCGAATTCGCTGGCCGGCATCGAGGGCGGGGCGCGGCAGGTCGAGTGCACGCTGAACGGCATCGGCGAGCGCGCCGGCAATGCCGCGCTGGAGGAGGTGGTGATGGCGCTGCGGGTCCGCGGCGACGTGCTGCCCTACGACACCGGCATCGACGCGACCATGCTGATGCGGGCGTCCAAGACGGTCTCGAACGCGTGCTCCTTCCCGGTGCAGTACAACAAGGCGATCGTCGGCCGGAACGCCTTCGCGCATGAGAGCGGCATCCACCAGGACGGCATGCTGAAGAACAACACGACCTACGAGATCATGACGCCGGCCTCGGTCGGCGTGACCAAGACCTCGCTGGTGATGGGCAAGCATTCCGGCCGCGCCGCCTTCCGCTCCAAGCTGAAGGAGATGGGTTACGATCTGGGCGACAACCAGCTGGAAGACGCCTTCACCCGCTTCAAGGCACTCGCCGACCGCAAGAAGCATGTCTATGACGAGGACATCGAGGCGCTGGTCGACGACAACATCGCGACCGCGCATGACCGGGTGAAGCTGGATTCGCTGACGGTGATCGCCGGCACGCGCGGCCCGCAGCGCGCGACGATGCGGCTGGATGTCGAGGGGCGTCTCGTCACCGAGGAGGTCGAGGGCAACGGGCCGATCGACGCGATCTTCAACGCGATCAAGACGATCGTTCCGCATGAGGCGACGCTGGAGCTCTACGACGTCCATGCCGTCACCGAGGGCACCGACGCCCAGGCCGAGGTGACGGTGCGGCTGACGCATGAGGGCTTCTCGGTGACCGGCCGCGGCGCCGATCCCGATACGCTGGTCTCCTCGGCCAAAGCCTATCTGGTCGCGCTCAACAAGCTGATGGCCAAGGGCGTGCGCCTGCACGCGCAGGCCGCGGCGGAGTAACATTCCAGCCGTTGCGTCATCCCGGACAAGCCGCGTCAGCGGCGCCGATCCGGGATCCATGCCTGAACCGTTCCGGCATGGATCCCGGGTCTCCGCTCCGCTGCGCCCGGGATGACGGCATCGCACGCCAAACCTGCGATTTTCGGTGGATGGCCGCGCCCCGATCTGGCGCGGGCACGTCACTTGCCTTCATCCTCGCCTCTGAGCGACCGCCTTCCCGCGGCCGCATGGCGGGGAGCGACTGGCGATGGCAGGCTATTTTCCGAACTGGACCTTGAAGACCTCCGGCGCGGTGATGCCGGATGAGCGGCTGCCCGTCGCGCAGACCTTCATCGCCGGTCTGCAGCATGTCGTCGCGATGTTCGGCGCGACCGCGCTGGCGCCGATCCTGATGGGGTTCGACCCCAATGTCGCGATCTTCTTCTCCGGCGTCGCGACGCTGCTGTTCTTCATCATCACGCGCGGGCAACTGCCGAGCTATCTCGGCTCGTCCTTCGCCTTTATCGGCGTCGTCATCGCGGCGACCGGCTATGCCGGCTCCGGCCCCAACGCCAATATCGGGATCGCGCTCGGCGGCATCATCGCCTGCGGCGCGCTCTATGCCGCGATCGGCGTGCTGGTGCAGGCCGTCGGCACGACCTGGATCGAGAAGCTGCTGCCGCCGGTGGTGACCGGTGCGGTCGTCGCCGCGATCGGACTCAACCTCACCGCCGTGGCGATGAACATGATCTCGGCCAGCGCCTACACCAAATGGATCGCGCTGTTCACGGTCGTCTCCGTCGCGCTCGTCGCGGTCTATGGCCGCGGGCTCGCGCAGCGCCTGCCGGTGCTGATCGGTGGGCTTGCGGCCTATGTCGTCTATGCCGCCACCGCGCCGAGCTTCGGCGCGCCGGCCGTCGATTTCGGGCGCATCGGCGCCGCCGCCTGGTTCGGGCTGCCGAACTTCGTCGCGCCTGTGTTCGACGCCAAGGCGATGGCCCTGATTGCGCCGGTCGCGATCATCCTGGTCGCGGAGAATCTCGGGCACATCAAGGGTATCGCGGTGATGACCGGCCGCAATCTCGATCATCTGATCGGGCGCGGCTTCATCGCCGACGGCGTCGCGACCATGATCGCGGGCTCGGGCGGCGGCACCGGCGTCACGACTTACGCCGAGAACATGGGCGTGATGGCGGTGACGCGGGTCTATTCGACGCTGGTCTTCGTCGCAGCCGGCATCATCGCGCTGGTGCTCGGCTTCTCGCCGAAGTTCGGCGCGGTGATCGGAACGATTCCCGTCGCAGTGCTCGGCGGCCTCGCCGTCGTCGTGTTCGGCCTGATCGCCGCGACGGCCGGGCGAATCTGGGTCGAGAACAGGGTCGATTTCTCCGAGCCGAAGAACCTGCTGACGGTCGCGACCGCGCTGATTCTCGGCGCCGGCGACCTGAAGCTGCCGATCTTCGGCTTCGAGCTCGGCGGCATCGGCACCGCGACCTTCGGTGCGATCGCGCTTTACCATCTGCTGAACCGCAAAACGGCCTGATCTAAAACGGCCCGCCGAAATGTTTTCGGCGGGCCTCACATATTTCTGTCACCGGTGGGTGGACAGGCCCGGGTCGCTTTGCTACATCGCCGGCCTGCCTGACGCGGCCACGAGCTGCGGAACGGCGACGCTTCGTGGCGTATGGGTGATTAGCTCAGTTGGTAGAGCAGCTGACTCTTAATCAGCGGGTCGTAGGTTCGAGCCCTACATCACCCACCACGGACCTTCTTTCCGGACATCCTTGAAGATTTGGCCGTGGATGGCGCCCTGCCCGGGATAGCCGCGTCGTGGCCAAATGCGGTCGCATAGCCGGGCCATGACCGTGGTCCGCGATCCCTCCATTGCGCGAACTGCCGCCGGCTCGCATTTCGCGGGTCATCCAGGCCTTTCCCGTGCCGAAAATCACGGCAGATAGCCGAACGGATGAGAAGCCTCGCCGCTTGTGCGGAGCATGGCCTTCCTATAACCGAAATCCGAACCGGGCCTGATCGAGAACAAGGTCCGACGAGGGATTTGGGAGCACCGACGTGCAGGGTTTACTCCGAGTCAGCCGTGTCATCGACACGATCAATGAGCAGATAGGCAAGAAGGTTGCCTGGCTCATCCTGCTGGCGGTGATCGTCGCGACGGTCAACGCGATCATCCGCAAGGTCTTCAACATCTCGTCGAATGCCTGGCTCGAACTGCAATGGATGCTGTTCGGCGCGGTCTTCCTGATGTGCGCGGCCTGGACGCTGAAGGTGAAGGAGCACATCCGCATCGACATCGTGAACAGCACGCTGCCCAAGAGCGTACAGCGCTGGATCGATCTGATCGGCCACACGCTGTTCCTGATGCCGTTCTGCCTGTTGATGATCTATCACTCCTGGCCGTTCTTCATGCGCTCCTACGCGATCAACGAGCAGTCGCTCTCGGCCGGCGGCCTGCCGCAATGGCCGGCCAAGGGCCTCGTCATCATCGGCTTCGTGATGCTGGCCTTCCAGGGCGTCTCCGAGATCATCAAGCAGATCGCGATCATGCGCGGCGATCTCGAAGACGATGAAACGCTGCGCGGGCATGCCGCCGCCGCCGAGGCCGAGGCCCATCGCCTGCTCGAGCAGGCCAAGGAACAGGGGCTGGCCTCGTGAGCAATTCCAAGGACGTCCGGACTCCTGCCATGACCGCCAACCGCCTGCCGCGCCTTGCCGGCCTTCTGCTTGCGCTCTCGCTGGTCGCCTTCTTCGGCCTGCATACCGGCGACGCCCATGCCGCCGGGCTCGGTGATTTCCTGCGCGTCAACATGGCGCCGGTGATGTTCGCCGCGCTCGTCGTCTTCCTGCTGCTCGGTTACCCGGTCGCCTTCGCGCTGGCCGCCAACGGGCTCCTCTTCGCCATCGTCGGCATCGAGCTCGGCCTGTTCCAGGAGAACTTCCTGCAGGCGCTGCCGGAGCGCATCTACGGCACGATGAACAACGACGTGCTGCTGGCGATCCCGTTCTTCACCTTCATGGGGCTCATCCTCGAACGCTCCGGCATGGCGGAAGACCTGCTCGATACGATCGGCCAGCTCTTCGGGCCGATCCGCGGCGGTCTCGCTTATGCCGTCATCTTCGTCGGTGCGCTGCTCGCGGCCACGACCGGCGTCGTCGCGGCCTCGGTGATCTCGATGGGCCTGATTTCGCTGCCGATCATGCTGCGCTACGGCTATGACCGGCGTCTCGCCACGGGCGTCATCGCAGCGTCCGGCACGCTGGCGCAGATCATTCCGCCTTCGCTCGTGCTGATCGTGCTGGCCGACCAGCTCGGCCGCTCGGTCGGCGACATGTATGAGGGCGCCTTCATTCCCGGCCTCGTCCTGTCTGCCATGTATGCCGGCTACGTCTTCCTCGTCACGATGGTCTATCCCAAGCGGGCTCCCGGCCTGCCGCCGGAGGCGCAGACGCTGCGCGATGCCGACGGCCAGACACGCCGGCTTTCGCTGCTGGTCGTGACGATCATCTCCTTCAGCTTCGCCTATGCCTGCATGAAGCTGTTCACGAATGTGAAGGCGGGAGCGGATTTCGTCATCCTGACGATGTCGATTGCGGTCGCGGCGTCCTTCGTGATCGCCATCCTGAACAAGCTGCTCGGCCTCAACCTACTGTCGCGCATGGCCGAGCAGGTCGTGTTCGTGATGGTGCCGCCGCTGGCGCTGATCTTCCTGGTGCTGGGCACGATCTTCATCGGCGTCGCGACGCCGACCGAAGGTGGCGCAATGGGCGCGGCCGGCGCGATCCTGCTGGCCTATGGCAAGAAGCGCATGACCTTCGACCTGCTCAAGCAGGCGACGGAATCGACCGCGAAGCTCTCGGCCTTCGTGCTGTTCATCCTGGTCGGCGCGCGCGTGTTCTCGCTGACCTTCTACGGCGTCAACGGCCACATCTGGGTCGAGCATCTGCTGGTCGGGCTGCCCGGCGGCGCGACGGGCTTCCTGATCGTCGTCAACGTGATGGTGTTCCTGCTCGCCTTCTTCCTCGACTTTTTCGAGCTGGCCTTCATCATCGTGCCGCTGCTCGGGCCAGCCGCGGACAAGCTCGGCATCGACCTGATCTGGTTCGGCGTCATCCTCGGCGTGAACATGCAGACATCGTTCATGCATCCGCCCTTCGGCTTCGCACTGTTCTTCCTGCGCTCGGTCGCGCCGAAGGACAGCTATCGCGACAAGGTCACGGGCAAGATGATGGAGCCGGTGACGACCGCCCAGATCTACTGGGGCGCGGTGCCCTTCGTGGTGATCCAGTGCATCATGGTGGCGCTGGTGGTGACCTTCCCCCAGATGGTGATGCACTACAAGGCATCGGCGGTTCAGCTCGACCAGAAGTCGATCGACAAGCAATTCGACTCGATCCAGATCCCGGGCATGGGCGGCGGGGGCGGTCTGCCGGGGCTGGATCTCAGCGCGCCGCCGACCTTCAAGTAAGGCGACAACCGAGTTTCAACGCATGCGACGCCGGCCCTAGGGCCGGCGTCGTCGTTTTGGCTGGGGCTCCTGCGGGCAGGGCGGCGCAGCGAACCTTTCGGAGCATCGGTGCGTTGTCCTGGAAAGAGGACCTGCCTGATGACCGTGAATATCGACGCCGCCGATCCCGGCACACCCGCGATTCCGACGCCTCCGCCGGAAGCGCCGCCGCTGACCCCGACGGAGGTGCCGCCGGCGCCGCCAGTCGAATCGCCGCCGGACGAGGAGCCGCAGGGCATCCCGACCGAGCCGCCGCCGGAACTGCCGCCCGAGAAGCCGCCGCAAGCGCCACCGGCGACGCCCTTCGACCTGCCGCCGGACCGCGGCCCGCGGCAGTCTATGGAGTAGCGGTCAGACCGGCGGGGCGTCGCCCGAGCCGATATCCCAGTAGAGACCGGCCATCAGGCCCAGCGCCTCGCGGGCGATGGCGACGGGCAGGTGCTCGTCGGGAGCGTGCTGCGAGCAGCCGGGATAGGAGTGTGGCACCCAGATCGTCCGCAGGCCGAGGATCTCGGCGAAGATGTCGTTGGGCAGCGAGCCGCCGAGATTGGGCAGCAGCGCCGGCTTCTTGTTGGTGCTGGCGGCGATCGAGTTGATCGTGAAGGCGACCCAGGGGTCCTCGGGGTCCAGCCGCGTTGCGCCGAAGCGCTCGGCGCCGGGCATGATGATCTCGACCATCGGGAAGCCGTGGCGATCGAGATGGCGGCGCATCGCCGGCACGACGTCGGTCGGGTCGATGCCGACGACGAAGCGGAGCGCCACCCGTGCCCAGGCGCTCGGCGGCACGGCGTTGACCGGCGTCTCCGGCACGCCCGACTTCATCGCCAGCACGTCGAAGGAGCACCAGCCGAAGACCTGTTCGGCCGGGGACAGGCCGGGCTCGCCCCAATCCGGATCGATCTGCGGGCCATCGGGGCCGCCGTCGATGACGCAGTCGGCGACGGCCTCGCGCACGGCGCGGGGCAATTCCCTCGGCACCCATTCATGGATGCGGATCTGGCCGGTGGGGGAGGTGATCGAGGCGATGGCGTGGGCGAGCTGGATGGCAGGATCGGAGAGGATGCCGCCCCAGTTTCCCGAATGGTGCCCGCCCTCGCGCGCGACGATCTGCAGGTCGAAGGTGATGACGCCGCGCGCGCCCAGAAAGACGGTCGGCCGCTCGGCATTCAGGCGGGGGCCGTCGGAGGCGATCAGCACGTCGGAGCGGAACAGTTCGGCCTCGTCGGCGCAGAGTTCGCGCAGGCCCGGCGAGCCGGATTCCTCGCCCATCTCGATCAGGTATTTGGCGTTGAAGCCGAGCTTTCCGCGTGATTCAAGGACGGCGCGCAAGGCGTTGATATTGATGACGTGCTGGCCCTTGTTGTCGACCACGCCACGGCCATACCAGCGGTCGCCACGCTCGGTCAGCGTCCAGGGCGAGAGGCCCTCGCTCCACTGCGCGTCGAGGCCGCGGATGACGTCGCCATGGCCGTAGCCGAAGATCGTCGGCAGGTTCTCATCCTCGATGCGCTGGGCGAAGAGGAAGGGGCCCTTGGCTTTCGAATGAGTCAAAATCCGGCATTCGAAGCCCAGGCCCTCGAAGAGCGGCCGCATCTCGGTTTCGAGATACTCGGTGAGCACTGGAGCGCGGTCGGGGTTCTGGCTTTCGGTCGGCATCGCGATGAGCCGCGCGAGATCGCGCTTGAAGGCGCCGGTGTCGAAATAGTCCTGGGCGTGCGCGATGGCTTGGGCGCGGGTCATGGAAGCTCGCTGTCTCTTGGTCGAACGGAATCGAGGCGATCGTTGCCGATGGCGCCGGGCATTGATACTGGCATGGCCATGCAGGGATCGGCCACGGGATATGTCGGGCAGGGGATGCGCGCCTGATGAAGGGCGAGCCCGCTCTGATGGTGCCCCATCCGCATCAGCTCGTGGCGCGAGACGCCATCCTGGCTGCGCGCGCGGCCGGCGCGCCGGGCTTCCTGCTCGGCGACCTGACCGGGCTCGGCAAGACGCTGTCGGCCTGGCTCGCGCTCGCGGCCATGCCCGAGCAGGACATGCTGGTGATCTGCCCCAAGGGCGCGATCCCGCAATGGCGCCGGACGATGGCGCTTTCTGGCTTGGCCGCGAAGCGCGTCACGCTGATGAATTTCGAAAAGACCAAGTCGCTGCTGGCGCCGCCGGCCGATTCGAAGAAGCGGTCGATCAGGGCGAAGAACAACGAGCTCGCCAAGCACGGCGTGCCCCGGCGCGTCTGGCCGCTCGTCGTGATCGACGAGGCGCACCGCATCCGCAATCCGAACTCGCAGCAGGGCCTCGTCTGCCGGCAGATGGCGGCTTCTGCCGATTTCACGATCTTCATGAGCGCGACGGCCGGCCAGTCGCCGCATGAGCTGTCCTATCTCGGGCCTTTGCTGGCGCGGGCAGCGGGCATGCCGAGCGCCGATCTCGATGGTTTCCGCGTGCTGATGAAGCGGCTGAAGATCGGCCGGGCCAAGGGGCGCTGGAAGAACTGGAGCTGGGAGCCGAACGAGGCGGATCGCAAGCTCATGTCGGAGCTGCTCTATCGCGGAAAGGACGCGATCGGCTTGCGGCGCCGGCCGGAGGAGATCGCCGGCTGGCCGGAAGTCCAGCGCGAGCTGGCCCCGGTCGCGCTCGATCCGGCGGCCCGCAAGCTCTACGACGCGACGTGGCGCGAGTTTCGTAGGGAACTCGGCCTTGCCGGAGGATCGACGCGCAAGCCGCAGGGCTGGGCGGCCGATCTGCGCTTCCGCCAGAAGGCGAGCCTGCTGCGCATTTCCGGCACGGTCGATTTCTGCGACGACCTGCTCGGGAATGACGAGCAGGTCGCGGTCTCGGTCGCCTTCCTGGAAACCAGCGCCATGCTGGCCGATGCGCTGCGTGGGCATGGCTGGAGGGTCGGGGAGATCAATGGCGAGCGCTCGGGCGTGGTCAACGAGGAGACGCGCATCGCCTTCCAGACCGGCCAGCTCGACGCCGTGATCTTCACGGTCACCGAATCGATCTCGCTGCATCGCGGCGAGATGCCGGGTGGCGAGCGTGAGCGCTCGCTCGTGATCCACGACATGCGCCACAGCGCGATCCAGCTCCAGCAGATCGAGGGGCGATGCCACCGCGACGGCCAGCACGCGACGATCTTCTATGCCTATGCCGAGGATACGGTGGAGGAGGCGGTCGCCGGCACGGTCATCCAGCGCATGGCCGCGATGGAGGGCCTCGCCGACGACGACACCCGCATGCTCGAGGCGATCGCGGGAATCGTTGAGGCGCGTGCGGCGGCGTAAGAGCGGGCCGGACGATCGGCGCCGACTATTGCTTGGTGCCGCCCGTTTCTTCGCGCGCGTTCTGGCCGAGTTGCTTGGCGCTGGTGACCGCGGAATCGGTCAGGCCGACGACGCTCGTCCAAACGTTGCGCGTGTAGTGGCCCTGATGGACCACGGCGTCGTAGCCGATCGCGATGACAGCGATGATCAGCAGGATGCGAAACATCTATCCCTCCCTTGGTCGTCCTAAAGAAACGCGGGGGCCTCGCGGCGGGTTCCCTGTCGGGCGGACGAGGCGGAGAGGCCGGCTGGTTGACCTGCCTTCGGTGCCAGTGTCCCTTTCGACGGGAGGAAACGAGGGCGGCATGTTCGAGGATCTGAAGGGCAAGCGCGTGCTGGTCACCGGCGCGTCGTCGGGATTGGGCGCACATTTCGTCGCGCTGCTGGCGGGGCAGGGCGCGCATGTCGCGGCGGCGGCGCGGCGGCATGACCGACTGGTGGCGCTCGCGGAGAGTTGCGCCGCGCTGCCCGGCAAGGTCGTGCCGGTGATGCTGGATGTCGCCTCGGTCGAGGCGATTACGGCGGGGCTCGACGAGGCGTCCGCTGCGCTGGGCGGGCTCGACGTGCTCGTCAACAATGCCGGCGTCGCCGAGACGGCCCGCGCGCTCGATCTCGACGAGGCGCAGTGGGACGCTCATCTCGACGTCAACCTGAAGGGCTGCTTCTTCGCCGCGCAGGCGGCGGCACGGATCATGGCGAAGCAGGAGGAGGGCGGCGCGATCGTCAACATCGCCTCGATCCTGGGCGAGCGCGTCGCGGCCTCCGTCGCGCCCTATGCCGTGGCCAAGGCCGGGCTGATCCAGATGACCAAGGCGCTGGCGCTGGAATGGGCGCGGCACAAGGTCAGGGTCAATGCGCTGGCGCCGGGCTATGTGATCACCGACCTCAACCGCGATTTCTTCGCCAGCGAGGCCGGTCAGGCGCTGATCCGGCGCATCCCGATGCGGCGCGCGGCCGAGTTGTCCGATCTCGACGGGCCGTTCCTGCTGCTCTGCGCCAATGCCTCGCGCTTCATGAGCGGAGCGGTGGTCGCCGTGGATGGCGGACATTTGGTCAGCGGGTTGTAAGTAACTCGGCGAAGAACCTCGCCGTCATTCCGGGGCGCCCGGAGGGCGAGCCCGGAACCCATATCCGCTGCCGGCTCGGGAGAAGGCGCGGCGCGGGTTCACGTCATCCTGCATGCTCAGCGGTTATGGGTTCCGGGCTCTTCGCTTTGCGAAGCCCCGGAATGACGGCGCGCCTACCGCATGATCTCCTTCAGTCGCAGCAGCGAGATCTTCTCCACCTGCCCGAGCGCCGTCTCGAATTCCGCATCCGGCGTGCTCTTCAGCCGCGTCTCGAAGGCGGCGAGGATGGCCTCCTTCGTGGCGCCCGCCACTGCCATGATGAAGGGGATGCCGAAGCGGGCCTTGTAGGCCTCGTTCAGCGCGGTGAAGCGAACGCGCTCATCCGATGTCAGGCGGTCGAGGCCGGCGGAGGCCTGCTCGCCGATCGACTCTTCGGTCATCTCGCCCGCCGCCGCGAGCTTGCCGGCGAGGTCGGGATGGCCGAGCAGGAGGTCCTTGAGGCGCTCACGCGAGTTGGCGCGCATCGCCTTGACCATGGCAGCATGGAGCGTTGCCGCGTCGTCGTGTTCTGCCGTGACGCCTGCGTCGTAGGTCGCCTCGGCGATCCAGGGCGCGTTCTCCCAGATGCGGCCGAAGACCTCGACGAAGAGCGCCTTGGGCACCGCGGAGGGGCGATAGCCGCCGGCCGGGGGGTGGTGCCGGATCCAGTGGCGGGCGATATCCAGCCGGGTGGCGACCCAGACGGCGTCGTGGCTCTGTACATAGTCGAGGAAGCGGGCGAGCGCCGCGGCGCGGCCGGGCCGGCCGACGAGCCGGCAGTGCAGGCCGACCGACATCATCTTCGGCGCCGTCTCGCCCTCGGCATAGAGCGTGTCGAATGTATCCTTCAGATAGGCGAAGAACTGGTCGCCGCTGTTGAAGCCCTGCGGCGTCGCGAAGCGCATGTCGTTGGCGTCGAGCGTGTAGGGCACCGCGAGCTGCGGGCCCTTGGGGCCGGAGAGCCAGTAGGGCAGCTCGTCGCTGTAGATGTCGGCGGTGTAGAGGAAAGCGCCTTCTTCCATCATCAGCGGCGTCGTGTTCTGCGAGGTGCGGCCCTGATAGAAGCCGAGCGGACGCTCGCCGGTGATCTCGCGCTGGATGCGGATGGCCTCGAGGATGTCGGCGCGCTCCTTCTCGGCGGGCACATCGCGGTAGTCGATCCATTTCAGGCCGTGGGTCGCGATCTCCCAGCCGGCCTCCTGCATCGAGGCGGCGATCTCGGGATAGCGCTGGAGCGCGCTCGCCACGGCGAAGACGGTGACCGGCATGTCGCGCTGCGTGAACATCCGCCAGAGCCGCCAGTAGCCGGCGCGGGAGCCGTATTCGTAGATCGACTCCATGTTCATGTGGCGCTGGCCGGGCCAGGGCGCGGCGCCGACGATCTCGGAGAGGAAGGCCTCCGAGGCGGCGTCGCCATGCAGGATGTTGTTCTCGCCGCCTTCCTCGTAATTGATCACGAATTGTACCGCGATCCGGGCCTTGCCCGGCCAGTGCGGATGCGGCGGCGTGCGGCCATAGCCCTTGAGATCGCGCGGATAGGCGGTGTCGGTCATGGCGGACGGCGCTCGCAGATTGATTCAGATCGGAATGGTAACGTGTTGGCGCGAAATGGAAACGTGGCTCTCGTCATTGCGAGCGCAGCAAAGCAAGCCAGTGGCGTAGGGTGCGCGGTTCACCGGATTGCTTCGCTGCGCTCTCAATGACGGAGAGGCGGCGGCAAGGGCGAGCCCTCAACTGCCCCGATAGGTCGTGTAGCCATAGGGCGAGCAGTTGAGCGGCACATGGTAGTGCCGGGCGGTGTCGGCGATGCCGAAGCGCACCGTCACCACGTCGAGGAAGGCGGGCTCAGGCAGGGCGACGCCGCGCTGACGGAAATAGGGGCCGATGGCAAAGTCGATCTCGTAGATGCCGGGCTGCGTCGCCTCGGGCGTTAGCAAGGGGGCGTCGGTGCGACCGTCGGCGTTGGTGATGGTCTCGACGAGCGTCTCGGCCACGCCATCCGTGACGCGACGCAGCACGACCGCCACGCCCGCCGCCGGCACGCCGCCATGGGTGTCGAGGATATGCGTCGTCAGTCCTGCCATGCGCCGATCCTTCTCCTCGGGAAGAGAGCTGAACGAGGCGAGGTGGCCTTGCCTCCGCAGCCGGCGCCACGCTTGCGTGCCGGCTTCCGGCAACCGTAACCTGCAGGTCGGCGAAGTCCATTGCCGCCCGCCGCCGAAAGGAACCATTCCCGCGATGCTCGACGCCTATCTGATGGAATGGGGAGGCATGCTGCTGCGCTGGCTGCATGTGATCACGGCGATCGCCTGGATCGGCTCGTCCTTCTTTTTCATCCATCTCGACGCCAGCTTGAGGCCGGCGACCGACATCCCGCCGGGCACGGGCGGGCGCGCCTGGCAGGTCCATGGCGGCGGCTTCTACGAGATGCGCAAATACATGGTCGCGCCGGCGGTGATGCCGGCCGAGCTGACCTGGCACAAATGGCAGAGCTACTGGACCTGGATCTCCGGCTTCTTCCTGCTGGTCTGGGTCTATTACGCGCAATCGGAGCTCTACCTGATCGACCCGGCCGTGATGGCGCTGTCGCCGCTGGCGGCGGGCGCGATCGGCATCGCTGCGCTGGTCCTGGGCTGGCTGTTCTATGACTGGCTCTGCCGCTCGCCGCTCGGCCGCAACGACGTCGTGCTCGGCCTGCTCGGCTTTTCCTATGTCGTGGCGGCGAGCTGGGCTTTCGCCTGCGTGTTCTCGGGGCGCGGCGCGCTGATCCATACCGGCGCGCTGATGGCGACGATCATGACCGCCAATGTCTTCTTCAACATCATGCCCGGCCAGCGGAAGGTCATTGCCGCGCTCACCGCCGGCGAAACGCCCGATCCAAAATACGGCAAGCAGGCCAAGCAGCGCTCGACGCACAACAACTACATCACCCTGCCGGTGCTGTTCCTGATGCTGTCGAACCACTACCCCGTCACCTACGCCAATTCGGCGGCGATCCCGGCGCTGGTGGCGCTCATCATCGTGGCCGGGGCGCTGATCCGGCACTTCTTCAACATCCGTCATGCCGACCATGCGAAATCGCCCTGGTGGTGCTGGGCCGTGGCGATCGTCGCGCTCTGGCTCGCCTTCTGGCTGGCGATGGCCTCGTCTCCCGGCGGCCGCGAGCGGCTGGGGCTGGCGCCCTTGGCCGATGCCAGGCCCGTCCTGCTCGCCGGAATGCAGCTTCCGCCGGCCGAGGTCGCCAACATCGTCACGGGGCGCTGCGCCATGTGCCACGCACCCGAGCCGTCCTGGCCGGGCATCCAGATTCCGCCTAAGGGCGTGCTGCTGCACGAGCCCGAACATATCGCGGCGCAGGCGCGCGCGATCCGGACGCAAGCCGTGATGACCCATGCCATGCCGCCCAACAATCTGTCGGGGATGACGCCGGATGAACGCCGCATCCTGGCGGCCTGGCTCGCGCCGGGACGGTGAATTCCACAATCGCCCTTACCGGTTCTTGACCCTGTCGCGCCGAAGCTGAACGGACCTGCGATTCCATTCAGTTTCGGTTCACCTGCCGGCCGCCATGGTCCGTGCACTGACAGGCTGGAGGCTGGCTCCACTATCCGGAGCCGTCCAGCCCTGAAAGGGGACCGGGGGGTCCGTTGAACGCGTTCCTGAAGAAGGGCGCCGGCTATCCGCTGGCGGCCGTTGGATTTCTTTGTGTCTGGGCGGTCCTGTGCTGGCCCTGGCTGTCGGGCGCGGTGACCATTCCGTTCGACGCCAAGGCCCATTTCCAGGCACAGATCCAGTTCCTGGCGCAGGCGCTGCACTCCGGGCAGTCGCCGTTCTGGACGCATAACGTCTTCGGCGGCTCGCCGCAGGTGGCCGACCCCCAGTCGCTGATCTTCTCGCCGGCGATCATCCTCGCGCTGCTGACGCCTTCGCCGAGCTTCCGCGCGGTCGATGCCTATGTGCTGGCGCATCTGCTGGCGGGCGGGCTGGCGCTGATGATGTTCTTCCGCGACCGCAACTGGCATCCCGCCGGCGCGCTGCTGGCGGCGCTGGTCTTCGCCTTCGGAGCCTCGGCTGCCTGGCGCGTGCAGCATGTCGGCCAGATCGCGAGCCTCGCCTTCTTCGCCATTTCCTTCTGGCTGACGGCGCGCATGTTGCAGCGTTCCTCGCTGCTGTCGGGCGCCTTCGCGGGCTTCGCGGCCGGGCTGATGGTCCTGGAGCCCGACCAGGTCGCGCTGCTCGGCGCCTATATCCTGGTCGGCATGGTCGTCGCGCACTGGTTTTCGGGCGGCTGGGCTGCCATGCGTGCGAGCCTGCCGGCGATCGGCGTCGCCAGCGTCGTCGGCGCCGCGACCATAGCGCTGCCGCTGCTCTGGACCTTTCTCTTCGCCGAGGCGACGACGCGCCCGGCGATCGACCTGACGGAAGCCGGGCGCGGCTCGCTGCATCCGGCGTCGCTGCTGACCGCCTTCTTCGGCGACCTCTTCGGGGCGCAGGACCCGAAGGTCGATTTCTGGGGGCCCTACAACAACCCGAGCTGGGCCAAGGAACTGTTCCTGTCGCAGAACATGGGGCAGGTCTATTTCGGGGCGCTGCCGGCGCTGCTGCTGATCGCGCCCGGCCTGACCCGCGGCTGGCTCTGGGACAGGGCGGTGCGGCCGCTGACGCTGACCTTCGCGTTCATGGTGCTGTTCGCGCTCGGCCGCTACACGCCGGTGTTCGATCTCGCCTATGACTATCTTCCGGGCGTCAAGGTGTTCCGGCGCCCGGCCGACGCGACCTTCCTCGTCGGGGCGCTGGGCGCGCTCCTGTCCGGCTATGTGCTGCATCGCATCCTGACGGCAGACCCCGGCACCTCGTTCCGGCGTGATCTTTTGATCGGCGCCGTCGCCCTGCTGCTGATCGCGGGCGTGGCGCTGCTGGTTTCGCAGGGGGCGGGCCATCTGGGCGACGCCGGCAAGCCGGTCGCCCAGGCGCTGGGCTGGTTCCTGGCCGCTGGCGCCGTGGTCCTCGTGCTGCAGCGCTGGCGTGGCGCGATCGGGCCGGTTGCGGCCGCCATTCTCGTGACCGGCGTCGTTGCCGCCGATCTGGGCGTCAACAACGGCCCCAACGATTCGACCGCCTTGCCGCCGCAGCTCTATGACGTGCTCCGCCCGGAGACGCATAACGAGACGGTCGCGGTCCTGAAACGGCTGACGGCCCAGCCCGCGGGGTCGCCGCGTCGCGACCGTATCGAATTGCTCGGCATGGGCTTTGAATGGCCCAATGCCGCGATGGTCCACGGCTTCGACCATACGCTTGGCTACAATCCCCTGCGCCTGGCCGATTTCTCGGAGGCCGTGGGCACGCGCGACGGCATCGCCTCGCCCTCCGAGCGCAAGTTCACGCCGCTGTTCTCGTCCTATCGTTGTCGCCTGGCCAATCTGCTGGGGCTGCGCTACATCGCCTCGCCCGTGCCGATCGAGCAGGTCGATCACGCGCTGCGCGATGGCGACCTCAGGCTGATCGCGCGGACGAAGGATGGCTATGTCTACGAGAACCCACGGGCTCTGCCGCGCGTTCAGTTCGTCGGCGGCTGGGAGCTTGCCGATTTCGAGGGCATGAAGCAGAGCGGAAGCTGGCCGGAGGTCGATCCGCGGCAGGCCGTCCTGCTCGAGGTCGAGCCGCCGCTGGCGACGCCCGAGGGGCCGGTCGCAGCGAAGGCCGAGGTGAAGCTGAGCCGCTACGAGAACACCGAGGTCGAGATCGAGGTCACGGCGGCGGCCGCCGGCTTCGTCGTGCTCAACGACACCTGGCATCCCTGGTGGCGGGCCGAGGTCGACGGTGTGGAAGCGGAAATCCTGAAGGCCAATGTGTTGTTCCGCGCCGTGCAGGTGCCGGCCGGCACCCACACGATCCGCTTCAGCTTCCACCCGGTCGCAGGTGCGCTGGCCGAACTGCGCGAGCGCGTCAGCCCGGCGCCGGTCGAGGACGATGAACCGCTGCCGCTGCCGCCGCTGCCTGACGAGCCGCTGGTCGCGCAGACGGGCACGCTGCTTCCCTCCATGCTGGCCGGGCCGTCGCAGGCGGTGCGGGATTCACTGCGTCTCGACCCGCCGCCTGCCGTTGCGGCGCGCGACGTGATGTCCTCCGCGCAGGTTCACTGAGCGCAGCCGGTCTCCTGCCGCGGCTGCAGACCGGCCCTTCGTTGCTCAGGCGCCCGTCTCGGCGACGAGGCCGGCTGCCGCGACGCCCGCCAGCGCTGCCGCCTCGTCATTGTCGGAGGTGTCTCCGGAGATGCCGATCGCACCGAGCACGGCGCCGCCGGCATCGCGGATCAGGGCGCCGCCCGGAACGGGCACGAGCGAGCCGCCGACGGCGTGGGTCGCGGCCTCGATGAAATAGGGCCGCTCGAGCGCCATCTTGTGCAGCGCCCGCGAGCCGATGCCGAGGGCCACCACGCCATGCGCCTTGCCGAGCGCGATCTCCGCACGCTTCAGGCTGGTGCCGTCCTGCGCCACGACGAGCTTCGGCGCGCCGCGCGAATCGAGGATGGCGACGGCGAGCGGCTTGAAGCCTGCCGCATCGGCATGGGCGAGGGTGGCGGACATGATCGTCTGGGCCTGGGCGAGCGTCAGCATCGGGCGAGAACTCCTGTTGTGGTCTGGCGCGCTTGTGACAGTGCTTGGTGTCTCGGGGAAGCGGTTTTCGCCGCCGGAATGCTTGGCTGATCTGGGCCGCCGCTGCGGCAACCGACGTCCGAAAAGCCCTCGTTTGCGAAAGGAGCCTTGAACATGTCATCCCAGTTGGGCTTGATGCAGGTCCAACGGATGGAGGAAACGCCATGGGTCTGTTCAGTTTCATCAAGGAAGCCGGGGCCAAGATCTTCGGCTCGAGCCCGGCCAAGGCCGCCACGCCTGAAGAGATGCAGAAGGAATTGGCGGGCCATGGCCTGCCGTCGGACGTTTCGATCTCGATCGACGGCGACAAGGTGAAAGTCTCCGGCAAGGCCGTTTCGACCGAGGAGGCCGAGAAGATCATCCTGGCGCTCGGCAACACGGTCGGCGTCGCCACCGTCGAATCCGAACTCGCCGTGACCAAGGAAGTCCCTGCCGCGGTGTTCTACACCGTGAAGAAGGGCGACACGCTCTGGAAGATCGCGGAAGAGCATTACGGCAAGGGCCAGGGCGCGAAATATACCGAGATCGTCAAGGCCAACACGCCGCCGGTGAAGAACCCCGACCTGATCCAGCCCGGCTGGGTGCTGCGGATTCCACCGAAGGTCTGAGCCGCCGGGCATCGAGCACAGCGCAACGAGAGAGCCGCGTCCTTCGGGGCGCGGTTTTTTTGGAGGGGGCCGGCTCACGCCAAGGGCGTCGCCGGCGGGGTCTTGACGGTAATGGTTGCGTCGGCAACTATCTGACTCGACCGTCGGCGAAAAGAAGCGAGCATGAATGTCCGTGGCGGAACTCCGCCGCTCGTCATGCTATCGTTCGGAATGCCGCGGAGCGGCCTTTCCCCGGTGGGGCAGGCGTTTAAAGAATCGCGCAGGCGAGATCCTCGGGAGGGAAGCCATGACATTCGATCGTCGTCGATTTCTGACATTGGCCGGTTCGGCCGTGGCCGCGCCGGCCGTGATGCGCGCGACACGCGCCGATGCCCAGGAGGTGACGCTGAAGATGCATCACTTCCTGCCGCCGGTCGCGGTCGGGCATGCCAAGTTCCTGAAGCCCTGGGCGGACAAGGTCGCGGCCGAGTCGAACGGCCGCATCAAGATCGACATCTTCCCCTCGATGCAGCTCGGCGGCACGCCGCCGCAGCTCTTCGACCAGGCCCGTGACGGCGTGGCTGATCTGGTCTGGACGCTTCCAGGCTACACGCCGGGACGGTTCCCCGGGCTCGAAGCGTTCGAACTGCCCTTCGTCGCCAACAAGCGGGCGCTGCCGAATTCGCTGGCCCTGACCGAATACGCCCAGCAGAATTTGAAGGACGAGCTCAAGGACGTCCAGCCGATCTGCCTGTGGACGCATGATCACGGCCTGATCCATGCCAACAAGCAGGTGAAGACGATGGAGGACCTCAAGGGTCTGAAATTGCGGTTCCCGACGCGGCTCGCCGGCGAGGCGCTCAAGGCGCTCGGCGCCAACGCGATCGGCATGCCGGTGCCGCAGGTGCCGGAATCGCTCGCCCAGCGCGTCATCGACGGCGCCGTCATTCCCTGGGAGGTGGTGCCGTCGGTGAAGGTGCAGGAACTGGTCAAGTTCCACACCGAGATTCCGGGGTCGCCGACCTTCTATGTCGCGACCTTCATCCTCGCGATGAACAAGGCGAAATACGAGGCGCTGGCGCCCGACCTCAAGGCGGTGATCGACCGGAATTCGCGTGCGGCCGCTGCCGGCATGGCGGGCAAGGTTTGGGACGAGCAGGCCATCGTCGTCTCCGAGATGGTTCGCAAGCGCGGCAACACGATCACCGTGATCGAGGAGGCGGAAGCGGCGCGCTGGCGCAAGACCACCGAGCCGGTGATCGAGGGCTGGCTGAAGACGGTCAAGGAGAAGGGCCTCGACGGCGACAAGCTGCTCGCCAGCGCGAAGGCCGCGCTCGCCAAGCACGAGAAGGCGGTCTGACGGACACGATGGCGACGCAGGGGGAGGGGATTGCGCCGTCCGGTTTCGACCGGGCGGTGAAGGGCGTCGCGCTGATCGGCGGCACGCTGCTGATCGCATTGTCGGTCACGGTCGTGGTCAGCGTCACGCTGCGTAGCGACCTCGTCGGCAGCGCCGGCGTTCCCGGCGATTTCGAGCTGGTGCAGATGGCGACCGCCGTCGCCGCCTTCTGCTTCCTGCCCTGGTGCCAGCTTCGCCGCGGCAACATCTTCGTGGACACGTTCACGCTGAAGCTGCCGCAGCGCTGGCAGCACCGCATCGATGCGCTCTGGGACATCGTCTACGGGCTGGTGATGGTGCTGATCTCCTGGCGGCTCGCGGTCGGGGCGCGCGCGGCCTATGCCACGGGCGAGAACAGCATGGTGCTGCAGGTGCCGAGCTACCTGCCGATCGCGCTCTGTTCGGTGCTCGCGGCACTGGTCGCGGCGAGTGCCGCCGTCAGTGCACTGCGCCTGATGAGGACGTCCGCGTGAGCGGTTTCTCGATGGCCATCACGGGCTTCGGGGTGATGCTCGCGCTGATGGCGCTGCGTCTGCCGATCGGGCTCGCCATGATGCTGGTCGGCGGGGTCGGCTATATCCAGCTCAACGGGCTCGATCCGTTCCTGAACTATATCCGCACCACGCCCTACCAGATCTTCGCCAATTACACGCTCTCGGTGATCCCGCTCTTCGTGCTGATGGGCGCCTTTGCCGAGCGCTCCGGTCTCGCGGGCGATCTGTTCAAGGCGGCGTCGGCGGTCGTCGGGCATCGGCGCGGCGGGCTCGGCATGGCCGTGATCGGAGCCTGCACAGGCTTCGGCGCGATCTGCGGCTCGGCGGTGGCGACGACCGCGACCTTCTCGCGCGCCGTGCTGCCGGAACTGCGACGCTACCGCTACGATCCGGGCTTTTCCTGCGGCGTCGTCGCGGTCGGCGGAACGCTCGGCATCCTGATCCCGCCCTCGGTCATCCTGGTGGTCTACGCAATTTCGACCGAGCAGAACATCGCCAAGCTGTTCAAGGCGGCGCTGATTCCCGGGCTGATGGCGGCGGCCTTCTACTGCATCACGATCGCGATCATGATCGGGCGCAATCCGGCGCTCGGGCCGCCGCAGCCGCGCGTTCCCTGGCGCGACCGCGTGCGCCCGCTGCTTGGTATCATCCCGGCCATGGTGGTCGCTATCGTCGTCGTCGGCGGCATCTATGGCGGCGTGTTCACCCCAACGGAAGGGGCCTCGGTCGGAGCCTTCGTCATGCTGCTGATCGGCGTGCTGCGCGGCACGCTCGGCCTTTCCGAGATCGGCCAGGCGATCCTGCAGACGGCCGAGACCTCGGCGATGATCTTCGCCATCCTGCTCGGCGCGGAGGTGTTCAATGCCTTCCTCGCGCTGACGCAGGTGCCGACGGCGGCGGCCGAAATGATCGCGGCCTCCGGCTGGGCGCCCTACACCGTGCTGGTCGGGCTCCTGCTGTTCTACATCGTGCTCGGCGGCGTCATGGACGAACTCGCCATGATCCTGCTGACGCTGCCAGTGTTCTTCCCGATCGTGACCGCGCTCGATTTCGGCATGCCGGCCGACGATGTCGCGATCTGGTTCGGCATCCTCGTGCTGATCGTGGTCGGCATCGGCATGACCTGCCCGCCGATCGGGCTCAACGTCTTCGTCGTGGCTTCGCTGGCGCGCGATGTGCCGGTCACCCGGATCTATCGCGGCGTGCTGCCCTTCGTGCTCTCCGACGTCATCCGGCTCGGCATCGTGGTGGCATTTCCGGCCCTCACGCTCTATCTGGTAAAGCTGCTTGAGTGACCGTGCCGGAGCCTGCCCGTGACCGTGAACGATCTCGACATCGACGATATCAAGGCTGGCCTGTCGGACGGTTCCATTCTCCTCGTCGATGTCCGTGAACCCCATGAGTTCGCTGCCGGCCACATACCGGGCTCGGTCTCGCGCCCGCTCTCGCGCTTCGACCCCGCCGACCTCCCCAACGAACCCGGCAAGCGCATCGTGATGTCCTGCGCCGCCGGCGTCCGCTCGCTGCGCGCGCTCGAGTTCGCTCAGTCGGCTGGTCTCGACATCGACAGCCACTATCTCGGCGGCTTCCGGGACTGGGTGATGCAGGGCGAGCCGGTCGAGCACTGACCATCCGCCATTGCTTTTCCGCCTTGCGCCCGGCGCATCGCGGCACGCCGCTTGCCGGGGCTGACGTGACGTCGTTCCTGTTCCAGTCTTTCATTCGACCTATCTGAAGGATACCGACCATGCGCCCCATGAAATTCGGATTCGGACAGCCGGTGCGCCGGGTCGAGGACCAGCGCCTGACCACTGGTACGGGCCGCTATACCGACGACACCGCCGTCGAGGGCGCGCTGCACGGCTTCGTGCTGCGCTCGCAATATGCCCATGCGACCTTCAAGATCCGCGACAAGGAGACCGCGCGCGGCATGAAGGGCGTCAAGCTGATCCTCACCGGCGAAGACGTCGCGCATCTCGGCGACCTGCCCTGCAAGGGACTGATCAAGACAGTTTCCGGCGAGATGGTGAAGCCTCTGCCGGTCCCGGTGCTGCCGACCGATACCGTCCGCCATGTCGGCGAGGCCGTCGCCTTCATCGTCGCCGAGACGCTGGAGCAGGCGCGCGACGCGGCCGAGGCGATCGACATCGAATGGACGGCGCTGCCCTCCGTCACCGGCATCGAGGAGGCGCTCGACCCGAAGGCGCCGCAGGTCTGGCCGGACCGGCCGGGCAATGTCGCCTTCGAGGCAGAGCAGGGCGACAAGGCCAGGGCCGAGGCCGCCTTCGCCAAGGCCGACCGCACGGTTTCGGTGACGATCGTCAACAACCGGCTCGCCTCCAACTACATGGAAACGCGCGCCTGCATCGCCGAATACGACAAGGCCGAGAAGCGCTGGACGCTGACGCTCGGCAGCCAGGGCAGCCATGGCACGCGCGACCTGCTCGCCAACTATGTCCTCAAGGTCGATCCGAAGCGCATCCGCGTGGTGACGCCCGATGTCGGCGGCGGCTTCGGCACCAAGATCTTCCTGTATCGCGAATATCCGCTGACCATGGTCGCGGCCGAGAAGCTGAAGCGGCCGGTGCGCTGGGTGGCCGACCGGACCGAGCATTTCCTCGCCGACACCCATGGCCGCGCCAACTTCGTGACCGCGACGATGGCGCTCGACAAGCGCGGCAAGTTCATCGGCCTCAAGGTCGATCTTGCCGCCGAGATGGGCGCCTATCTCTCGCAATATGGGCCCTTCATCCCCTGGGTCGGCACCACGATGACGCCGGGCTGCTACAACATTCCGGCGGTGCATGTGCGCTTCCGCGGCATCCTGACCAACACCATGGCGGTCGATGCCTATCGCGGTGCGGGCCGGCCGGAGGCCGCCTATCTGATCGAGCGTCTCGTCGATGCCATCGCGCGCGAGACCGGCAAGACGCCCGACGCCGTGCGCGCGCTGAACTTCGTCAAGCCGGGTGAGATGCCGCACAAGACGCAGACCGGCCCGGTCTATGATTCCGGTGAGTTCGAGGGGCACATGCGCCGCGCCATGGATGTGGCCGACTGGAAGGGCTTCAAGACCCGCCTGAAGGCCGCCAACAAGGCCGGCAAGATCCGCGGCATCGGCATGGCCAGCTATATCGAGGCCTGCGGCGGCGGCGGCCCCGAGAGCTCGACCGTGATCCTCGAGAAGGACGGCATGGTCACTGTGCTGATCGGCACGCAGTCGAACGGGCAGGGCCATGAGACCGCCTATTCGCAGCTCGTCTCGCAACATCTCGACATCCCGATGGACCGCATCCGGGTCGTGCAGGGCGATACCGACAAGGTCGAGACCGGCTCCGGCACCGGCGGCTCGCGCTCGATTCCGGTCGGTGGCGCTGCGCTCGACAAGGCGACCGCCATCCTATCCGACAATCTGAAGCAGCTCGCCTCCGAGAAGCTGGAAGCGGGCGTCGGCGACCTCGAGATCGCCGATGGGGCGGTGCGCGTCGTCGGCACCGACAAGGCGCTGGATCTGGCGGCCATCGCGGCGCTGCCGGGCGCGACGCCGGCGATGCTCAAGGTTCATCAGAGCTGGCAGCCGCCCGAGGCGACCTATCCGAACGGCACTCATATCTGCGAGCTGGAGATCGATCCGCAGACCGGCGGCACCGAGATCGTCAACTATGTCGTGGTCGATGATTTCGGCATGACGCTGAACCCGATCATGCTGCAGGGGCAGGTCCATGGCGGCGCGGCTCAGGGCATCGGCCAGGCGCTGATGGAGGAGATCAAGTTCGACTCCTCCGGCCAGATGCTGACGGCGACCTTCATGGACTATGCGCTGCCGCGCGCCGTCGACGTGCCGAACTTCCATTTCGAGACGCGCAATGTCCGCTGCGTGACCAACGCGCTCGGCGTCAAGGGCGCGGGCGAGGCGGGCGCGATCGGCGCCTGTCCGGCGGTCATGAACGCGATGGTCGATGCGCTCGACCGCGCCGCCGGCATCAAGGCGATCGACATGCCGGCGACGCCGCTCAAGGTGTTCAACGCCCTGAAGGAGGCCGGCTATCGGCTTTGATGCAAGGATTTCCTTGCATCAAAGCAAGACCGCTCACGCGAATGCGACTTGGCGGCGGTGATGCGATCGGTTGATCTGGAATCGTTCCAATCGGCGCCGCCCCGGCGACCGAAGCCTTTGAGGATACGCCATGATCCGTACCGCTCTCGTCGCCGCCATTCTCGGCCTGGGTTTGACGGCTGTCGTCGCCGATACCGATCCGATCGCTGAACGCCGCAACACCATGAAGGCCGTCGGCGCCGCCACGCGCGACGGCGCAGCGATCGCCAAGGGCGAGGCCCCGTTCGACGCCACCAAGGCGCAGGCCATCTTCAAGGTCTATGTCGACGCCTCCAAGAAGATGCCGGGCCTCTACCCCGCAACCGCCAAGACCGGCGGCGACTCCACGGCGGCGCCGAAGATCTGGGAAGACCAGGCGGGCTTCAAGGCGGCCTTCGTCAAGTTCGAGTCGGAGGCGGGGGCGGGCGCATCGGCCGCCAATCTCGACGGCTTCAAGGCGGCGTTCGGCAATGCGACGAAGAATTGCGGCAGCTGCCACGAGGTCTATCGCATCAAGAAGTGACGGCGGCGGCGCAGCCGCACGGCTTTCACGCCTGAGGGCGGGTGGATGACCTCCGGGCTGTCCGCCCGCTTTGTCGTGCACGGGAGCTTTCGCGCCCGCTTCGCGTTATCAAGAGACGTCATGCCCGCCGGCCGGCGCTGAACGGGTGAGCTCGGGAGAGAATCGACATGCTTCGCCTGCGCCGTCTGCTGGTCACCCTGGTCCTGCTGGCGGCCATCGGGTTCGGGGGCTTCTATGTCCTGACCGATCCGCGCATCGTGTCGCCGTCGCCGGAGATCGGCGCGCTCGCCGCTCCCGACATCGAGAACGGCCGGCTGCTCTTTGCGGCCGGCGGCTGCGCCTCGTGCCACGCGACGCCCAACCAGGACGACAAGCTCAGGCTCGGCGGCGGGCTGGCGCTCGGCTCGCCCTTCGGCACCTTCCACGCGCCCAACATCTCGCCGCATACCCGCGACGGCATCGGCAATTGGGGCGTGCAGGACTTCGTCGACGCGATGGCGGCGGGCGTCTCACCGAAGGGACAGCATTACTATCCGGCGTTTCCCTACACCTCCTACCGGCTGATGCCGCCCAAGGCGCTGGCCGACCTCTTCGCCTATATCCGCACGCTGGCGCCGGTCGAGGGGCGCGCTCCGGCGCATGAACTGCCGTTTCCCTTCAACATCCGCCGCGTCGTCGGCGGCTGGAAGCTGCTCTTCTTCCAGGGGGCGTCCTTCGTGCCCGACCCGTCGAAGAGCGAGGAATGGAACCGCGGCGCCTATCTGGTCAATGGTCCCGGCCATTGCGCCGAATGCCATTCCAGCCGCAATGGCCTCGGTGCCATCGTTCAGGCGACGCGTCTTGCCGGCGGGCCCGATCCCGAGGGCAAGGGATGGGTTCCGAACATCACGCAAGCTCCTGACGCGCTCGGTAAATGGTCGAAGGAGGAGATCGCGGAACTGCTCAAGACCGGCTTTACGCCGAGCTTCGACAGCGTCGGCGGCACGATGGCGGCGGTGGTGCGCAACATGGCGCAGCTTCCCGACGCCGACCGGCTGGCGATGGCCGAGTATCTGAAGTCGCTGCCCCCAGTGCAGGGGCCGGCGCGGCCGGTGAAGACGGGGGGCTGATGGCGACGGCCCGATTGCAGTCTCGCGGTGGCGCTTGAAGCCTTTCGGGGCTTGGCCTTGTGGCTTGCGTTCTGTGAGCTATCTCACATTTCTCATGAACGGGAACGCCTAAGTCTCTGACGCTGGGGAAGCGGGAGAGGGCGATATGGCTCCGACATATGAGGAGAGGGCCGAGCAGTTCCGGCGCAGGGAGGTCGAGCGAGCGCAGCTGGCCGGAATTTTCGCCTATGTCCTGAACGAGGACGGCAGCGTGACCCGGTTTTCGCCGGATGGAACAAGGCATCTGATTGTCGTGCTGGGCGGATGCCGGCAGATCAGTCCTATCGAATGCGCTATGTCGCAACAGTAGATATGTTCGGTGGCTCTGTGTGTTGCAGGCCTGAACTGCGTCGGACCCAAATCCGGGCCCCCGCCGCCTACTCCATCACCGCCGCCTTGAGGATGCAGACCATCAGCGCCGTTCCGGGCCCTTCGCCGACGCAGCGGACGACGTGGCGGCGGTCGCAGCGGTAGCGCAGGGTCTCACCGGCCTTCGCGCGCTGGATAATGTCGCCGACCTCGACCTCGAATTCGCCCGAGGTGACGGAAAGCGACTCGATCGAGCCGCGCTGATGCCCTTCGGAATCGAGTTCGCCGCCCGGCTCCGACTGGACATCGTACCATTGCAGCCACTCGACCGTCTTGATCCAGCCGACGATCCCGAGGCGCAGCTTGCCGTCTTCGGAGACCAGGATCGGGGTATCGGCGCGGGCCGTCTTCTCGATGAAGGGCTCTTCCTCACCGCTGGAGAGCACGCGCTCGATCGAGATGTCCAGCGCCTGCGACAGCCGCCAGATCGTCGCCAGCGTGGGATTGGTCTCGTTGCGCTCGATCTGGCTGATGATCGACTTGGCGACGCCGGACTGTTCCGCGAGCTCCGAGAGCGAGAAATTATAGGCCTTGCGCAGGCGCTGGATCGTCTTGCCGAGTTGGCCCGAGATGACCTGAGCCCCGGATTCGAGCTCGCGCCCGCCACGCTCTTTCGTCTCGATACCCATCCTGCCCGGCCTGCCTCACAGCTTACGTCGTTTGCGCAAGCGAACGATCGTTTGTCTCACCGGACAATGCGCTTTCCGAGCTTGCGGGGCAAGTCGCGACTGTTGCTGTGCGCACAGGGCATGGCGCTGCGGGCGCCGGACCTCAGGTGCTGCGGGTCGAGCCGACCTCGCGCTGCTTGCGGTTCATCAAGCCGAGGCGCTGCTCGCGCAGGATGACATAGATGCCCGAGGCGATGACGATGGCGGCGCCGATCAGGATCGTGTTGACCGGCCATTCGCCGAACAGGAACCAGCCGATGAGGACGGCCCAGATCATCGTCGAATACTCGAAGGGGGCGATCAGCGAGGCATCGCCGAAGCGGTAGGCCTGGACGAGCAGGATCTGGCCGAGTCCGCCGAGGATGCCGATCGCGAGCATCAGCAGGGCGTCCTGCAGATCCGGCATGCGCCAGCCGAAGGCTATGGTGATCAGGCCGAGCGCGCTGGTCAGCAGCATGAAGTAGAACACGATCGAGCCGGTCGTCTCGGTCTTGGTGAGGAGGCGCACCTCGATCGAGGCGAAGGCCGAGCAGAAGGCGCCGGCGAGGCCGAGCGCCGCGCCGAGCGCCGGCCCGGCCTGCAGGCCATGAGCCAGCGTACCGCCCGAAATATGCGGCGAGAGCATGATCAGAACCCCGACGAAGCCGATCGCCACCGCGCTCCAGCGATAGATCCGCACGCGCTCCTTCAGCACGAGGGCGGCGAGCACGACGACGCCCAGCGGCGCGGCGTAGCTGAGCGCCACGGCGTCCGAGAGAGGCAGGAACTGGAGCGCGGCGAAGCCGCAGAACATGCCCGTGGACCCGATCACGCCGCGCTTCATGTGGCCGCGTAGGTTCCTCGTCTTGAGGGCGCCCGGAAGTTCGGTGCGCCAGGCCAGCCAGATCAGCAGCGGGATCAGTGCGAAGAAGGAGCGCACGAAGACGAGTTCGCCGGTCGGATAGCGCGAAGCGGCAGCCTTGATGCCAGCCGACATCAGCGTGAAGGCGAGAGCCGATATCAGTTTCAGGCTGATGCCAAGGAGAGGGGACAACGGGACCGGCACGCTGGGAGGACAAGGCGGCGGCAGATGCCGCTCAGGGGCCGTCGTTAGAACACGTACAGCCGGGTGCTTAAAGCGTGAAGGCTGCAACCCCGATAGGCGGCCTGCGGGAGGCCGGCCGACTATCGGGGCGACTCGGAGGGCCTGCTCAGAAGTTGCCGCGGAAGGCGCCGCCGTCGATCAGGAAATTCTGCCCTGTGATGTAGCCGGCATGGGCGCTGGCGATGAAGGCGCAGAGCTTGCCGAACTCGTCGGCCTCGCCGAAGCGCCCGGCCGGCACATCGCCGCGGCGCGCCCTGGCGATCTCCTCGACGGTGAGGCCCTTGATCGCGGCCATCTTGGTCAGGCCGCCCTTCAGCCGGTCGGTGTCGAACATCCCGGGCAGGATGTTGTTGATGGTGACGTTGGCGTGGGCGACCTCGCGCGCCACGCCGGAGAGGAAGGCGGTCAGCCCGGCGCGGGCGGCGGAGGAGACGTCGAGCCCCGTCAGCGGCGTCAGCACGCTGGCCGAGGTGATGTTGACGATGCGTCCGAAACGCCGCGCGATCATGCCGTCGACGACGCGCTGCACCAGTTCGAGCGGCGTCGCCAAGTTCTGCACCACGCCTTCGAGCAGGGCCTCGCGGGACACATCGCGAAACGGTTTCGGCGGAGGCCCGCCATTGTTGTTGACCAGGATATCCGGCTCGGGGGCTGCCGCGAGCAGGGCGTCCTGCCCGGCGCGGGTCGAAACGTCGGCGACGACGGTCACAACCGTCGCGCCGGTGCTGGCACGAATCTGGCTCGCAGTCGCCTCGAGTGTCGCGCCGTCGCGTCCATTGATTACGACGGTGCAGCCGGCTTCGGCCAGCGCCTGTGCGCAGCCGCGGCCGAGACCCTTGCTGGAGGCGCAGATAATGGCCGTGCGGCCGGAAATTCCCAGATCCATGGCATTACTCCAAAGGCTTCGCGCCCTGAATCGCAGACAGACCACGGATCGCTGGTTCCGTCATCAAAGCGCAACGCAAATCAGACACATGCCGGACGCATCGCAACAGGATGGGCCGGGCGGCATGAGCGACGAGGACGACGCGAAGCAGGTTCGCAGCATCTTCATCTCGGATCTCCACCTCGGCACGCGCGGGGCGCAGGCCGATCTGGTCCTGGAATTCCTGCGGGCCTATGACGCCCCCCAGATCTATCTCGTGGGCGACATCATCGACGGTTGGCGGCTGAAGAGCGGTTGGTATTTCCCGCAGTCGCACAACGACGTCATCCAGAAGCTCTTGCGCAAGGTGCGCAAGGGCTCGAAGCTGATCTACGTCACCGGCAACCACGACGACTTCCTGCGGGATTTCACGGGCCTGCAGTTCGGCGGGATCACGCTGGTCGACGAAGTCGTCCACGAGACGGCCGACGGCAAGCGCCTGCTCGTCATCCATGGCGACCTGTTCGATCTCGTGGTGCGCAACGCCAAATGGCTCGCCCTGCTCGGCGACTGGGCCTACACGATCGCGCTGGCCTCCAACACGGTGGTCAACAGGGTGCGCCGGGTGCTCAACCTGCCGCACTGGTCGCTCTCGGCCTGGGCCAAGAACAAGGTCAAGAACGCGGTCAACTATATCGGCGAGTTCGAGACCTGCCTGGCCGCCGAGGCGCGCCGGCACGAGGCGGACGGCGTCGTTTGCGGCCATATCCATCATGCCGCGTTCCGCGAGATCGACGGGCTGACCTACATCAACACCGGCGACTGGGTCGAAAGCTGCACGGCCTTCGTCGAGCACCACGATGGTCGCTTCGAGATGATCCGCTGGCCGCAGGGCCGTCTCAAGGGCGAGGCCCCCGTTCCGGTCGTCGTCCCGGCACGGCCGGTGCCGGCGCTGGTCGAGGCGGCCTGATGCGCGTCATGATCGCGACGGATGCCTGGCGTCCGCAGATCAACGGCGTCGTGCGCTCGCTGGAGCGGATGGCGGAGGCGGGGCCCGATTTCGGGGTCACGCCGAAGATGCTCACCCCCGAGGGTTTCGCGCAGGTGGGCCTGCCGAGCTATCCCGATATCCGCCTCGCGTTGGCGACAAAGCGGGCGCTCGCCGAGCGGATCGCCGATTTCGGGCCGGACCACATCCATATCGCGACCGAGGGCCCGATCGGCTGGCTGACGCGGGCGGTCTGTCTCGCGCAGAAGCGGCCGTTCACGACGAGCTATCACACCCGCTTCCCGCAATATGTCGCGGCGCGCTGGCCGATCCCCGAGAGCTGGAGCTACGGCTTCCTGCGCCGCTTCCATGGGCCGGCGGAGGCCGTGATGGTCTCGACCGCATCCGTCGAGACGGAACTGCGCCAGCACGGTTTCGAGAAGATCGTGCGCTGGGGGCGCGGCGTCGATCTATCGCTGTTTCATCCGCGGCCGCAGAGCGTGCTGGACCTGCCGCGCCCGATCTTCCTCAGCGTCGGCCGCGTCGCGGTCGAGAAGAACCTCGATGCCTTCCTGTCGCTTCGCCTGCCGGGCAGCAAGGTCGTGGTCGGGGACGGGCCGGCACGTGCCGACCTGCAGCGCGCCTTTCCCGATGTCACCTTCCTCGGCACGCGCGAGGGCGAGGACTTGGCCGCGATCTATGCGTCCTCGGACGTTTTCGTCTTCCCAAGCCTGACCGACACCTTCGGCATCGTTCTGCTGGAGGCGGCGGCGAGCGGGCTGCCTGTCGCGGCCTTTCCGGTGCAGGGGCCGAGCGACGTCTTCGCGGGCAGCGGGGCTGCGGTGCTGAACGAGGATCTGCGGACCGCCGCGCTCCAGGCCTTGCGCGTCCCGCGCGAGACATGTCTCGAGCTTGCGGCCAGCCATAGCTGGCGGCGCAGCGCGGCGCAGTTCTACGGCCATATCCGACAGGTCGTCAGCCAGCATGTGGGCCGGATTCCACGTAGCGGGGCGGCCGTGGCGCCAACCCCGGGCGCTACAGCCTTCGCGAGCGCGCGTGTCGCGGAAGAGTCGGGGCCGAGGCATCTGCCGGCTTGAGCTCGGCGCGGAAGGCGTCACGCCGTTCATGCACCGAGGCGATGACGAAGCCCATCGGCACGCCGAGCCCGACGAGCGCCGCCTCCGATAGCTGCAGGCTCGCCTCGATGGTCTCAGGCACGGCGTCATTGACACCGATCTTGTAGAGATGGCGCGCATGGGACGCGTCCCGTGCACGCGCCACGATGACGAGATCGGGGCGCAGTGCGCGCGCCGCCAGCACCGTGGCGTCGACCGCGCGCTGATTGTCGATCGTCACGATCAGCGCCGTCGCCTCGTCGAGGCCGCATAGCCGCAGGAAATCCAGCTTCGTTGCGTCCCCATAGAACGCCGGCCGCCCGGCCCGGCGTTGCCCCGCGATCAACGACGCGTCGGAATCGATCACGATATAGGGCTTGCCGTGCTCCTCCAGCATGCTGCCGACGAGCTGGCCGACGCGCCCCCCGCCGACGACGATGGCGCGGGCGGAATGATCATCCGGCGGCAGCACCTTGGCCTCGTCGGGTAGTATGATGGGCACGGTCAGCTTCAGCGTCAGCGCGCGGGCCATCCGCGCCAGCAGCGGCAGCGCCACCATGGTCAGCGAGACGGCGGCGAGGACGAGGCTCGCGGGTTCCTGGGCCAGCAATTTCGCCGCGACGGCGCCATTGAGCAGGACGAAGGCGAACTCGCCGCCCGGGCCGATCATGAT
>DATDBB010000004.1:0-2722 GCA_036525085.1 Allobosea sp.
CGAATAGCTGGCGAAGTTGGAGAGCACCTGCGGCACCACCGCGAAGCGGATCGTCTGCCACCAGCCGGCGCCCGTCGCGGTCAGGCCGTCCACCGGCTTCATGTCGATGTTCTCGACGACCTCCGAGAACAGCTTGCCCATCGCGCCCATCGTGTGGATGGCGATGGCGAGCACGCCCGGCAACGGGCCGAGGCCGAAGGCGATGACGAAGATCAGCGCGAAGACGATCTCCGGCACGGTCCGGCAGAATTCGAGGAAGCGGCGGGTCACGAAGCGAAGCCAGCCGGATTTTCCGAGATTGGCGGCGGCGACGAAGCAGAGCAGGAAGCCGCCGACCGCACCGAGCGCGGTGCCGACATAGGCGATCAGGACCGTCTGCCAGAGCAGCTTGAGCCAGCCCTTCCAGCCCCAGAACCATTCGGCGAGATCGCTGCCCAGGCTGTTCCAGCGCAGGACCGGCATGGTCTCGAGGATATATTTCGGGAAGCGCCAGGCGTTGTCGACGAATTTGCCGAGGTCGACTTCGGAGCCGATGGCGGCGAGCCAGACCAGGGCGGCGAGAATGGCCGCACCGAGCAGCGTCTGGCGGCGCTTGGCGGCCATCTCGCGGCGATAGCCGTCCGCACGGGCGCGGATCGCGGGGTCGTTGCTGTCGATCGCGAGGGTCATGAAGGGTGTTCCCTTAGCCGCGTGAGGCGCGGGGGAACCCTCTCCCATAGGGAGAGGGCAGGGTGAGGGGACGGCCGGAAAACCAGTTGCCTGAGGAGAGTGCCGGTGAGCGAGGCTAACCTCGAAACGACCTACACCTCACCCCTGCCCCTCTCCTTACAGGAGAGGGGTTCCCCGCGCCGAACTCGGTCAGCGATACGGTGTCTTACGAGGACTTCTTCTTGCGGAGAGAGTCGACGAACTTGTTCAGCTCGATGATCGGCTCGTAGGCCTTGTTGTCGACGGCGACGAGCGGGCCCTGCTTGCCTTCATAGATCTTGTCGAAGGCGACCTTGTCCTTGGTGGCGAGGTTGAGCACCGCGTCCTTGATCTTGGCCTTCAGATCGGCCGGCATGTCGGTGAGATAGGCCATCGGCGAGTTCACGATCTGCTCGGACTTGTAGATGATCCGGAAGTCCTCGGCCTTGACCATGTTCTTGCGGGCCATGCGCAGGAGGTTGGATTCCTGCTCGTCGTTCCACCAGTTGGCGGCGACATCGACGGTGCCCTGGCCGAGCGCGATGACGGCGTTCTCATGGCTACCGGTGTAGACGACCTTGCCGAAATAGGTCTCGGGCTCGATCTTCATGCCGTCGAGGGCAAAGCGCGGGACGTTGTTGCCGGAGGTCGAGTTCGGGTCGACGAGGCCGAGATTCTTGCCCTTGAGGTCCTCGATCTTCTGGTAGGGCGAGTCCTTCTTCACATAGAAGACCGAGTAGTAGCCCTTGGTGCCGTCGAGATTGGTCTCGATGGCGAAGGCGTCGATCTTGGCGCCGGTCATCAGCGCGCGGGCGAAGGCCGAGGGGCCGTACATGCCGATATGGATGTTGCCGGCGCGCTGGCCCTCGATGATCGCAGCATAGTCGTTGGCGATGCGCAGCGTGACCTTGGTACCGAGTTCCTTCGACAGGTAGTTCACGAAGGGGGTGTAGCGCTCGACGACGCCGGAGGCGTTCTCGGCGGGAATGATGCCGAAGACGATCTCGGGATATTTCGCCTTCCAGTCCTGGCCGAAGGCGGGAGCCGCGAGCGAGGCGGCGAGGCCGGCAGCGGCGAGCGTCAGGGTATGACGGCGGGTCAGCATGGTGTGCTCCTGGTGGTTGGATAGCGTTGGTGGTGTCGGATGCCCCGGAGAACCGAAGGCGGGACTCAGGCGACGTTGTGCTTGGCGCGCTGGGCTTCTTCGCTGGCGATGGCGTCGAGCTGGTCGAGCGCCTCGGCGCCGGCGTCCTTCGCCTCGATGCCGTAGAGGCTGGCCGCGACCTCGCTGGTGAGCTGGTGGGGCGGGCCGTCGAAGACGACCTTGCCGGCGGCCATGCCGATCAGGCGGTCGCAGTATTTCGACGCGATATCGAGATGATGCAGGTTCGAGACGACGGTGATGCCGTCCTCGCGGTTGATCCGGAACAGGGCGTCCATCACGACCTGGGTGTTGCGCGGGTCGAGCGAGGCGATCGGCTCATCGGCGAGAATGATCTGCGGCTGCTGCATGAGGGCTCGCGCGATGGCGACGCGCTGCTGCTGGCCGCCCGACAGCGTCTCGGCGCGCTGGGACAGGAGGTGGCCCATGTCGAGCCGCTCGAGCGCCGCGATGGCGCGGATCTTGTCGTCGCGGGAGAAGCTCTTGACCAGGGTGAGCGCGGCGGAACGATGGTTCAGCCGGCCGAGCAGGACATTGGTCAGCACGTCGAGCCGGCCGACCAGATTGAACTGCTGGAAGATCATCGCAGTGTCGCGGCGCCAGCCGCGAAGCGCCGCGCCCCTGAGCGCGGTCACGTCGCGCTCGCCCGAGACGATGCGGCCCTCGCTCGGATCGGCCAGGCGGTTGAGCATGCGCAGCAAGGTTGATTTGCCGGCTCCGGAACGCCCGATGATGCCGACCATCTCGCCCTTGGGAATGGAGATGGTGACGTTGTCGACGGCGGCCTTGCCGCCGAAGCGCTTGGTCAGGCCTTCGATACGCAGCATGAGGGCGTTCTCGCTTGCGGGACGAGCATGAATTCGGCCCCGGGGC
>DATDBB010000005.1:0-14672 GCA_036525085.1 Allobosea sp.
CGTCGCTGATGAGGTAGTTCGTCGCCGTCAACCAAGAGCCGCGGAAGGTAAAACCAATGCTCAGCGACGACGACAGCGCATCCTGCGTGACGATACCGTTCTTTAGCGCGCCGTCGTCACGCTGGATCTTCGCCAGGTTGATTAACGTCTGGTCGAGTGTGACCTTGACCGCATTGAGCTCGCCGTCGACCTCATCGCCGGGAAGCGGGGTCGTCGGCTGCGCCGCCTGGAAGTCCTGGAAGCTGAATTGCCGGTTGTAGGGTGTCGGCTGCGCCATCGGGGCCACTTCGCGATTGCGAGCCGGAGGCGAGACGGCAGGATGACGCCAATTGTCGCCCCTAATCTAGCCTCAAAAGGCGACAAAGGCAACAAATCAGGCGACAGGCCGTCCGACCAGCAGCGGCGAAGACGTTCCGGCCAGAATATTGGCCAGATTGGGCTTTTTCGTCGCCATTTGCGGCTTTTGCAGCATCTGCGGCGCCATTTGTGGCTGTTGTTGCGCGTTTTGCTGCTGGTTCGCCGTGAATTGGCTCAGCGCGGAGGTGAACGCGCTCGCCAGATCGGGTGTTTCGGCCGCGGTAGGAGCTACGATGGGGCCCGCTGCGGCGATTTGCGCGCCTTCGGGCGTTTGTGGGACTGACGGAGCCACCTGGCCACCGAAGACCGGCGGTTTCGTGCCGTCCATCTTCGCCTGCCAGAGGCTCGCGAAGTCGCGCGCCAGCATCCCCTGGTTCCCGCCATTCTGGATGACGGCCTTCGTACCGACGAGCGACGCCGCCGGCGCGTCGGGGTTCTGCAGGATCTTGAGCGCGCCACCGCCGCCCTGCTGATGGGCCAGATACAGCTCGCCAGGGGTCGGATCGCGGCCGAGCTTCTGCTTGAGCAGGTTGCGGTTGTCGTTGGTCAGCCGCGCCGCGGCCTCGGAGGCCTGCGTCGGGTCGTAGCGGTCTGCCAGGCCGTAGCCCTTCGCTGTGCTGTCGATGAACTGGAACAGCCCGCCGGCGCTCGATACGGGGTTCTTGGCGCGCGGGTTCATCCGCGACTCGATGTTCGCAATCCGTAGGCCGACGTTCGGGTCCAGCCCGTACTTCGCAAACGACCCCCTGATGACGTCTGTGATGTCAACCATGGAGACATCCTAGCGCAAAAGGCGACAAAAGCGAAGAGCCCCTGACCAGTTGCACGATCAGAGGCTCTCAGGCTTTGCGGAAGTCGACCAGAATGCGGGTTATGACTGGCCCCGAGAAGAGGCCCGTTCCGGTCTTGTATGCCCTGACCCTCCACGCCGGCCAGAGAAGGAACCCTCTTCTCGGTTAAACTTGGTCTTCGGCCACGAGTGGCGCGATTTGTGGGATTTCCTGCCAAATGGCATCTTCGATCGTCGGCTCGATGTCGGCCGGCGTATTCATGGCGCGCTCAGCCAGCGCGCGGAGTTCTTCGTTCTTGCGCCGATGCTCGGTGTTGGCTCGGCCAATCTCTGGCGTCCAGAAGGGGTGTGGGATGCACATCAGGATTTGTCCTCTAGATCGATCTCGCAGATAGAGCCCGGCAGAAGACAGCCGGCTTTCTCCGCGGCGGCATAGAGCGGCGGGCCGACGATGTAGACTGGATTGCGCCTTGCTCGCGCTGCCCGCGCGTCGCCGTCGTGGACACTCTGCACGATCTGCTCAACCAGACTGACCTTCGCCGACTCCGCGTCCGACTGCTGCGCGCCCTGCCGGACTCGGTTACGATGCTGCTCGGCCAGGAGGTCGAGGACGTGGACCGCGCCGAGAGCGTTGTAGGCTGAGAAGGCCATTTCCTGCTCCCTGGAATAACGGGGTGCGGGACGGTTAATCACTCCGCCCGCTGAGACGGCGATTAACCCGTCTCCCCCTGCTCGGATGCCCGTTCGGGCAAATTCAAATCGACGCGGCGCGCTCGGGGATCGAACCTGCACACCCTTCGCTGTTGCTGTCATGCACCTACCGGGCATTGTCCGGTCATCGGTGGATCCGGCTTCACGGACCTGGGCTAGTGGCCGCGTCGACAAGAGACATTTTGCACGAAAAGCGACAAGCGTCAATTCGGATTCGATGGGAACTTCTCCCTGATACGCTTGCGTGGATGCAATCCGGCGCGAAATTAAACCCAAAAACTTTGCAAAATTGCAAAATTTAGCGAGCAGGCTCCGGCGTCCGGATGCAGTGCGGGCCACCCCCTCCCCAGGGGGTCGGCCTCGCTTTTGTGGGTCGACCGGGGTCGGGTGTCGCCTTTCCTAGGCGCAGACTATTCAAGGGGGTCAATGACTTGCGCGTCATCGGCGCGCATCATCGGCGCGTTATCCCCTGAATCGGGCGTCACGTCGCGGGCTTCAGCAGCTCGTTTCTCCTCCAATTCCCGGACCAAACGTTCCAGTTCTGGAATGGACATTTCAGCCAACGGACGATCCTCGCTCGAGCGCGCCTTTTCAGCCACGGGCACCCCATAGCCGCCGCGGTCTAGAATCGTCTTCGCTGCGTCAACTCGAGCGCCCGCCGGCGCCTTGTCGTCGCGCATCACTTTGTCCAGGACGGTCAACGCAACGGGTGCCAGCGCTTGCATGCGCCGTGCGGTCGCAATGCGGATTGCAGCCGCTACACGCGGTCGCCTGGCGATCTGTCGCCCCTGTATCCCTGCCTGCGCGTATCCTGCCGCTTCTGCGGCTTTGATCGCGTCGCCAAACTGCACGAAGTGCTCAACGAAGTCGTCTTCCTTCGCAGTCATCTCGGGCATGAGATCGCGAATGGCGGGCGGTTTGGTCATCAAAATCTCCCTGTTTCAATGACTTTAGCCGCATGTCGCGTTTTGTGCAAAATAGCGCTTGACGCGCCTGTCTCCTTCTGTGCATTCTCCGATTGTCGAAAGGGAGACGCCCCGCCGACCACCATAGCAAAATAGGAGATTACACTCATGAAGATCGAACCCCGCAGGAGGCCCGACGCGCCCAGGCGCATCCGCTCGCAGGCTCGCAAAGCTGCCGCCATGTTCGGCAAGCGCGCTTATCTGTTCTCTGGCGCCGCGGGCAAGTGAGGGCGCCATGGCCAAGCATCGCAATTGCACCCTCTGCGGCGAGCCGATTGTGCTCGTCCCGTCTGCGGCCGAACGCGCACGCAAAGACGTAACCGGCAAGCCGGCGAGCTACTATCTCGCGCTCTTTACTGCACATGCGACTTGCACCGTCGCCAAGCGCGAACGCGAAACGCTGGAATTGATCGCGCGCCGCAATGCGGAGGTTCTGGCATGACCTGCAAAATCACTGTCACTTGGCACAACGCCGGCCCACATACGATCTGGGCCAAACTCGCCGCTAAACTCGGCCGCGAACCTACCAGTCATGAGGCGGCCGAGGAAGTTAAGCGCATTCTCCGCGAAAACTCGAGCAAGTGAGGGCGCCATGCGGCACAAGATCGAACACTTCCGAGACTTCCCTATGCCTGCCCTCCGCGCCGATGCGTACTATAGCGCGGAGTTGGCCGCCGCCCGTGCGGAGCTCGAGCGCCATTCCTACGCGTTCTGCGATAAGAGCGGCATGGAATACGAAAGCGGAGCCTGGGTTTCCCGCTATTCGAACCCCGCCGAATATGATCCAAGCTTCTATTCTTCGCGGCAGGCAATTTTCGATAACGTGTTTGCATGGGCCATAAAGAGTCGGGCGGCGCGGTTGCACAACCGCAAAGCAGCCTAACAAACAACCCCGCCTCCAAACCTTCACAGCAACAAGCAACGCGCCCCTACAAAGGCGCGAACGGGAAAGCGCATTCAAAATGGCAAATATTCCTGATCCCAGCATCGTCTACCGTCAATTCGACGCGGCGTTCGCTCGTGTTGCCGCGTATGTCATCCTCAAGAATGGCGAGCTCGTCGCCAAGGTCGCGATCAAGCGATCGGCTTCGAACCTGCGAGCCTCGGCCTTCGTCCATTGGATCGGCGTCCCGCTCGTCTGCGGCACGGCCAATGGTGGCGGATACGATAAGGACTCCGCCGCGGTCGCCGCTGGCGCTCGCAAAATCCTCAACCCGACCACGCAAATACACGGCGAATGGTCGGATGACTGGCAAGCCTTCGTCAAAGCCGCATCGCTCGATGGTGGCAAGCGTTGGGACGATGCCGTGCGCGATGCCGGCTTTACCGTGATCCAGGCGGTTTAGCCATGAACACCGAAACCCTGATCGGCATCGCGCTCGGCTTCATGGTCATCATGGCCGCCGCGATCATCGCAGACCACGTCGAAGCTGTTCGCGAATATGAAAGGCGCAAGTGATGACTGAATGTGAAGAGATCGCCGACAACATCGATATCGATCTGGAGAAAATCCGGACATTCTCCGAAGCCTGCGCCGTCATCACAGAGCGCGCCGGCGCCCCATCTGAAATCGGCTTCACAATTCACGCCAACATGGCGGAAGCGCTTTACGACCGCGCGCACCTCGCCCGGCGCAAGCGCATCGCGGCTGAAATGCGGAGCCTGTCATGAATGATTTCCAAGCCTCAATGCGCACCGCGCAAATCTATCTGTTCCTGGACAATCACCCGGAAGCTTTGCGAGCGCTCAAGAGCGCCCTTCGCCACGCCAACCGATTGAGCCCGTCGCATCGCCGTGTCACCTTGCGCGCGATGAATTGGACCCGAGCTGCAGCGAGAGTGTCATGATGGAAAGTCTGCAACTTGGTGTAGCAACCGCTATAGCCGTGTTCCTGGCATTCTGGCTCTTCGGCCCATGATAGCAGCCGCATCGGTCGCCATCCGCTCCCTGGCAACGTCGGCCTTCCTGATATGGATCGCCTGCCTCGTTCTCAAATAGGGTCGCGCAAGCGGCCCTATTTCTTTGCCGCCCTCAATCGCGCAAGCCTGCGCTTCCTGGCGAGCTCCATGGCAGCCCATCCCTTGTCCGGCTTGACCTGTCCTAGCTGATCCCGGATATCGCCGCACACGGCCTTCCCTGCCCTCGTGAGACGCCATAGGAATTTGGGCTGTTCCTTCACCGGCCCGCCTGGCCTCGGCTTGCCCGCATACTCCTCATTCTCGGCGCACTCTACCAACCCCTCCGCCGCGCTACGCTTCATCGCCCATTGCGCTCGCTGCGTCGACATTCCGGCGCGCTTGCCAATGTCGCTATGCGCCAGCCATTCGCCGCCCTCGAGCGCCAGCAGCGCCCGGTCGCGATCGCTCTCGCCCCATCGCCCCTTAGGCTCGCCTCGGGCTATCATATCGGCCCGCGTCGCCAGTGACCGCTCCTGCGCCTCACGCTTGGGACGGCGCGTCCAATGCTTCTCCTTCATCGTCACCTTACGCGCATCCATCCGCGCTGCCCGGCGAGCGGCATCGGCCAGCAGGATCGCCCGCGTCACCTCATCGATGAATCCGTCGTCGCTCACGGCTGCGAACCGCGGCGCCGGGAATTAAAATAAATAGGGCATTTTGCCAGGGATTTCATTTTTGACCTCGTCGAATTTCCGGAATGCAAGACAACTACGGACCAGGAGGGAGAGGCAGTCATGCCTCCCTCCGGCGGGTTACGTAGTAAGGGGGTCGGAGGAGCGGAGGAGGCGTTGAAATCATTGACTTTTTACCCCCCTCCTCCTCCGGAAGAATGCCTTTTTTGCTCCTCCGGGAGGATGAAACCGGATATATGTTTGTTTTCAACATGTTAGGTTTTTTCAGGGCCGGAGGAATGCCGGAGGAATGCGGAGGAGGCGTTCTTCATTTCAGTCCAGCGCGTTTGATGTAAAATACAAACCCGCCCGGCTTCGGTTTTTTCCAAATGCCCAAAACACCATAATCCGTGACCGTATTTTTCTCCTCACGCTCCTCGACATCGATGCCATGTGCCTTCACTGCGCGCTCGATCGTCCGTGATAGGTTCTTCCCTGACCCGAGCGCGGCCACCTGCGGAGCATCCATGCTCGCCACGATCTCGGCCAACCCGTACCACTGGCCATCCTCGAAATCGGCATTGTCATCGAGCGCCTGGGCGATGATGTACAAAGGATCCGTCTCGCCACCGGCGCCACCCTTCTCCAGCGTAGCAGGCAACAGCACGCCAAGGCTCTCGCCCGCATCTGGCGGGCCGAGGTGAACGCTCTCGCGGCGGAACCACCGCGGCTCGCCGTTGTCGATGAAGATGTTGCCCTTGGCCCTGTCGAGCCTGGCGTACAGGTGCCGCTGGTTTTCGGGCACGCCGTAGAGCTTGGCGTTCTTGTTGGTCATGGTGAAGAGGGTGTACGCCAGTCGGACCACTGGCCCTTGCGCCGATGCGCCGCGCAACGAGTCCATCGACCCGATGAACGACTCGGCATCGGCGTCCGGCGGCTTCTTGGTGTGGGCGGAGACGAAGACGGCGCAGCGCGTCTCAACCGCGATGCGCCTGAAGATGCGCCAGGTCGCCGCCATCTCGGCGTTGTTGTTCTCCTCGCCCTCGTGGAACTCGATGAACGGGTCCGCGATGAAGACGTCGATCTGGTTACGCTTGATCTGCTCGATGATCTTGGGGACGTTGGCCGTGGTGGCTAATGAGCCGTCGGGCTTGCGCTTGGCCATGATGAGCGGGCGCTCGACGCCAGAGTCATAGAAGAAGCCAGGATCTCCGTCGATCAGCGTATCGGCTGTGCTGATGCCATGGTGCTCCCTGACAGCGCCGATGCGGCGCCTGAGCTCGTCCTGGTCATCCTCCTGGTTCCAGTACCAGACCTTCGCGCGCTTCGGCACGTCGAAGCCGAGGATGTCGCTCCTGCCTGCGGACAGCGCCAGCCCGATGCTCGCCGCGAACTGCGTCTTGCCTGTTCCGCCAGGACTGATGAGTGCGGTGACGAAGGTTCTGGCGAGCAGCGCCGGCACGATCCATTCGCGTGGCGGGATGGCGTGGGGGTCGAAGTCCTCAAGCGGTGTCGGCTTTGGCCATTCGTCGGCGCCGGCTTCGGAGCCGTCCGCGGTTCCAACAACCAGCCGTTCGTCGATCTCCTCGTGTTGGAACTCGACATCGGCGGAGCTCGACCCGATCGGGCTGTGCCTGTAGGCCGCGGCGTTATTCACGATGACCTCCAAGCGTTCCGGCTCCCATGGCGGCTCGCACCTCTCATTCCAGTCGACCAGCATGACGTCGAGCGCGTCTGAAGGTGAAAGCCCGAAGTCCATCACCCTGGCGGCGACGCGATAAGCCGCGGCGTCACCACCATCTCCCTCTTTCGAGAGCTCGGCGTGTTTTTTCAGCCACTCGCCCGCCCTTGCGGCCGCGATGTCCTCGTCGACGCCTTCGAGCGCCTCGACGGATTCGGCCTTGACCGGCCGCGGCCCTGACACCATCGGTAACAGCCAACCAGGAACCTCTGCGCTTGGCGCATCGACGGTAATCGTATAATGCATGCCAGATATAACAGAACCCGGCGCCACGACGTATCCGCCATCACCGCGTATATCGAGCCCGTCGCCTAGATGTGACGCGCTGTTCCTAACGTAAGTTCCACCTGGAACTGTGAGATATACATGATTTCCGTTAGTCGGTGTGCGAACTGTTAACGATACCGGCAGGTCGCTATTGCGAAGTTCGAGCGATTCTAAAGAGAGTGCACCGTTCTTGCCGTTCTTGTTGTCAACGTCGACGACGAGGAGACCACCGCCCGTCGCTATGCCAATATTGTAGTCCAGCGCTTCGCCGCTGAGAGCCTCGGACCAGAAGCGGTGCACCCGCTCGGGATCGGACGAGGCCTGATAAACTCCACCTTCAACCGCTGGCGTCTTCCCGTTCGGAAGGAGCGGAAAGACGCGAAAGCCTTTGCTGGCCAGGGCGACCGCCTGGCTGCGGAGGGAATCATCTGCCATGGGGTCTCCTTGTGAGGCGTTTGTCGCCTTCGACGTTTGACTATCTAAGCGACAATGGCGTAGCTTGTCCATGCCGACGAGAGGCGCGGCGCGGGAGAAGACCATGGCCGAAGAGCAGATCAGGGCGCAGGCGGCAGTGCTGGCAGAGGGGCTTGCGGGCTTCCGTCGCCTCGTCGAGCGCTACATCGAGGCGACGGGAATGTCGCAGACGCGGTTCTCGTATGAGGCCTGCGGACAGGTGGATTTCGTGCGGCTGCTGCGCAAGGGTCGCAACTTCCGCCTGGACACGCTGGAGGCCGTCGCCGGCTATATGGCGCGCGAAAAGGCTGCGTCTCCTTCTACGAATGTCGCTTGACAAATAGAGAAGGCGACAGCTAGATACGAACACGACGACGCAAGACGACGCAAGACGAGGAGGCGACAGAATGGTCAGGAGGGTGGACGCGCCAGGAAACGGCGCGTGAGCAACGGGGGCATAGAAGCGGCAGATATGGAGGTGGGGATGGACGAGATGCAGGTGGACGGTTCGAAGATCGTGGATAGTGGCAGGAGGCCGAGCGGCGACTACGCCGCGCTCCAGGGCGTGCTCGACGAGGCGTATCGCCAGTCGGCCGAGGGCAAGGGGAACGCCCGCCACGCCAACGACAAGCCATTCACGGAACAGCCGATCCTTGAGATCGGCCGCATGGTCGGACCCGGTTTCGCCGCCGGGCAGGTGATGAAGAAGGCGCAGGAGGCCATCGGCATGGCATCGCGCGGCGAGACCGAAGCCGCGGCGAACGAGCTGCTTGGCGCGATCGTCTATGCCGCGTCGGCCGTGGTGCTGGTGCGTGAAGCGCGCGAGCCAGCGCGTAACACGCGGAAGTATACGGTAGGGGCGTTAGGGGAAATCACCGAGATCGACCCGCGCACGATGAAGCCTCTCGACGCCTCCCGCCTGATCGAGCCGGAGGTGGCGGCTACGGCTCGCGAGTTCGGGGTCGGCGATCGCGTGCTTAACAAGGACGTGCCTGAAGCCGGGGTAGGGGTCATCACCTCAAAACTAATCAAAGGCTGGTGCAGGGTTCGCTACGAGGCTGCGGCGTTCGGTGACTGCGCCGACCATCAAGACTCCCTCATCCACGTCGACTAAGCGACCCGGTCCTCCTGACACATGCTGTCGGTCGATAGGATCAACATCCTAGGCATATGAAAACATCCATCACGAATAAGGGGACCATGCCTATGACGACGCTCGCTCTCGACCTCGGCACCACCACCGGCTACTGCGTCGGCGACAGGCGCGAGGCGCTGATATCGGGCACCTGGAGCCTGAAGCCGCAGCGCTTCGAGTCGGGAGGCATGCGCTACGTCAAGTTTCGCAAGCAGCTCGACACGCTGCATTCGACCTTCGGGCTGAAGCAGATTTGGTTCGAGGAGGTGCGGGCGCACAAGGGCGTCGACGCAGCCCACGCCTACGGCGGCTTTATGGCGACACTGCAGGCGTGGACGGAGGACAATTCCGTGCCGTGCGCCGCGGTTCCCGTCCAGGCCATCAAGAAATTCGCCACCGGCAAGGGCAACGCGAACAAGGAGGCGATGATGGCGGCTGTTCGGGATCTCGGCTTTGAGGTGGTCGACGACAACCACGCCGACGCGATCGCGTTGTGGCTGTGCCAGGCTGCGTCATGAGCGCGCCCGCCTCGCTCTCCAAGGAGACAAGCCCCATGACGAATGAATCGATCGTAGCGGATGAGGTCGAGGCGCTGGCCTACCGCTCAATGAGCCGTGCCGGCATTCGCGTTGTCAATGACGACGGCCGGCGCTGGCGTCTTGAGAGCGTAGACGGCAAGTGGACGATGAAGCCGGAAGGTTTCCTGTCCGCTATCGAAGCGCAGGAAATCTGTGAGCGCGTCTTCGAAGCCCTCACCGCCAATCTCTCCTCGGAGACAGCCGCGCGCGAGAAGGCGGAGCGGGAGCGGGACGAGGCGCGGGCCGTGCAGTTCGATTTCGCGCGGATGTCTCACGACATGGCCAAGCTTCGCACCACCATCGCAGACCTTACCCGCAAGCTGGAGGCGGCTGCCGGGGCGCTGGAGTGGTACGGCGAACAGGCGCGTCTTGCCCGGCTGATCCACAGCGAAGGCGACGCCGGCCGTCACGCTCTTGCAAACGATGGAGGCCGCCGCGCCCGCGAAGCCCATGCCGCGCTCGTGGGGAAGGAGAAGGGGTTATGAGCGACAGAACCGTCTACTGGATCGGCACCGAGGACGATCAGCACCGAGAGCGCATCAAGGCGTGCCGCGCGCGGTGCAAGCTGTACGGGCGGTCATCCTGCGAAGACAAGGATGGCTCCTGCGACGAGTGTGAGGAAGACATGGCCCACGCCCTGCGCGTCACGAAGGAACGGTTTGACGCGCATGCGAAGGAGTACGGCGATGTGTGAAATCCGTGAACCCACCCTAGCCGAATGGCAGCGCATCTACGAGAAGCACAAGATGGAACTCCCCAACCGCCGCTTCACGATGCTGCACGGCAGGCCGGGGCGCTGGCCTGATGACGAGTTCGGGCCTGATCGCGGGCCGGAGCCCGACGAGCCGAGCCCCGATGACGGCGGCGATCTGCTCGGGGAATTCATGACGCGCCGGTCTATGGCCATCGCAGGGGAGGCGTGATTATGACGCTCGGTGAGAAGGCGCGAGACGACATTGCGCGAGCAATTGCGATGGTCGAAGGGATCAATTTGGATTGGATCACCGACCAGACAAATCCGCGCTGGAGCAGATATCGGCAGCTTGCCGATGCCGCCATTGAAACCTACGAGGCCGCCAACCCCGTCGCGCCCATGAGCACGAGCGGGGAGATGGTCGCGAGGCTGCGGAAAACCGCCAACGTTATCCAGCAGGCCTACAGCGACCCGCACGACTACGCGATACTGATGCGAGATGCCGCCTCCCGCCTCGAAGCGCTGGAAGCCCTCGTCGCAGAGAAGGCGGAGGCGCTCTATTGGGCGCTACATAGGGCGAGTGTGCTTCGCGACCGCGTCGAGATAGCAGAAGCAGCGCTCGCGAAGGCTAAGCCGGAATGAGCGCCTGGTTCGACTACGTGACGCCGCATGAGGCATCGATCCTGCGCGAGCGTGAAGCGCTGATGGACCTGCGCCGGAGCTACAATATCGAGGCACAGCGGATCAAGATGCGCTGCGTCAAGCGTGCGGCGCGAGGCTCGAAAGGCGCGCAGAAGCGCTTCAATTTGCCGGTGTTGGATACCTGATAAGCCGCTTGACACGTGTCTTGTTTGTCGCCTATGTAGTCAATCGTAGGGCGACAGAAGCAGAATAGGGAGACAGTGAAATATGAGAATGAATGCGCTCCCTGCTCTGGCCGATCTCCAGGAAGCCATGGAGTACGACGCTCTGACCGGCGTCTTCACATGGAGAAGGCGTGATGACCGGCAGAACAACTGGAACGCCGTCTACCCCGGTGCCCAGGCCGGCTGGCTCGACGGGAAGGGCTATCTCCGCATCACTTGGGACGGTGTAAAACTAGGCCTCCATCGGATAGCGTGGAAGTTCCTGACCGGCGAAGACCCGGCGGTCGAGGTCGACCATGAGAACGGCATCCGTAGCGATAACCGCGCGTCGAACCTCCGCTTAGCCACAACAAGCCAGAATCGCATGAACATGCGCGCCCGCGGCGAGTGGCCGAAAGGCGTGTACAAAAACAAACGGGGGAAGTTCGTCGCGCAGATCAAGTGTCGCGGTCAGATGTCTTATCTCGGCAGCTTTACGTCACCGGAAGCAGCGCATCAGGCGTATGCCGCCAGAGCACATGAGTTGTTCGGCGAATTTCGGTGCATTGACCGATGAAAACGCTATTTCCTTATCAGTTGGATGGCGCAATGTGGCTCGCCTCCGTTTGCCGCGGGCTACTCGCCGACGAGATGGGTTTAGGCAAGTCTGCGCAGGCGATCGTGGCCGCGTGCCAGGTGAACGCGCAGAAGATCCTCGTGCTCTGTCCTGCCTCCATCGTCGAGAATTGGCGGCGTGAGATTGGCATGTGGGTGCCGGCCGGCAAGGTCAATCGGTTCCGCGTCGAAAGCTATGACATGGCGCGCGGCCGCAACTTCGAAAGCCTGCTCAAGACCGGCTACGACCTCGTCGTCTGCGACGAAGCCCATATGCTGAAGACCCGCGACACGAAGCGCACGCAAGCCGTGTTCGGCAAGAAGTGCGATGGCGTCGGCGGCCTGGTCGAGAAGGCCAAGCACGTTTTCCTGCTCACAGGGACTCCCATGCCGAATAATCCGTCGGAGCTCTGGCCGATGCTGCGCGCCGTGATGCCGGACGCGATCGTCGGGCTGAAGACCGGAAAGCCCGTCGCCTATTGGCCCTTCGCGATGCGCTACTGCAAGATGGAGCGCAACTACCTCGGCCACGACGTCATCACCGGCGGCAAGAATCTGCCCGAGCTACGTGAGCGCATGAAGCCCTTCGTCCTGAGAAGGAAGAAGGACCAGGTGCTGAAGGATCTCCCGCCGATCCGCTTCGACGTACTGCCGCTGACCGGCAAGATCACGATCCCGGCCGACATGGCGGCGGAGGTCGCCGAGCAGATGAAGGCGGTCCAGAAGGCGCTGGAGGACGGTGGCATCGACGCGCTCAAGGCCATCGCGCCGCACGTCGCGACGCTCCGCCGGCTGACCGGAGCGGCGAAGGTCGCACCCGTCGTCGAATGGGTGAAGGACCAACTTGACGGCGGCATGGAGAAGATCGTGCTGTTCGCTCAGCACAAGGAAGTCATTCTCAGTCTCTACCACGCGCTATGGGTGGCCCAAGGCGCCGTTAAGGTCGACGGCAGCACGACCGACCGCCAAGCCGCGGTTGATGCCTTCCAGAATGACCCGAAGTGTCGGGTTTTCGTGGGGCAAATTCAAGCAGCGGGGACTGGCATCACGCTCACCGCCGCAAGTGATCTGGTCTTCGTCGAGAGCTCGTGGACTCCGACGGACAACACCCAAGCGGCGATGCGCATCAGCCGCATCGGCCAGAAGAACGCCTGCACGGTGAGGTTCGCCACTATCGCCGGCTCGATCGACGAACAGATCCAACGCGCCTGCGCTCGAAAACTCGAGGACATCCGCGCGCTTTTCGTTTGACTTCCGTGTCGCCTTTTTCGCAAAAACAGGAGAAGACAATGAACATCAAGATGACCCTGTACTCGGCCGAGGAGTTCACCGCCGCTGCGGCGTTCTGCACCGCGCTGGCCGAGGCCCGAAGGAACACGCCGAAGACTTCGTTCGGTTTCGGCATCGTCCACGCGAGCGACTCGCTCTGGCGGAATATCCACGGCGCGACCCCCGAGAAGGGCACCGTCACAGCCGGCGAGATCGTCGACAAGCTGCAGGCAGCGCTGGCTGAAGACGCCGATGGCGTCGAATTCCCGGCCAAGGAGGTCGGCGTAACGATCACCAACACGCCCCGCGCTGGCGAGAGTGAGCAGCAGACGCAGGCCCGCAAGCGCGGCCGACCGCGGAAGGAAGCGCCGGTGGTCGTAGACGATGTCCTAGGACAACCGTCATCGGCGGCTCCCGAGGAAAACGCCCCGGTGGTCGTAGACGATGTCCTAGGACAGATCGATATCGAGGACGTCATCGCGAGCCAGGTCGACGAGCCCGCGCAGGACAATGCCCCGCAGCCCGAAGACCCCGCCGCCGGCTGGACCATCCAGGACGCCCGCAACGCCGGCCGCGCACTGCTCGACCGCGCGCCAGACGTCGAGACCGGCAACCGCAAGCTCGCCGCGACGCTCGTGCCGTTCGGCGTGCAGCAGGTCAAGGCGCTGAAGGAGGACCAGATCGAAGCGTTCGTGGTCGCCACGACGAAGGTGAAGTTCTGATGAAACTCGACGAGCTGAATACCAAACTGGCGGAAATCGACCTCGTCCTTCATCCGACCAAGGGCTTCCGCAAACTCTCGTCTTCCGCGCCTCGCATGACCCGCGAGACGATGGCTATCCGAGATACCCTCCTGCCGAAGCGCCCGGCGGGCGAGAATATCGAGGAATTCATCGTCCATGTCCGGCCGGAGAACTCGCGGCATCGCGCCATTACCTGGCGCACACCCTTGCTGTCGGCGCCCTTCGAACCCCGCGGCAAGTCCTACAAGGGCGCGTCCGCCATCCAGGAATCCGCTCGTCGGCTCAACCGCATGAAGGAGATGAACTGATGGAAACGTTGATCCTGCAAGACCGTCTCGCCGAGGTGACAACCATCGCGCAAGGCGCCCACGGAGCCCTGCGCGATGCGATGTGCGCCATGGAGGCCGTTGCCTACGTCGCCGGCGAGCCCTGGTCTGACAATCCGCAGTGCGCCTGCCCTGTCCTCGGCGCTTTCATGCGCTCTTGGAACGACGCGCTGCCGGACGATGAGCGGACGACATTGCTGCTTCCGTTTATTCCGCGCCTCGTCGGAACGCGCAGCACGCCCGCCGTCGAAGCCAGGCGCGCCACGATGGCCGCGGATTGGTACGTCCGCGTCTTCACGCCGACATGGCTGCGGCTTTCCGGCCTGACCGAGCACGCCGATACGCTCGCCGCGTTCCCGGAAATCACCAGCTTCGAGAAGACGCCGTCGATCCGACCCGCGCTGGAAGCAGCGCGCAAGGATTCCGAGTCGGCGGAGTCGGCGGAGTCGGCGGCGGAGTCGGCGGCGGAGTCGGCGGCGCGGTCGGCGGCGTGGTCGGCGGCGCGGTCGGCGGCGTGGTCGGCGGCGCGGTCGGTGGCGGAGTCGGTGGCGGAGTCGGCGGCGGAGTCGGCGGCGCGGTCGGCGGCGCGGTCGGCGGCGGAGTCGGTGGCGTGG
>DATDBB010000006.1:0-2415 GCA_036525085.1 Allobosea sp.
ACCTCGGCATGCGCCTTCTTCTGATTACCCTTGAGAGCCAGCAGATAGTCGCCGCCACGGGCGGTGATCTGCTCGGCAATCGCGGGTCGGCAGGCGAGCGCGTCCAGGCTGACCAGGCAGGCGCGCAGGTCCAGGCCGTCGAGCAGATCGGGCAGCACCGTCAACTCGCCCCGCTTGGCATCCGTGGCGCATTGCGCCAGCACCAGCCCGTGCTCGACCGCGAACGCGCTGACCAGATGTAAAGGTGAGCGGCCGTTCTGGCGGTCGAACGAGCGCCGCACCGTCTTGCCGTCGATCGCGATCTGCCGGGGAGCGCCGACATCGGGCCGGAATACCGAGCGGACCCAGTCGAGAAAGCAGCGCTCGAAGCGCTCCGGGTCGATCAGCATCAGCACCCGGCGGAAGGTGTCGTGCGAGGGTATACCGCCCGGCAACTCGAGGAAGCGGCCGAGCCAGTCGCGTTTGCAGCGGCCGTAAAGGGCAATGTCTTCAAAACTCTCCGCCTCGCCGATCACGGCGCAGATCGCGATCACCAGAATGTCGAGCAGCTTGTGCTCGACCCGCCAGTCACAGCGCGGGTCCTCGATCTGGGCAAACTTGTCGATCAGCGCCTCGAGCATGGCTTCCTCCTCCACGTGAGGAGACAAGCCTATCCCGTCAGCATGCCAGATTGAGCTCGCCTGATCTCATGCGTCGGCCCTGATCTGCAACCTGGCGCGGGTACTTGCCCACTCGGACCCAATCGGCGAGCCGGTCATCAGGGCCGACGCCTGAGATCAGGCAGGCTCAATCTGGCATGCTGACGGGATAGGCTTGTCTCCTCACGTGGAGGAGGAAGCCATGCTCGAGGCGCTGATCGACAAGTTCGCCCAGATCGAGGACCCACGCTGTGACTGGCGGGTCGAGCACAAGCTACTCGATATCCTGGTGATCGCGGTCTGCGCCGTGATCGGCGAGGCCGAAAGCTTTGAGGACATTGCCCTTTACGGCCGCTGCAAACGCGACTGGCTCGGCCGCTACCTCGAGTTGCCGGGCGGCATTCCCTCGCACGACACCTTCCGCCGGGTGCTGATGCTGATCGACCCGGAGCGCTTCGAGCGCTGCTTTCTCGACTGGGTCCGCTCGGTATTCCGGCCCGATGCCGGCGCTCCCCGGCAGATCGCGATCGACGGCAAGACGGTGCGGCGCTCGTTCGACCGCCAGAACGGCCGCTCACCTTTACATCTGGTCAGCGCGTTCGCGGTCGAGCACGGGCTGGTGCTGGCGCAACGCGCCACGGATGCCAAGCGGGGCGAGTTGACGGTGCTGCCGAGCCTGCTCGACGGCCTGGACCTGCGCGACTGTCTCGTCAGCCTGGATGCGCTCGCCTGCCGGCCCGCGATTGCCGCGCAGATCACCGCCCGTGGCGGCGACTATCTACTGGCTCTCAAGGGTAATCAGAAGAAGGCGCATGCCGAGGTCAAGCGCTGGTTCGAAGCCAATGCCTTCTCGCTTGGCGGATCCCTGCGGCCCTGTTTCGATGCCTTTGACGAGAGCCACGGCCGGCTGGTGCGCCGGCGCGTCTTCGCCTGCACCATGCTCGAACCATTGGCCGCCCTGCAGCGTTGGCCAGGTTTGACGACGGTGCTCGCGGTCGAGAATATCCGCAGCATCAACGGCTCGGGCAAAGTCACCGCCGAGATCCGCTACTATCTCTCCAGCAGTAAGCTACCTCCGACACAACTCGCCACCGCCATCCGAAGCCATTGGGCGATCGAGAACGGACTTCACTGGGTGCTCGACGTCGGTTTCAATGAAGACACGAGCCGGGTGCGCGAGCGCACCGCCGCCAGGAACCTGGCCTTGCTCCGCAAGATCGCGCTCAACTTCGCTCGCGCCAACACGACACTGAAGGCCAGCCTCAAGGGCAAGCGCAAATCCGCCGCCTGGGACAACGACTTCATGGCTACGCTGATCGCCGGCTGATCTTATGCGTCGGCCCTGGAGGCGCTCGCTCTCCAACGTGATGATCTGGTCGACGATGGCCTGATCATCCGCAAAGGAAAATTCGGTAAGCAACGCCTTCTCCCGCTTCAGCCGTCTACCCGGCGGGCGCTGGAAACGTATCTGGCGATAAGGGCCGAGCTTGGTGCTGAGGGCGACAATCTCTTCGTCAGGGTTCGGGGAAGGGCGCCCGATCGCTCACGCGTCTGTGCCGTGTTCATCAGGCTGGCCCGCATGCTTGGCTTCCGCGGACCGATCGGCACACCAGGTGTACGCGTGCACGACTTGCGTCATACCTTCGCCGTTCGATCACTCGAGTCCTGCCCTTGCAATAGGGAAGCAATCTCCCATCACATGGTGAGCTTGAGTGCCTATCTCGGGCACGCCGACATCGCGAACACCTATTGGTATCTCGAGGCAACGCCTGTCCTG
>DATDBB010000007.1:0-2582 GCA_036525085.1 Allobosea sp.
CTTCCAGGACGTGTCGCCGAAGCAGCTCGTCTCGGTCGCCGCGGCGCTGATCCCGTTCCTCGAGAACGACGACGCCAACCGCGCGCTGATGGGCTCGAACATGCAGCGCCAGGCGGTGCCGCTGGTTCGCGCCGACGCGCCTTTCGTCGGCACCGGCATGGAAGCCGTCGTCGCCCGTGACTCGGGCGCCGCGATCGCGGCCCGCCGCGCCGGTATCGTCGACCAGGTCGACGCGACCCGTATCGTCATCCGCGCTTCGGACGAGATGGACCCGACCAAGCCCGGCGTCGACATCTACCGGCTGCAGAAGTTCCAGCGCTCGAACCAGTCGACCTGCATCACGCAGCGTCCGCTGGTGCGCGTCGGCGACGTCATCAAGAAGGGTGACATCGTCGCGGACGGCCCGTCGACCGAGTTCGGCGAGCTCGCGCTCGGCCGCAACGTGCTCGTCGCGTTCATGCCGTGGAACGGCTACAACTTCGAGGACTCGATCCTGCTCTCGGAGAAGATCGTCTCGGAAGACGTCTTCACCTCGATCCATATCGAGGAATTCGAGGTCATGGCCCGCGACACCAAGCTGGGCCCGGAGGAAATCACGCGCGACATTCCGAACGTTTCGGAAGAGGCGCTGAAGAACCTCGATGAGGCCGGCATCGTCTATATCGGCGCCGAAGTGGCGGCCGGCGACATCCTCGTCGGCAAGATCACGCCGAAGGGCGAAAGCCCGATGACGCCGGAAGAGAAGCTGCTGCGCGCCATCTTCGGCGAGAAGGCCTCGGACGTCCGCGACACGTCTCTGCGTGTCCCGCCGGGCGTGCAGGGCACGATCGTCGAGGTGCGCGTGTTCAACCGCCACGGCGTCGACAAGGACGAGCGCGCTCAGGCGATCGAGCGCGAGGAGATCGAGCGTCTCGCCAAGGACCGCGACGACGAGCAGGCGATCCTGGACCGCAACACCTTCGCGCGTCTGGCCGACATCCTGACCGGCAAGACCGGCCTCGCCGGTCCGAAGGGCTTCAAGAAGGACACGGTCATCACCCGCGAGGGCATGTCCGAGTTCCCGCGCTCGCAGTGGTGGCTGTTCGCCACCGGCGACGACGCCCTGATGACCGAAATCGAGGCGATGCGGAAGCAGTACGACGAGTCGAAGAAGCGCCTCGAACAGCGCTTCCTCGACAAGGTCGAGAAGCTGCAGCGCGGCGACGAGCTGCCTCCGGGCGTGATGAAGATGGTCAAGGTCTTCGTCGCGGTGAAGCGCAAGATCCAGCCCGGCGACAAGATGGCCGGCCGTCACGGCAACAAGGGCGTGGTCTCGCGCATCGTGGCTGCCGAGGACATGCCGTTCCTCGAGGACGGCACCCATGCCGACATCGTGCTCAATCCGCTCGGCGTGCCCTCGCGCATGAATGTCGGGCAGATCCTCGAGACGCATCTGGGCTGGGCAGCCGCCGGTCTCGGCAAGCAGATCGGCGCGGCGATCGACGCCTACAAGAAGGCGCATGACGTCAAGGCGCTCAGGGCTTCGTTCGACGCGGTCTACGAGGACAACGAGATCATCGCCTCGATGGACGAGAACGAGCTGGTCGAGATGGGCCAGAACCTGCGCCGCGGCGTTCCGATCGCGACGCCGGTGTTCAACGGCGCCAAGGAGGCCGATATCGAGCGGCTCCTGGAGCAGGCCGGCCTGCACTCGTCCGGCCAGTCGACGCTCTATGACGGCCGCACCGGCGAGCCCTTCGACCGCAAGGTGACGATGGGCTACATCTACATGCTGAAGCTGCACCACCTGGTCGACGACAAGATCCATGCGCGTTCGATCGGTCCGTACTCGCTCGTCACCCAGCAGCCGCTGGGCGGCAAGGCGCAGTTCGGCGGCCAGCGCTTCGGCGAGATGGAGGTCTGGGCGCTCGAAGCCTATGGCGCCGCCTACACGCTGCAGGAAATGCTGACCGTGAAGTCGGACGACGTGGCGGGCCGCACCAAGGTCTACGAGTCGATCGTGCGCGGCGAGGACAACTTCGAGGCGGGCATCCCCGAGAGCTTCAACGTTCTCGTCAAGGAAATGCGCTCGCTCGGCCTCAACGTCGAACTGGTCAACAACAAGCCGAAGCCGGGCGAGCTGCCGCCGGCGGAAGCCGCCGAGTAAGCCGGTTCGCTCCGGTCTGAACACGTTTTGCCGGCGGCACTGACGCCGCCGGCCATTGAATTGACGAAGCCGGGCAGGGCGGTGCTCCACCCCCGCCGGCGAGAGGAGACAGGCGATGAAGCAAGAGGTCATGAACCTTTTCGGCCAGCAGCCGGTCCAGCAGGCCTTCGACGCGATCAAGATCTCGATCGCGAGCCCGGAGAAGATCCTGTCCTGGTCCTATGGCGAGATCAAAAAGCCGGAGACCATCAACTACCGGACCTTCAAGCCCGAGCGCGACGGCCTGTTCTGCGCCCGCATCTTCGGGCCGATCAAGGACTACGAGTGCCTGTGCGGCAAGTACAAGCGCATGAAGTTCAAGGGCGTCATCTGCGAGAAGTGCGGCGTCGAAGTCACGCTCGCCCGCGTCCGGCGCGAGCGCATGGGCCATATCGAG
>DATDBB010000008.1:0-32698 GCA_036525085.1 Allobosea sp.
CGGGCTCGGTCTTCGCGCTGTCGCGCGCCATCATCCGCGATACGGCGAGCCGCGACCAGGCGGCGAGCCAGATCGCAACCGTGACCATGGTCATGGTCGTGGCGCCGATGGTCGCGCCCTGGCTCGGCGGGCAGATCGAAACCGCCTTCGGCTGGCGCATGATCCTCTGGTTCATGACGGTCACGGGCGTCGTCGTCCTTTTGCTGACAGTCGTTCGGCTGCCGGAAACGGCTCCCAATCTCGGTCAGCGGACGCCCCTGCTCGGCGTCTTCCGCGCCTTCCCGCAACTCGCCGGGAACCGCGCATTCGTTCTGAACGTCATAGCCGTCTCGACCAGCACCTCGGCCTTCTTCGCCTTCATCGCCGCGGCGCCCTATGTCGTGGTCGAGACCATGGGGCGCGGCAGCGACGTCTACGGCACCTATTTCATCCTGAATGCGCTCGGCTACATGCTCGGCAACTTCGCGATGGCGCGGCTGGTGGTTCGCATCGGCGCCCCGCGCATGGTCCATCTCGGTCTCGTCATCTCCTCGGTCGCGATGACGATCGCGGTGCCGCTGGCGCTGCGCACCGACTGGTCGCCGCTGATGCTGTTCCTGCCGCTCGCGCTCAACGCCATCGGCAACGGCATGACCATCCCCGGCTCGACGGCCGAGGCGCTGTCGGCCCGGCCCGAGCTCGCCGGCTCCGCCGCCGGGCTGATGGGGGCGATCCAGCTCGGGCTCAGCGCGCTGGTGACGGTGCTGATCAGCTGGCTGGTGACGATCTGGCCGCCGGCCCTGGTGCTTTTGATGTGGCTTCTGACCGCGGCCGGCCTGGTCGCGATCCATCTCGGCCGGCGGGACACGTCGCCGGACCACTGAACGCGGCCCTAGCGACGGCAAGGCTCGCGCTTGCGCTCAGCCTTCGAGGCGGGCGATCAGGCTCGAGGTATCCCAGCGCCGGCCGCCCATCTTCTGCACCTCGGCATAGAACTGGTCGACCAGCGCGGTGACCGGAAGCTGGGCACCGTTGCCGCGGGCCTCTTCCAGCACGATGCCGAGATCCTTGCGCATCCAGTCGACCGCGAAGCCGAAGTCGAACTTGTTCGCGTTCATGGTCTTGCCGCGGTTCTCCATCTGCCAGGAGCCGGCGGCGCCCTTCGAGATCACCTCCAGCATCGTCTCGACATCGAGCCCGGCCCGCTTGGCGAAATGCACGCCCTCCGACAGCGCCTGGACGAGGCCGGCGATGCAGATCTGGTTGACCATCTTGGTGAGTTGGCCGGAGCCGGCGGGGCCCATCAGCTTGCACATGCGGGCGTAAGCCGCGATCACGGGCTCTGCGCGGGCGTAGACGTCAGGCGCGCCGCCGCACATCACGGTCAGCACGCCGTTCTCGGCGCCGGCCTGGCCACCCGACACCGGCGCATCGACGAAGCCGAAGCCGCCGACCTTCGCGGCCGCATCGAGTTCGCGGGCGACATTGGCCGAGGCCGTGGTGTGGTCGACGAAGACCGCGCCCTTCTCCATGCCGGCGAAGGCGCCCTGGTCGCCCAGCGTCACCGAGCGCAGATCGTCGTCGTTGCCGACGCAGGCGAAGACGATCTCCTGGCCGCGCGCCGCATCGGCGGGGGTCGGTGCGGAGATGCCGGCATGCTGCGAGACCCAGGCCTGAGCCTTCGTCGGGTTGCGGTTGTAGACCGTGACCTCATGGCCCTTGGCCTTGAGATGACCGGCCATGGGATAGCCCATGACGCCGAGACCGATGAACGCGACTTTGGCCATGTTTCGCTCCGCTGGATTTTTGAGTGTCGCCAAGCGCTTTAGCTTGCGGCAGGTCCAGTGGGAAGGAGTGCGCCTGCGACGGCGCATATGCGCGCGGACGAGGCGCTGGTTGTGGGACCCTGCCGAACCGGCTGGTCCATAGGACCAGCTTTTTGTTTTTGCATCGGCTTCACCCGAAAACCGGATTCCACTTTTCGGGCCGATGCTCTACGGCATCGGGCCATGACGATATCCAACGACGATGAACTGAAGAGCTTGCAGGAGATCGGCCGCATCGTCGCCGATACGCTGGCGGCCATGGGCAAGGCGATCGAGCCCGGCATGATGACGGCCGAGCTCGACCAGATCGGCCGCGCCCTGCTGGAACAGGCCGGAGCGCGCTCGGCGCCGGAACTCGCCTATGATTTTCCGGGAGCGACCTGCATCAGCGTCAATGACGAGATCGCGCATGGGATTCCCGGCCCGCGCCGGATCGAGGCCGGCGATCTCGTCAACATCGACGTTTCCGCCGAGAAGAACGGCTTCTTCTCGGATACGGGCGCTTCCTTCGCGGTGCCGCCGGTCGCTCGCAGGACCGAAAGGCTGTGCCGCGACGGGCGCCGCGCCCTCTGGGCGGGCATCGGACAGGTCGGGGCCGGAAAGCCGCTCGCCGGCATCGGACAGGCCGTCGGCCGCTTCGCCGAGAAGAACGGCTATACGCTGGTCCGCAACCTCGCGAGCCACGGCATCGGCCGCTCGCTGCACGAGGAGCCCAAAGAGGTCGCGACCTGGCCGGATCGCTCTGAGCGCCGGGTGATGCAGAAGGGGCTGGTCTTCACGATCGAACCGTTCCTGTCGCTCGGGGCGAACTGGGCCGAGAATGGCGACGATCCCTGGACGCTCTATGGCGAGCCGCGCGCATTGACGGTGCAGTACGAGCATACCGTCGTCGCGACCGCCAACGGAGCCCTGATCCTGACGCTTCCAGCCTGATCCAAGAACAATCAGCGCTGGCGATCAGCGCAGCGCCATGTGCCGCGTCAGCCTGAGTTCCAGCCTGTCCCAGACACGCCGGATGACCTCGACCAGGACGAGATAGATCAGCGCCGCGTAGAGGTAGATCGACAGATCGAAGGAGCGGGCGAAGGCGAGCCGCGTCGCGCCCATCAGGTCGAACAGCGTCACCAGCGAGGCGACCGCGCTGGACTTGATCATCACGATGAGCTCGTTGCCGAGCGGGCGCAGCGCCAGGATCATCGCCTGCGGCATGATGACATGGCGAAGCGTCGCCCAGCGATGCAGCCCGAGCGCGAGCGCGCCCTCGAACTGGCCGCGCGGGATCGACTGGATCGCGCCGCGCAGAATCTCGGCCTGATAGGCGGCGGTGTTGATGACGAAGGTCAGGAGCGCGCAATAGAACGGTTCGCGGAAGAACCACCAGAGCCCGACATCCGTCCAGAAGACGCGGAACTGGCCGAGCCCGTAATAGACCAGGAAGAGCTGGCAGAGCAGCGGCGTGCCACGGAAGAAGGTGGTGTAGCCGTTGATCAGGCCTTGCGCCCATTTCGGCCCGTAGAGCCGTGCGACGGCAAGGCCGACGGCCAGCACGAAGCCCAGCGTCACCGAGATCGCCACCAGCTCGAACGTGATCCACAGACCGCTGAACATGCGGCAGCCATAGTTCTGGAAGACCTCGCTGCCGACGAGCCAGCCCGGATATTCGCACCAGCTCATCGCGTCGCGCCCCCGAAGGCCGCATAGCCGCGATTGGTGCGCGCCTCCAGCCTGCCGATGCCCCAGGCCGAGACCAGCGAGAAGAAGAGGTAGATCAGCATCGCCGCCCCGAAGAACAGGAACGGCTCCTTGGTCGCGACATTGGCGCGGGTGGTGATGAACATGATGTCCGGCAGGGTGATGACCGAGACCAGCGAGGTCTCCTTCAGCAGCACCATCCAGTTGTTGCCGAGGCCGGGCAGCGCGACACGGATAAGCTGGGGCAGGACGATGAGGCGGAAGGCCTGGGCCTTCGACAGGCCCAGCGCCGCCGCCGCCTCGCGCTGACCCTTCTGGATCGAGTTCAGCGCACCGACCCAGACTTCGCTGGAGAAGGCCGAGAGGACGACGCCGAGCGCGATCATGCCGGCGACGAAGGGCGGCATCGAGAAGCTGCCCGGCAGTCCAAGCCATTCCCACAGGCGCTGCAGCAGGATCTGGACGCCGAAATAGATGATGTAGAGCGTCAGCAGTTCGGGCACGCCGCGGAAGACGGTGGTGTAGCCGGTCGCGATCCAGCGCAGGATGACGTTGTCGGAGCGCTTGCCCAGCGCCACGACCAGCCCGAGCGCCAGACCGAAGGGCAGCGTCGCCAGTGCGATCGAGATGGTGATGCCGGCGCCCTGGAGCAGCGCGAGGCCCCAGCCGCCCTCGCCGAAGCCGAGCAGAGCAAGCTTTTCGATCATCGCGACCTACGCTGGCGACCTATGCTGGAAGCGCCCGCCGGCGCGATGCCGGCGGACGTGACATCGGCAGGTCAGTTGGTGGCCGCCAGCTTGAACCACTTGTCCTCGAGCTTCTTGTTCGAGCCGTCGGCGATGGTTTCGGCGATCGCCTTGTCGAACAGGGCCTTGAGCGCGGTGTCGCTCTTGCGGATCGCGGCTGCGACGCCAGGGCCGTGGATCGCCGGGTCGCGCGGCACCTCGGCGATCAGCTTGCAGCAGTCCTTGCCCTTGCCGTTCAGGAAATCCGAGAGGGCGAGCGCATCGGCGACGATATAGTCGAGCCGGCCGTTGATCAGGTCGAGATTGGCCTCTTCCTGCGTCGGATAGAGACGCGGATTGGAGTCCTTGTAGAACTTCTCGAGGAAGTTGGCGTGGATGGTGGAGCCCTGCGCGCCGACAGCCTTGCCCTTGAGCGCGGCGGGCGTGACGTCGTTGGTCTTCGTCGCCTTCGGCCCGACCATCCAGATCGGCGTCTTGTTGTAGACGGCGGTGAAGTCGACCTGCTTCTTGCGCTCGTCGGTCGCGTTCATTCCGGCGATGATGACATCGTATTTGTTGGCGAGCAGCGCCGGGATAATGCCGTCCCAGTCCTGCACCACCCAGGTGCATTTCACCTTCATCCTCTCGCAGAGAAGATTGCCGTAATCGATCTCGAAGCCTTCCAGCTCCTTCTTGGCGTTGAGGTTGTTGTAGGGCGGATAGGCGCCTTCGGTGCCGATCCGAACTTCCTTCCACTCCTTGGCCTGCGCCAGGGCGCCGGTGGCGCCGACGACCGTCAGCGCGGCGGCGGCGATGAATTTCGCGAAAGCTTTCATTCGGACCTCCCACAAGGTTTTGGCCGGGCGGGCGTTTCGAGTTCCCATAGCCAGCTCTGCCCACAGATTGGGCGATGCCGTGCCATGACCGCAAGTGGGGGCTCGCAGCTTTTCTGAGCCGCCGCGCCGAATTATTCGGCAGCGGCAACCGGGGCGTTTGCGCGGGAAAGGCGGTCGTCGAGCACGGCCACGATCCAGATCGCGAAGCCGCCCAGTGCCAGTGCGGTGCCGACCCAGCCCGTCGAGGTCCAGCCATAGCCGGCGGCGATCGCCATGCCGCCGAGCCAGGGACCCAGCGCGTTGGCGGTGTTGAAGGCCGAGTGGTTGAGGGCGGCTGCCAGCGTCTGTGCGTCCTCGGCCACGTCCATCAGCCGCGTCTGCAGCATGGCGCCGAGCCCGCCGCTGGTGCCGATCAGGAAGATCACGGCGGACACCGCCCAGATATTGCCCGCGGCGAAGGGAAACAGCGCCAGCGCCCCTGCCGTCCAGAGCAGCATGCCGCCGATCGACGGCATCAAGGCCCGGTCGGCCGCCCAGGCTCCGGCCAGCGTGCCGGCCGTCAGCCCCAGGCCGAAGACGCAGAGCACGACCGGGACGAGCGCAGGCGAAACCTGCGTCACCTCCATCAGCGTCGAGGCGACATAGGTGTAGACGGCGAACATGCCGCCGAAACCGATCGCGCCGATGGCCAGGGTCAGCCAGACCTGCCGGCGCTTGAGCGCGCCGAGTTCGCGCAGCGGGCTGGCTCCAGGCTGGACCGTGTCGCGCGGCGCAAACGCATAGACCAGCGCCATCGTCAGCAGCGCGAGCAAGGCGACGATGCCGAAGCCCCAGCGCCAGCCGAGCGCCTGCCCCATCCAGTTGGCGAAGGGCACGCCGATGATGGTCGCGACGGTCAGGCCCAACATGACGCGCGCCACCGCCTGGGCCCGGCGGTTGGGCGGCGAGAGCGAGGCGGCGACGAGCGCGGCCACGCCGAAATAGGCGCCGTGCGGCAGGCCGCTCAGGAAGCGGAAGGCAAGCATCCAGCCATAGCTGGGCGCCAGCGCGCTCAGCAGATTGGCAATGCCGAACACCGCCATCAGCCCGATCAGCAGCGTGCGGCGCGCGACCCTGGCCGCCAGCACCGCGATGATCGGCGCGCCGACGACGACACCCAGCGCATAGGCGCTGATGACATGACCAGCGGTGGGCTCGTCGATGCCGAGGCCGGCGGAGAAATAGGGCACGAGGCTCATCACCGCGAATTCGGTGGTGCCGATGGCGAAGCCGCCCATCGCCAGCGCGAACATGACCAGCCCGACATGGGCGGCAGGCCGACCATCCGCCCTTCCGGCCGGGGACGCACAGATGCCGGTGTCATTGGTCACGAGAGTCATCAGGATCGTCGGCCCGCTTTGGCGATGCAGCAAGAACGCTGCACTGCAACATCATGCCATAGCCATGCAGCGCATGTCGGATCAACACGGCGTGAGGAGCGTCGGCATGATTTTCCTGCATGGGCGCGGGCCAGAGGCTATAGACGGTGCCTGACGCCCTGCCCTTCGCCAGCCGAGACGACATCCTTGAACGAGAACTGCCCGTGATACCCTGGATCCTGCTCGATACAGCGACGCTGCCCGGCGCGGGCCGCGAACTGAGGCTGAAGCGCCGCGGCGCCGAGTTCTCGATCATGCTCGGCACGATCGAACTGATGAACAGCCGCCTCAGCGGATCTGAGGAGGCGCTCGCGACGCTCGTCGCCACGCGGCTCGCCGGGCGGCCCAAGCCGCGCATCCTGATCGGCGGGCTCGGCATGGGCTTCACCCTGCGCGCGGCGCTGGCGAGCTTCGGCTCCGATGCGGAGATCACCGTGTCCGAACTCATCCCTGCCGTCGTCGCCTGGGCGCGCGGGCCGATGGCGGAACTTTTCGCGGGATGCCTCGACGATCCGCGCGTCACGATCGCGGTGCAGGATGTCGGGCGCGTCATCGCGGAAGGAGCCGGGCGCTATGACGCGATCCTGCTCGATGTGGACAATGGTCCGGAAGCCCTGACCGTCGCCGCCAATGACCGACTCTACGAGGATGGCGGGCTCGGCCTGGCGAAGGCGGCGCTGCGCCCCGGCGGTATCCTGGCCGTCTGGTCGCAGGGGCCGGACCGGCGCTTCACACAGCGGCTGCGGCAGGCCGGCTTTACGGTCGAGGAGGTGATGGTGCGGGCGCATCGCGGCCGCAGCGGGGCACGGCATATCATCTGGTTGGCGCGCCGCTAGGCAGGCGAGCGACAGGCGCCTCATCGAGGAGCGCGGGCTCGATGCGGCTGGCGATTCTATCGGCGACGATATCCGTTTGGCCGATCTTCTTCACGACACTTCGTCCTTTCTGAAGGACAAATATTCAAACAAGCCAATGGCTTATTCCTTCCGCCTGTTCAGAACCACTTCGGCGGGCCAATGCTTTGGCCGATCTCCTGGCCGATCCTGAGCCGCGTGGAGGCGGAACGCATTCGGCCTACGGCCGCCCCTTCCCGGCTGCCCGCGCCTCGGCGATCAGGCAGAGTTCGGTGAACAGGACCTGCGCCGCGCATTGGGCGGTGTTGGAGGTCGCGTCGTATTGCGGGGCGACTTCGACCACGTCGGCTCCGACGATGTCGGCTCCCTTCAATCCGCGCAGGATCGCCAGCGCCTCGCGCGGCGTCAGGCCCCCGACCTCGGGCGTGCCCGTGCCCGGCGCGAAGGCGGGGTCCAACGAATCCACGTCGAAGGAGACGTAGGTCGGCCCGTCGCCGATGACGGCGAGCGCCTTGGCGATCACCGCCTCGATGCCGAGATCATCGACCTCGTTGGCGTGGATCACGGTCATGCCGGACTCGTAGGAGAACTCCCAGAGGTATTCGGCGCCACCCCTGATGCCGATCTGGATGACGCGCTCCGGATCGAGCACGCCGTCGAGCACCGCCTGCCGGAATGGCCCGCCATGGTGGAACTTCGAGCCCTCATAAGGTCCGGACGTGTCGCAATGGGCGTCGATATGGACCATGCCGACGGGGCGCTTCGCCCCGACCGCCTTCAGGATCGGATAGGTGATCGAATGGTCGCCGCCGACCGCCAGCGGCGAGACGCCGGCCGCGACGATGGTCTTGAACGTCGCCTCGATGTCCTCGTGGCAGCTCTCGAGCGAATAGCGCGAGCGGAACGGCACGTCGCCGATGTCGGCGGCCTTGAGCATGCCGAAGGGCGCCGTTCCCAGGACATGATCCATCGGCCCCATGCGCTCGACGGCGCGCACGGCGCGCGGCCCGAGCCGTGTGCCAGTGCGATTGGTCACTCCCAAATCCATCGGCAGGCCAATGATCGCCGCATCGAGACCGCCGAGGTCGGGGCTCGTCAGCGCGTCGGGCCGATAGGGCGCGCTGATGAAGGTCGCGACGTCGGAGAACGGCCATTTGCGCTTGTCGCCCTTGAACTGGCCGGCCGCGACCTTGGCGAAACGTGGGTCATGAATGTGGGCACCGCTGGCATCGGCGTAGCGCGCCCTCAACCCTTTCAGCTTGTCCTGATCCATGCTCAGCCCCCTCATGTGCAGCGAGCCACCTTGTAGCCGAGCTTGCCGAGGCTGCAAAAGCACGCCTCGGCACTAGCCAAAAGTCGCAGGCCACAGCGTTGAAAGTGCTCGCGATTGTCGATCCGCTCGTCTAGAACGCCAAGCAAGTATCGAATGCTTGGCGAGCGCGGCCGAACCGCCTCCCACCGCCACAACACTCGGAAATCCGAGACAGATCGAGGAGATGTCCATTATGAAGCGCCGTCAGTTTATCCAGACCGCCACCGCCGGCGCCGCCGCCGCCGCGATCGCCGCCCCGGCCGTCGCGCAGTCGAACCCCGAGGTGAAGTGGCGCCTGGCTTCGAGCTTCCCCAAGTCGCTCGACACGATCTATGGCGGCGCCGAGGTCATGGCCAAGATGGTCTCCGACCTGACCGACGGAAAGTTCCAGATCCAGGTCTTCGCCGCGGGCGAAATCGTCCCGGCCCTGCAGGCCGCCGACGCCGTGACCAACGGCACCGTCGAGATGTGCCACACGGTCTCCTACTACTATGTCGGCAAGGACCCGACCTTCGCGATCGCCGCGTCGGTGCCGTTCGGCCTCAATGCGCGCGGCCAGAACGCCTGGCTGTACCAGGGCGGCGGCAACGACCTGTTCAACGAGTTCTACAAGAAGTTCAACATCTACGGCCTGCCCTGCGGCAACACCGGCGCCCAGATGGGCGGCTGGTTTCGCAAGGAGATCAAGACGGTCGCCGACATGCAGGGCCTGAAGATGCGCATCGGCGGCATCGCCGGCCAGGTGCTCGCCAAGCTCGGCGTCGTGCCGCAGCAGATCGGCGGCGGCGACATCTATCCGGCGCTCGAAAAGGGCACCATCGACGGCGCCGAATGGGTCGGCCCCTATGACGACGAGAAGCTCGGCTTCTCCAAGGTCGCACCGTACTACTACTATCCGGGCTTCTGGGAGGGCGGGCCTTGCGTCCACGCCTTCGTCAACCTGGAGAAGTGGAACGCGCTGCCCAAGGCCTACCAGGCTGCCCTGACCGCCGCCTGCACCTATGCCAACACGCAGATGGCCGCGAAGTACGACGTGCAGAACCCGCCCGCGCTGAAGCGTCTCGTCGGCGCCGGCACGCAGCTGCGTCCGTTCTCTCAGGAGATCCTGGAAGCCTGCCTGAAGGCCTCCAACGAACTCTATGGCGAGATCTCGGCCAAGAACCCCGACTTCAAGAAGGCGATCGAGGCCATGGCTGCCTTCCGCGCCGACCAGTATCTCTGGTGGCAGGTGGCGGAGCTCAGCTTCGACGTCTTCCAGGTGCGTTCGCGCGCTCGCTGAAGCCTTACACCGGCGCCTTCGCGGCGCCGGTCGTGCCTTCGTTCAAAGCCCGGCTTCGGCCGGGCTTTTTTCGTTGGGATCGGGCTTGCGGATCAACACCCCCGCGCCCCGCGCCGAGACGACCGTAGATCGATCGCGAATTCATACCTTAGACGCATAACTGACATGCGATTTCCTCTTGCGTTGTGTTGCAAACCTGCTTTGCTGACGGAATCGTGACGATCGGACCGGAACCGGCGCGCGAAAGGACTCCAGGGAGGAGACAGAATGAAGCGTCGTCAGTTCATGAAAGTCGCGGGTGCAGGTGCGGCCGCGGGCGTGATCGCAAGCCCGGCCATCGCACAGGCGACGCCGGAGGTCAGGTGGCGGGTGACCTCCTCCTTCCCGAAGTCGCTCGATACGATCTACGGCGCATCCGAGGTGCTCTCCAAGGCCGTCTCGGAGGCCACCGACGGCAAGTTCCAGATTCAGGTCTTCGCAGCCGGCGAAATCGTCCCGGGTCTTCAGGCGGCCGACGCCGTGACCAACGGCACCGTCGAGATGTGCCACACCGCGTCCTACTACTATGTCGGCAAGGATCCGACTTTCGCATTCGGTACGGCGGTGCCCTTCGGGCTCAATGCACGCCAGCAGAACGCCTGGTTCTACCATGGCGGCGGCAACGAGTTGCTCAACGAATTCTACAAGTCCTACAACATCTTCGCGCTGCCGGGCGGCAATACCGGCTGCCAGATGGGCGGCTGGTTCCGCAAGGAGATCAAGACGGTCGCCGACCTCCAGGGCGTGAAGATGCGCATCGGCGGCTTCGCCGGGCAGGTCATGTCAAAGCTCGGCGTGGTGCCGCAGCAGATCGCGGGCGGCGACATCTATCCGGCGCTCGAAAAGGGCACCATCGATGCTGCCGAATGGGTCGGCCCCGCCGACGACGAGAAGCTCGGCTTCAACAAGGTCGCGCCGTTCTACTACTATCCGGGCTGGTGGGAGGGCGGCGCCGCGCTGCACTTCTTCCTCAACACGGCAAAATGGGAAGCGCTGCCCAAGGCCTATAAATCGGTTCTGACGAGCGCCGCTGCGCTCGCCAATATCGACATGCAGGCCAAATACGATGCGCGCAATCCGGCCGCGCTGAAGCGCCTCGTCGGCGCCGGCGCGCAGTTGCGACCATTCTCTCAGGAGATCCTGGAAGCCTGCCTCAAGGCATCCAAGGAGGTCTATGCCGAGACCTCGGCCAAGAACCACGCCTTCAAGAAGGTCTATGACGCAATGTCTTCCTTCCGGGGCGATGAATATCTCTGGTTCCAGATCGCCGAATACACCTACGACAACTTCCTGATCCGCGCTCGCGCGGCCAACCAGCTCTGACAAGGAGCGACCGGCCGCTTCTGCGGCACAACTGGAACCCGCCCCGGCCGCGAGGCCGGGGTTTTCCGTTGCCGCAGAGGCGCGTATGCTGGCGGCCTTCATCGCGCCTTTTTGCTGCGCGTTCATCGGGCCTCGGTTCGCCTCCGGATTCGCTCCCATGCTTCGTCTTGCCGGCTCTGTCTTCATCGTCGTCCTGACTGCGGCCTCCGCCCAGGCGCAGTCGATCGGCGAACCCTTGCCGGGGCGCGGCCCGGTCAAGGAGCGAGCCAAGCCGGCCCGCGCCGAACAGCAGGCGACGCGCCCCTGCCCCGAATACGGCCCCGGCTTCGTGCGGGTCGACGGCTCGACGCTCTGCGTGCGGGCCGGCGGCTCGGTGCGGGTCGATTTCGGCAAGAGTTCGCGGAACGGTTACGGCTCGTCCGCCGGGGGGCTGGTTCATCTCGAAGCGCGCGGCCAGACCGGCATGGGTCCGGTGCGGACCGTGATCCAGATGCGCGGGCAGGTCGATCGCAACCTCGATTCCGGCAGCTTTCAATACCGCTGACGCCCTCGCTGCCTCAGCCGATGAGCCGAGCGACCTCGCGGCGCAGCACCGGTACCAGTTCCTCCTCGAACCAGGGATTGCGCTTCAGCCAGGCGTTGTTGCGCCATGAAGGGTGCGGCAGCGGCAGGATTCGGGGATGCTCCGGCCGCGCGAAGATCGCGCGCCAGTCGCTGACCGTGGCGGAGAGGTTGGCGCCGGATCCGGGTCCCAGATGCCAGGCCTGGGCATAGCGGCCGACCGCGAGCACGAGTTCGACCGCCGGCATGGCGGCGAAGACGCGCGCCCGCCAGATCGGAGCGCATTCGCGGCGTGGCGGCCTGTCGCCGCCCTTGGCGTCCAGCCCCGGGAAGCAATGGCCCATCGGCACGATCGCGACCTTTGCCGCATCGTAGAAGGCCGCCTCGTCGAGGCCGAGCCAATTGCGCAACCGCAAACCGGAAGGATCGGTGAAGGGCCGGCCGCTGGCATGGACGCGCGTGCCCGGCGCCTGTCCGGCGATGCACAGGCGCGCCGTCGCCGAGGCCTGGATGACCGGCCGAGGCTGATGCGGCAGCGGCGGCGGATAGAGCGGCGCGTCGCGGCAGATCCGGCAGGCGCGCAATTCGCGCAGGACCGTGTCGAGGGGCTCCGGCTCGGTCATCGCCTCGCCAGATGCGAGCGGCCCGGGCGCAAACGGCCTGGAGCCTGCGAGATCAGCCCATCGCAGGCCCATGCGGGCGGCCCGGCGCTCGCGCCTTCCGGATCGCCGGGCTCGATCGTCGCCATGCCGTTGATGCGGCCGCTCGGGCGGCTGCGCAGCACATAGAGCCGGCCGCTGCGCTCGACCGTGAAGCAATAGGTCCGGCGCGTCTCCTGCGGGCCGTAATAATAGCAGACGGCATCGGCCGTCGTCGTCCAGCAGGCGTCGCGGTTGGGCAGGTTTCGGTTGTGGCCGGTCGCGCGCCCATCGGGATGGTGATGCTCGCTGAAGGGCATGTTGGTGCCGTAGTAGCGCCCGGCCACCGTGTTGCCCTCGAAGGCGCGCCGGATGGCCTCGCCATCGAGCCGCTCGGCCGCCTGCGGGGCCGCGCCGGGCATGATGGCGGCCGCGATCACGGCAGCCGCGATCACGGCGGCGGCGAGGCTCCGGCGCACCATCAGCGCGCGGCGAGGCGCCGGCGCGACATCTGCGGCTCGGGCGCCTTCGAGATCAGGCCATCGCAATACCAGGCTTCGCCATGGTCGCCATGCTTGCGCGGATTGCCCGGCTCGACCGAGGCGAGCGCATTGATCCGGCCGTTACCCGCATTGCGCAGAACGTAGAGGTCGCGGTTGAGTTCGACCGTGAAGCAATGCACCGTGCGGTCGCTCTGCGGGCCGTAATAATAGCAGACCTGGTCGGCCCGCGTGGTCCAGCAGGCGTCGCGGTTGGGCTGCCAGCCATTATGGCCGAGCGCCCGGCCATCGGGGTCGTGGTACTCGGTGAAGAAGCCGCCATTGGTGTAGCGCCCACTGACGGTGTTGCCCTCGAAGGCGCGCCGGATCGCCTCGCCATCGAGCTTGTCGACGGCGAAGGCAGGCATCGTCAGAGCAGCGAGAACCGCCAGGAGGAGAATGGCGGCTCGCATCAGGCCTTCCAGCTCGGCCGGGCGGAGAGTTCGCCATGCCAGCGCCGGATATGGACGAAGTCCTCCGGCAGCGGAATGCGCGAGGGCTTCATGAAATCGATGGCGATGCCGGCAGTGATATCCGCGACCGTCAGGTCCTCGCCGCAGAGATAGCGGTTGCCGGCGAGCTGCAGCTCGAGGATCCAGAGATGGTCGTCGATCTGGTCGCGATTGGCCTCGGCCCATTCTGGAACCTGCTCCTCGAGCTCCGCCATCGAGGGATGCGAATGGCGAAACACCGCGGCGACGGCGGCGAACAGGCCGAGTTCGATGCGCCGGTTCCACATCTCGATCAGGGCCTGCTGTTTCGCATCCTTGCCGAAGAGCGGCGGCTGCGGATGCAGACTTTCGATGTAGCGGCAGATCGCGATGGTCTCGGCCAGCGCCGTGCCGTCGTCGAGCACCATGACCGGCAGACGCTGCGCCGGGTTCAGCTTGGTGAAAGCCTCGGTCTTGTGCTCCTTCTTCGCCATGTCGACGGGAACGATCTCCGGCAAGGGAACGCCCTTTTCCGCAAAGAAGATGCGCACACGCCGCGGATTGGGCGCCCGCCCGCCATCATAGAGTTTCATCGACATCCTCTCCGCCATCGCCGCGCGACCCGACCATGCCGAGGGCCGGATGGTCAATCCTTTCAAGGCTTTTCGTGATGGTTGTGTGGCGTCGGGACGGGGCTGTGGCTCTACCGCCCCTGCCCGCGCCGCCAGGTCTCCGGACGTTCGAACTGCAAAGCCCAGATGCCGCGCCCGGCCGCCTTCGCCTCGGCTTCCTCGGCCCGGTAGCCGCCATAGGCGACGGCATGGCCCTCCCGCACCAATGTCGCGTTGATGTCGGTCTCGCCCTGGCGGCACTGGGCGAGGCCGCGGCCATAGCGGTCGACCTTGCCGATCTCGCAGGTGACGATGCCGCGCGACAGCAGCACCTCCAGCGCCCGCCGAGAGGCACGGCCGCAATCGACGGCGTGGCCGGCCCGATCCGTGCAGCTTTGCCGGAACTCGGGCGCGTCGAGCCCCTGCAGCCGCAGTTCCTCGCCGGCGAGCCGCAGAGAATCGCCATCGATCGCGCGTGCCGCGCCAATCAATATTCGAGCCGGGCCGAGGCGATATTGCAGAACCGCGCCGGCGATCGCCAATAAGCCAATGATTCCAAGAGCTACGACGATATCGACGGGGCGGCTGACCCGCCGCCAGCCGAAGGGTCCCTGTCTCGAACGGGTGAATCCGAAGCGCGTCATCAGGAAGAGCTTAACGATTTGCCGACCATGATGGCGAGCCCGTCGCGCATCCCGCGCGCAGGAAGAGGTTAATCACGTCCCGATCATGCCTGAAGTGACGGCCGAACAGGTGCAGCGAGGACGCGGGCCGGACCCGACCGCCCTCGCACGCCGCAAGCTCGTCACGCGCGAGGTCAAATCGGTGCGCGAGCGCCTGACATCCTCGACCGGGCTCGAACGCGCCTTCGACCAGGAGCTGCTGCGGGTCTTCGCCGAATACCGGATGAACGGCTCGGTCGGCACGCTCGTCCTGGCCGTCGGTATCGCGGCCGCGGCCTGCCTGTGGGTGCCGGTCTACATGGTCACGCCCTGGGTCGGAGCCGTGCTGCTGGCGACGATGATCATCGTCGTGCTGAGCCGGCGCTTCCTGGCGCAGCCGACCGGCGAGATCCGGATCAAGCGCTGGCGCCGGGGCTTTGCGCTGGCGGAAGGCTTCCACGGCATAAGCTGGGCTTTGATCCTGCTGGTGTTCGCCAAGGTCGACGCCCCCGGCGCCAAGGTCTTCGTCACCACGACGCTGCTCATCGTCAGCGCCCTGACGGTGATGCTCGCGGCCTCCATCCCGATGGCGGTCTATGCCGGCATCGTTCCGATCATGATCGGCATCGCCGCCTACTTCTGGGGGCGCACCGACATGGACAGCCTCACCACCGCCGTGATGGCGGCCTCGGCGCAGCTCTTCTTCGTCTTTCTGGCCAACCGGCTTTATGCCAGTTCAGTCTCGGCCATCGCATTCCGGGCGGAAAAGGACGCGCTGATCGCCGAACTCGAGACGGCCAACGCGAATTCCGACGAAGCCCGGCGCAAGGCGGAAGAAGCGAACCTCGCCAAATCGCGCTTCCTCGCCACGATGAGCCATGAGCTGCGCACGCCGCTCAACGCCATCCTCGGCTTCTCCGAGGTGATGAAGAACGAGGTCTTCGGCGGGCATGCCAACGCCGCCTACAAGGAATACTCGGCCGACATCCACGGATCGGGCCAGCACCTGCTCGAACTGATCAACGAGATCCTCGACCTGTCGCGCATCGAGGCCGGCAAATACGAGTTGAACGAGGAAGCGCTCTCGCTCGCCGACATCGCCGAAGATTGCCGGCACATGCTGAACCTGCGTGCCAAGGCCAAGAGCCAGACCATCCGCGAGGCGGTGGAGCCCGACCTGCCGAAGGTCTGGGCCGATGAGCGCGCGATCCGGCAGGTCGTGCTCAATATCCTCTCCAACGCCATCAAGTTCACGCCGCCGGGCGGCGAGATCACCATCAAGGTCGGCTGGACCGCCAATGGCGGCCAATATGTCTCGATCACCGATACCGGCCCCGGCATTCCCGAGGACGAGATCCCGATCGTGCTGCAGACCTTCGGGCGCGGCTCGCTGGCGATCAAGACGGCCGAGCAGGGGTCGGGCCTGGGATTGCCGATCGTCAAGGGGCTGATCGACCTGCATGGCGGCGGCTTCAGCCTGAAGTCAAAGCCGCGCGCCGGCACCGAAGTGACGATCACGCTGCCGGCCGTGCGCGTGATGGATACGCTCGCGGCGCTGCCCGAGCCGGAGACGCGGGCAGCTTGATCGTGGAGGCCGGGCCCGGCCACCGTCGCTATGTCGCCGTCCGTATCAATTCGCAGCGAAGCAGTAGAGCAGGCCCGCGCCGCCGGTGCTGCGCAGACCGTCCTGGCTGCAGCCGCGCGACAGATGCGACATGTTCCAGGACTTCGCCGCGGCCGAGTCGTCGAGCCCCGAGCGGTCGTGATGGCCGACCATCACCGCGCCCTCAGCGCCGCTTTGGGTATAGTTCCCGCAGGTGCGGTCCTCGCCCGGCCCGAAGGCCGTGCCGTCGGCCTGCGACCCCGTCAGGATGTCGTGCTGGTTGGGGGTGTCGCCGCGGCCGTTGACGGGCTCGCCCTTCTCGCTGAGCGCTGTCTGCTTGGTGAGGTTCGGCGAATTGCCATGCAGATCGGCGACGCTGGTGGAGACGATCACGCCCTTGGCGTTCTGCCACGGACCGGCGCCGATGCGGTCGCGGGCATTCACGGCAGCGGCGCCGCCGACGGCCTGGGTGGAGAGATAGGCCCGCCAGGTCTTGCCGCCGGCGCCCACAGCTTGAGCGAGGCGCTGGCAGATGGCGTCAGCCCCGGCAAGCCCTCCGAGATCGGCGCCCTTGCCCGAGCCTGTGCTGGTGACGAAGAACGTCATCGCGGCCGTCTGGGCTCCTGCCGAGCCCGAAGCCAGCGCCAGCAGCCCGGCTGCGGCGACAAGTTCGAAACACCTTGCGTGCTTCATCTATCCCTCCCGTGGTTCTTGCGCCCCGGTTGCGGTCTCGCGCGGATGCCGATGAGGCCCGGGACGATGGAGGGAGAGTTTCAACACAATTCCGCCATCAGCAAGGCAGCCGATGGCGCGCGCTTCGCGTCAGCGGTTCAGGCCTCGCCTTTCCCCGCCACTCCCGCCTGGGCGAAGGTCGCCATGCCCGCATGGATCGATGCCGCCGCCTTGACGAGGCTGGCAGCCAGCGCCGCGCCCGAGCCCTCGCCGAGGCGCATGTCGAGCGCCAGCAGCGGCTGCTTGCCGAGATTGGCGAGCACCTGCGCATGGGCGCCCTCTGCCGAGAGATGGCCGGCGAGGCAGTGGTCGATCGCGGACGGTTCGAGCGCGTGCAGGATCGCGGCTGCCGCCGTCACGACATAGCCGTCGAGGATCACCGGGATGCGCTGCGAGCGGGCGGCGATGATGGCGCCGCAAATCGCCGCGATCTCGCGGCCGCCGAGGCGGCGCAGGACCTCGAGAGGATCCTTGAGATGGACCCGATGCAGAGCGAGACCCGCCTCCACCGCGGCGATCTTGCGCTTCAGGCCGTCATCGTCGAGGCCGGTTCCGCGCCCGCACCAGAAGGCGGCGTCGCCACCATAGAGCGCGGCATAGATCGCAGCCGCCGAGGTGGTGTTGCCGATGCCCATCTCGCCGAGGCAGAGCAAATCGGTGCCGCCGACCAGCGCCTCCATGCCGAAGGCCATGGTGGCGACGCAGGCGCGCTCATCCAGCGCATCGCCTTGGGTGAAATCGCCTGTCGGAAGGTCGAGTGCGAGGTCGAAGACCTTGAAGCCGAGATCGAAGGCGGCGCAGATCTGGTTGATCGCCGCGCCGCCGGCCGCGAAGTTCTCCAGCATCTGGCGCGTCACGGCCTGCGGGAAAGCAGAAACGCCCTGCGCCACGACGCCATGATTGCCGGCGAAGACGCAGACCAGCGGGCGATCGACGGTCGGCCTGCCCTTGCCCTGCCAGGCGGCGAGCCATTCGGCGATCTCCTCCATGCGGCCGAGGCTGCCCGCCGGCTTGGTCAGTTCCTTGTCGCGGGCGCGCACGGTGTTGGCTGCCGCCATGTCGGGGCCGGGCATCGCGGCGATGAGTTCGCGGATGTCGTCGAAGGGAAGTCCGGAAGCGGCCATGGCGATGTCTCGTGCGGCGATGGTGATGCGCCGGCGCAATCGCGATGGCTGGCCGGCCGCCGCTGCTGCTATAGGCTGCGGCGCGGGAAGACAATCGAGGAACGCGGGACGCGGCATGGCCGAGGCTTCGACAGAGACAGTGCCGGCGTCGCAGCCCGAACCCGTCTGGCCGGGGTGGCTGATCGCGATCGCGATCTGCATCCGCTTCTATTCGCGTCTGCCCGTGCCGCGCCTGCCGGGCGAGGCGGACCCGCATGCGCCGCCCGATTTCCGCACGGTGCCGCGCGCCCTGCCCTTCGCCACGCTGATCATCGCGCTGCCGGCAGCGCTGGTGCTGCTCGGTGCCGGTGCGGCCGGACTTGGCGGCCTTCTATCGGCGACCCTCGCCATCGCGACGCTCGCCGTTACGACGGGAGCACTGCACGAGGACGGGCTGGCCGACAGCGCCGACGGGCTGTTCGGCGGGCGCACACCCGAGCGCCGGCTGGAGATCATGAAGGACAGCCGGCTCGGCAGCTATGGCGCGATGGCGATGGGGCTCGCATTGCTGCTGCGGGTCGCGGCGCTGGCGACGATCCTCGACCGGACGGGCGCGCTCGCGGCAGCGGGCGTGTTCATGACCACCGCAGTCGTCTCCCGGATGTCGGGCGTCCACCTGCTTGCGACGATAGGACCAGCACGTCGCGACGGGGCTTCCGCATCGGTCGGACGGCCTTCGGAGCGCACTGCGCTGCTCGGCTGCGGCATCGCAGCGGTCCTCGCGCTTGCCCTGGCCTTTACGTTCGGCCTGCCGCCATGGGGCCTCGCGCTGGGCTTCGTCTTCGCCGCAGCGAACGCCATGCTCGTTAGGCGCCTGTGCCAGCGGCTGATCGGCGGGCAGACAGGCGACGTGGCAGGCGCGACGCAGCAGCTCGACGAGATTGCGTTCTATCTCGGCTTCGCGCTGGCGCTGGGCCTCGGCTTTCGATGAGCGGCATCTCCTCGCCCTGCATCAAGGCCTGCATGCTCGACCCCGTCAGCAAGCTCTGCGAGGGCTGCGGGCGCTCGCTGGCCGAGATCGCGCGCTGGGGAAGCATGAGCGAGACCGAGCGGCTGGCGATCATGGCGAAGCTGCGGGAGCGGTCGGCTGCGACCTCTCCCCATAATCAGGCGTCGATTTCAGAGCGGCCCTGAGCGGCCCTCGCCAGCGCCTCCCCGGTCAGGCGGAAGAAGACCTTCTCGCTCTGAGCCGAGGCGCCGAGGCTTTCGTAGAAACGGATCAGTTCCGGATTGCCGGCATCGGCCGTCCAGTCGAGGCGCCTGTGGCCGCGAGCCAGCGCCAGTTCCGCCAGCGCACGCATCAGCGCGCGGCCGATACCGCCACCCCTTGCCGTGCGAGAAACATAAATCTCCTTCAGGAAGAAGCCCGAGGCGAGACCCGGCCCCGGATAGATCGCACAGGCCGAGGCGAAACCGAGCAGCGCCCCGTCGCGCTCTGCGATCAGGATATCGACGCCCTGCGGCAGCCTCGCGAGACCGTCGAGGACCGCGTCGGATGGCGGACAGGGCACGCCATAATGCGCCTGCATCTCCGCCATCAATGCAGCCAGTGCGGCATGGTCGGGGATAGCAAGCGGCCGGATGCCGAAGGGCTGTGTGTCCTGCGCCACGGCCGGCCCCTCCGCCTCAGGTCAGCAGCGACCAGAGGAAGCGGCTGGCGACCGCCAGCAGGAAAAGCCCGAAGACGACCTCGAGCCGCCGCTTCGACAGGCGGTGGGCGAGGCGCGCGCCGATCGGCGCCGTCCAGATCGAGGTCGGGATGAACAGCAGGAAGCCGATGAAGGAGACATAGCCGAGCGATAGCGGCGGCAGGATGTCCATCTTCGGCCAGCCGGCATAGATGTAGCCGAGCGCGCCGGGGATCGAGACGAGGACGCCGAGCCCGGAGGAGGTCGCGACCGCCTGGTGGATCGGACGGCCGTAGAAGGTCATGAACAGGCTGGAGAGTTGCCCGCCGCCGATGCCCATCAGTGCCGACAACACGCCGATGATGGCGCCATAGATGTTCATCAGGACCTTGCCGGGCATTTCGGTGCCAAGCTTCCAGCGGTCGGAGGCAAAGAGCAGGCGCAGCGCGCTCGCTACCGCGACCACGACGAAGACGATCTTGAACAGGTCGGCGGGCGCATAGCGCGCGACGACGCTGCCGGCGATGACGCCGAGCACCGCCGGCACCGCCCAGACCTTGAGGATCGTCATGTCGACCATGCCCTTGGCGCGATGCGCCTGGAAGGAGCGGATCGAGGTCGGGATGATCACCGCCAGCGAGGTGCCGACGCAGAGCGGCATGCGGACCTCCTCCGGCACGCCGATGACGCGGAAGACCTCATAGAGGATCGGCACGATGACGGCGCCGCCGCCGACGCCGAAGACGCCCGCCAGAAGGCCCGTGAGCGCACCGGCCACGACGAGCGAAACGGCGAGGAAGACGAGATCCCCGATGGGTATTCCAGCAAGCATGTCAACGATCCGACCGAAAGGAAGGCTGCTGTGGGCGATTTCGACCGCCGGGGCAAGCACGCCATGGCGGGGCGGATATGCAGTGCGGCGGGGGATCGTGGGCGGCACGCTGCAGCAGGCAGAGAGCAAGAGCGATGCCGACAGGGCGCGATCCGCATGCTTGGGCTGCACGACTGCCCCTGCGTCAGCGCCGCTCGACCCGCGACATCCGCGCTGATGATCTGTAGCTTGCGCCCGTGCCCGGCAAGCCGGGACGCAAGCACGCGAAAGGAGAGCCGCGAGACGACCAAAGGCCGGCACAAAGCCGGTCGAAACAACAACAATCATGGGAGGTAAACGATGACAGACCATTCTGCTCACGACCGCGATCCCGCGCAGCATCAGCCTGCAATCCTGTCCCGTCGGACGCTGATCCATGCGGCAGGGCTGGGAGCCCTGGCCGCAACGGCCGGCTCCGCCCTTGCCCAGACGGCGGCCGCGCCTGCCGCACCGCCGACCACGATCACCACCCCGCCCCGCGACTTCAGCCGCAACGGCGCGCCGACGACCTATTTCTGGGACCCCGACGTCATCACCCTCGATCCGGCCTTCGGCGGGCTGGCCCAGCCCAATGCAGCAATCCAGCGGATCTGGACCGGGGGGCTCTGGGTCGAGGGTCCCGCCTGGAACGCGCAGGGCCAGTATCTCGTCTGGAGCGACATCCCGCGCAACCGCCAGATGCGCTGGATCGAGGATGACGGGCGCGTCACCGTCTTCCGTTCGCCGTCCGGCAACAGTAACGGCAACAGCTTCGACTTCCAGGGCCGGCAACTCTCCTGCGAGCACCTGAACCGCCGCGTCGTGCGCTATGAGCTCGACGGTTCGGCGACGGTCCTGGCCGACTCATTCGAGGGCAAGAAGCTGAACTCGCCCAACGACATCGCCGCCCACCCGGACGGCAGCTACTGGTTCACCGATCCGCCCTATGGCGGACAGCTCTACGAAGGCGCGCCGGACGCCGCCGGTGGGCCGAGCAACGCAGCAGGCAAGCTCAACCCACGCCTGGGGCAGCCGCCGGGCATCGGGCTCGCCAAGCGCGAACTGCCGACCAACACCTACCGGCTCGATCCGAGCGGACGTCTCGACCTCGTCGTGCCGGAATCGCAGGTGCCCGATCCGAACGGGCTGTGCTTCTCGCCCGACTTCAAGAAGCTCTACATCGCCTCGACCGGCAAGGGGCCGGGCGATACCGGGCCGGGTGGCAAGGGCGACATCCATGTCTTCGATGTCGGCACCGACAACAAGCTAAGCAACGGCAAGCGCTTCTCCGACTGCATGGTCGACGGCGTGCATTGCGGGCCGGATGGCCTGCGCTGCGATGTCGAGGGCAATCTCTGGGCCTCGTCCAATGCGGGGCGCAATGTCGGCTATAGCGGCGTGCTCGTGTTCAATCCCGACGGCAAGCTGATCGGCCGCATCCGCCTGCCGGAGGTCTGCGGCAATATCTGCTTCGGCGGGCCGAAGCGGAACCGGCTGTTCATGGCCGCGAGCCAGTCGATCTACGCGCTGTACCTGGCGACGCAGGGCGCCGGGCCGGGGTAAGGGGTTTTGGGAACCGGGCGTCATCCTGGGCGACCGTAGGTCGTCCCGGGATCCATCGTAGAACGCTGACGCACTTCGATGGATCCCGGAGCTGCGCCGCTACGCGGCTTGTCCAGGATGACGGAGGTGTTTCCAAACCCAACCTGAAGCTAGGTGCCCCCGATCAAGCATCCAGAATCGGCGCGAAGCCGCCATGGATCAGGCGCTTGCCGTCGAAGGGCATTTCGCGCTGCATCCTCGGATCGGCCATGACCTTCTGCCAGCCGGCGTCGCGGACTTCCTTCGATGGCCATTCGATCCAGGAATAGACCACCTTTTCGTCCCCGGTCGCCTTTACCGCGCGCCTGAAATCGGTGACCTTGCCGTCGGGAACGTCATCCCCCCAGGTGTCGACGACACGCACCGCGCCATGCTCCCGCAGAATCGCGCCATGATGCGTCGCGAACTCGCGATAGGCCTCCTTGCTGCCCACTGGCACCGCCGCGACCATGCCATCGATATAGGCCGTGTCCCCGCCGCTGCCCTGCTGGGCGATCGAGGAGAAGCCGCCATGGATCATGCGCTTGCCGTCGAAGGGCATGTTGGCGCCCAACTCCTTCATGCGCGGGTCGTTCATCATCTTCTCGCCGGCTGCGTCGGCCGTCGCCTTGTCGGCATATTCGCACCAGGAGAAGACGACGACCTCACCGGGCTCGGCCTTCACCGCCCCCTTGAAGTCGGTGAGCTTGCCATCGGGCACGTCATCGCCCCAGGCCTCGACCACGCGGGTCGCACCGAACTCCTTGAAGAGCGGCACGAAATCGACGGCGAGCTTGCGGTAGGCTTCCTTGTTCGCAGCCGGAACGGCGACGACGAATCCCTGCACATAGGTCATGTCATTTTCCTCCGTTGGGTTCAGGAGCCGGGCTGTCCTCCCGGCGAGCGGCGACGGGCGATGCCCGCCGCCTCGGGCCGGACCTCAGCCGCAGCAGGACGCGACCGCCGCCACCGGCATGGCGCCGGAGCCGGCCTGCGGCTTGTCCTCATAGCGGTCATGGTGTCGCATCCAGTCCATGATGGCGTCCTCGTTGCGGCCCTTCGGCATCATGTCGAGGAAGTTGTAGGCGCCGACCAGGAGGTCGCAGCCGCGGGCATAGGACGAGTAGGTGTGGAAGATCTCGCCCTTGTCGTTGCGGTAGAAGACGCTGAAGCCCGGCATCTCGCCGCCCTCGCCGTCATGCATCGCGTAATTGTACTCGTAGCGGCCGGCGGCCTTCTCCTGCGGGCTCGGCGAAACGTGGAAATCGGCATTGAAGTCGCTGCCGGCCGAGGAGACCCAGTCGAACTGCCAGCCCATGCGCTTGCGGAAAGGCTGGAACTCGGCATAGGGCGCATGCGAGACCGCGACGAGGCTGACGTCGTGATGCTTCAGATGCTGGTTCGGACCATCGAAATGGTCGGCCAGGAAGGAGCAGCCGGGGCAGCCCTCTTTCCAGCCGGGCCCGAACATGAAGTGGTAGATCACGAGCTGGCTGTTGGCGCCGAACAGATCGGCCAGGGTCTGGCGCCCTTTCGGTCCCTGGAAGACATAGTCCTTGTCGACCTTGACCCAGGGGAGCGCCCGCCGCTCGGCGCTGAGCGCGTCGCGTTGCCGTGTGAACTCCTTCTCGCGGGCGAGGTGCGCCTTGCGGGCGGCCACCCATTCATCGCGGGATACGATCTGGTGCTGCATCATCCGTCTCCTCGTTATGCGGGCACGACCCCTTGCGATTTGGCCCTGCCCGGCGGTTTTCCCCCTTTGGTCGGCTTGGGCATGGGCGAGCGATCGAGCCCCGCAAAGCGCGGGCCCGCTGCAGCCGATGCCGTCATTCTCAGGCGAACAGCTCCTCCAGCTTGACGAGGGATCCGGTCCAGCCATGGGTGTGGCCGCGCACCGCCTGCTCGTCGAACAGCTTCTCGTGCAAAAGCGTCAGGATCGTGCCCTCGCCATCGGGCTTGAAGGTCACGGTCACCCGCGAGACGCGCTCGGGCGTCGTGATCCAGGACCAGCTGAAGGCCAGCCGCTCGTTCTCGACGACCTCCTGATAGATGCCGGATACCTCGTGGCGCTCCCCGGTGTCCTCCAGCATGACCACCCGGTAGGCGCCGCCGATGCGGGGATCGACCGCCACCTCCATCGTCCTGACATTCTCCGGCCCGAACCAGCGCATCAGCAGCTCCGGGTCGATCCAGGCCTGGAAGACCTCTGCCGGCGAGGCATTCAGCCAGCGCTTCAACGTCAGACTGGGCGTGGTCTCGACCTTCTTGTCCATGGCGTCGGCCTTCCGGTGGCTGCGGTCGTCAGATGTCCTTGGAACCGCTCTCGTCCGGCCCCTTCCTGGCGCGGCGCTCGGTCAGCATCGCCTCCAGCGCATCGAGGCGCTGCGTCCAGAACCGCTGGTAGCGTGCGAGCCAGCCCATCGCCTCCTCCATCGGATCGGCATTGAGGCGGCAGGAGACGGTGCGCCCCGTCTTCGTCCGCGTGATCAGCCCGGCATCCGACAACACGTCGAGATGCTTCATCACCGCCGGCAGCGACATCGAGAAGGGCTGCGCCAGCTCGCTGACCGACAGCGCCTCCTCCCCTTCCAGGCGCGCGAGCAGCGCCCGCCGCGTCGGGTCGGAGAGTGCCGAAAAAGTGCGGTCGAGTTGTGTCTCTATATGCTTAACCATTCAGTTAAGTTAAGGCAAGAGCGCATGCATCGTCAAGCGCGAAGTTCGCGGCCAGTCGGCGCTTGTAGGCAAAACCGAAATTTGCCGCAGTTGCAGAGAACGACCGCAAATCCGGGGGGTCTTAGAGTTCTCTCGGAACTCATGAGTTCTGAGAGGACTCTAAGGCGGGAGCGTTGTGTACATTCAGGCGGAGCGGCGCCATTTCCGCCAGGCCGGCGTCAGCAGGATCGCCGCGCTGAGCAGCGCCAGGGTGATCGCGATCGGCGTCGAGACGAGCGCGGCCGTCCGTCCGCCGGAAATCGTCAGGGCCAGGCGTAGCTGGCTCTCGATCATCGGGCCGAGCAGCAGGCCGAGCACGATCGGCGCGCTCGGGTAATCGAGTCGCTCCAGCACATAGCCGACGACGCCGACGCCCAGCAGGACCCAGAGGTCGAAGACCGCGTTGTTGACCGAATAGACGCCGATGGTGACGAAGAGCAGGATCACCGGGGCGAGCACGATGCGCGGCAGCCGCAGCACCTGGCCGAAGATCCGCGTCGCCGCCAGGCCTCCGAGAACGGCGAGCAGGAGCGAGGTCACCAGGAACTGCAGCATGAAGCCGTAGACGATGTCTGGATGCTCGCGGAATAGCTGCGGGCCCGGCCGCAGGCCATGCACCAGCAGACCGCCCAGGATCACGGCGGCGACGCCCGAGCCCGGGATGCCCAGGGCCAGGGCCGGGATCAGCGAGGCCGCATTGTCGGCGCCGTTGCCGCATTCCGAGGCCGCGACGCCCTCGGGATTGCCGTGTCCGAAGGTCTCGGGTTCGCGCGCCACGCGCTTCGCCTCGTTATAGGCGAGGAAAGAGGACATGCTGCCGCCGGCGCCGGGCAGGATGCCGATGATGATGCCGATCACCGAGGAGCGCAGCCAGACCGGCATGAAGTAGCGCCACTGTCGCAGCGCCGAGCCCTGCGCGTGCAGCTTGAGCTTGTCGCCGCTCATGCCGGTCTTCACGGCCTCCTCGACCATCTGCAGCACGGGCGGCACCGCGAACAGGCCGGTGAGCAGAACGATGGCGCTGAAGCCGTCGAGCAGTTCGAGCTGGCCGAAGGTAAAGCGCTCGGTGCCGTTGGAGATGTCCTGGCCGACGGCGCCGATCAGGAGCCCGATACCGCAGGCGATCAGTCCCTTGGGGAGATCGTCGCCCAGCAGCGAGGAGACGGTCGCAAGCCCGAGGATGCCGAGCCAGAAATACTCGATCGGCCCGAACAGCAGGCTGAACGAAACCAGCGGCGGCGAGAGCACGATCAGGGCGATAGAGGAGAGGACGCTGCCGATGACGCCTGAGAGCAGCGCGACCTGCAGCGCATAGGCTGCCTGTCCCTTCTGCGTCATCTTGTAACCGTCGAGCACGGTGGCGACGGAAGCTGGCGTCCCCGGCACGCGCATCAGGATCGCGGGGATCGCACCGCCATAAGAGCCACCGTTGTACATGCCGGCCATCATGCCGAGTGCGAAGAGCGGGTCGAGTCCGAAGGTCAGCGGTATCAGGACGGCGAGCCCGGTGACGACGGTCAGCCCCGGCAGGCAGCCGACGACGAGCCCGGCGACCACGCCGATGACCATCGCCAGGATGTTCATCGGCGCGAAAACGAGCGGCACGGCATGCAGCAGCGCGTCGATCATCGGAACAGCCTCCCGAGCGGCGAGAGGACGTCGGGTGGGATCGGACGCTCCAGAGCGAGCACGAAGATCAGCAGGATCGCGACGACCGAGATCACGGCGACGCCGAAGGACACGCCCCAGCGTCGAAACCCGACACTTGCCGGAAGCAGGACCCCAAGCGCGACGCTCGGCAGGATGAAACCGATCTGGCTGACCGCGAGAAAATAGAGAATGAGCGCGGCCAGACCGATCGCCAGCCGCGGGCCATGTTCGGCGAAGCTGCCCGCCATGGCGTGCCCTTGCCGGCGGCGCAACACCTCACGCAGCAGAATCCAGCAGCCGAGCCCGGCGAGCGCGACCCCGATAACGAGAGGATAGGTCGCGCTCTCGCCGGGATAGGCCGAGGCCGTGAGGATGACGGCGATCGCTCCCGCCACCAGGACGGCGGCGAATCCGATCTCGGCGAGGCTGCGCGAGCCCGGCGCAGGCGCGCCGCCTCCCTCCTGCGTCGGGGCTGACGCGCTGCTCACTTCCACGGCGTCGCCTTCCAGGTCGCTTCGAGGTCGCTCGTGGCGCTGTCGAGGAAGGCCTTGTAGGCCGACGAGGGGAGATACTGCAGCGGTATCTCGGCGCGCTTGGCCGCGTCGAGATATTCTGGATCCTTGAGCGCCTGGTCGATCGCCTTCTCGAGTTTCGCGATGATCTCGGCCGGGATGCCCTTCGGCGCGGCGATGCCGCGCGTGGCGCCGGCCACGACATCGTAGCCACCCTCGCGGAAGGTCGGCGCATCCGGCAGATAGGGCGAGCGTTCGGCGCTCATGACGCCAATCACCTTGATCTGGCCCTCGCGGGCGATCTGCAGCGCTTCGCTCAGATTCATGGTCGCGGCAGGGATGTGCCCGCCCAGAACGGCCTGCCGAACCGGCGCGGTGCCGCCGAAGAAGGCCGGCGTGAATTTGGCATCGGCGAGGCGCTGGAAGTTCAGCAGCGCGATGTGCTCGGAAGAGCCACTGACACCGGACGTGCCGATGACGACGGCGCCCGCCCCCTTCTTGGCCGCCTCGACGATGTCCTTCAGCGAGGTGTAGGGGCTGTTCTTCGGGACGACCAGCACGCCGGGATCGTAGACGAGGTTCGCGACCGGCTGGAAGTCGCTCATCTTGAACTTGGCCTTGCCTTCGATCACCAGCGCGTTGATCGCTGGCGCATTGATGAAGCCGATCGTGTAGCCGTCCGGCTTGGCCTGGGCGACGGCCGTCCAGCCGATCTCGCCGCCGGCGCCGGGTTTGTTGATGACGCCGATGCGGGCATTCCCGCCAAGATATTTCTCCATGTAGCGGGCGATCGAGCGCGCCGCGACATCGGTGCCTCCGCCGGGCGCGAAGGCGACGATCATCTCGATCGGCTTTTCGGGATAGGCCTGCGCAAGAGCGGGCGCTGGGCCGACGAGGATCGCAACGAGACCGGCTACTAACGTCAGCGACTTCATGATCGGCTCCTTCAATGGGCAGGTGGTGTGATGGGTCGGGCGTGATGGCAGGCTCAGGCAAAGATCAGGGTCGGCGTCGTCAATGTCAGGCAGGCGCGTGGTCGTGCGGTTCGGCCACGGATGCGTCGGCATCCATCCACTCGTCACCAAGGAGTTCCGGCGTGGCGAAGGCGACGAGCGCCTCGTAATGCGTTGCGCGATCGGCGACGAAGAGTGCGCGGGCGATGCCGCGCGCCAGCCGCTGCGCGCCCTCGCTGACCGCCGGAATATCCCCGGACAGCTTTCCGTGAGAAAGCATCGCGGGATAGTTGAAGCAGTGGATTTGCGAGAGGGCCGGGCATGTGCCGGGCTCGCGCTCAAGGAATTCGAAGCTCGGCCCGAGATCGGGCGCATTCGCCAGCTCGGCATTGTCGATGCCGGCCGGCGGTGCGAAGCGGTCCTGCCAGAAGCGGATGAAGGGCGCGACGGCGGCCAGTTCCCCGCGCAGGCCGAGATCGACCGAGAAGCCCGTCGCCATGATCAGGAAATCGAGCGGATACGCGCCCCTGGCCGTGGTCAGGACGAGATGGCCGTCGCGCTCGACGAGGCTCTCGATCGGGCTGCCGAGATGGAAGCGCGCCTGCGGGTGGCGCGAGACGCGCAGTGTCGAGTCGCGCGGAGGCGGTGTCTGCGCCTTCATCGCATAGTCGAGGAAGCGCCATTTCCAGTCGTCGGGCAGACCTGCGAAGCCGTGGACGACACCCTGGCTGCCGATGCCGGTGAATTTGTTGATCCGCGGCAGGTCCTTTCGGCGCACGAACAGGTCGAGGCTGGCGGCGCCCTGCTCCAGCGCCTCGGCGGCATTGTCCATCGCCGAGGCGCCGGCGCCGACGACGCCGATGCGCTTGCCCTTCAGGGCGGCAAAATCGATCGCGTCGGCGCTGTGGGCCCAGAGATTGCGGTCGATGCCGGAGACGATCGGCGGCACCCAGGAGCCGCCGAGCCCGTCGCGGCCCGTCGCCAGCACGAGATGGCGGGCATGGATCACGCGCTCGGTGCCGGCCTCGCTCACGCGCAGCGTCAGCAGATCGCCAGGGCCGGGCGCGACCGCGACGAGTTCGACCTCGTTGCGAACCGGCAGGTCGAGCGCCCTGCGATACCAGACCAGATATTCCATCCATTGCCGGCGTGGGATCTTGCCGAGCGCCTCCCAGGCCTCGACCCCGAACTGCGCCTCGTACCAGGCCCGAAAGGTCAGCGCCGGCAGGCCGAGCGCCGGCCCGGTCAGTTGCTTGGGCGAGCGCAAGGTCTCCATCCGCGCAAAGGTGACCCATGGCCCCTCGCGGCCGGCCGGCGCCTTGTCGAGCACCAGCAGGCTGGCGATGCCCAGCCCCTTGAGCGCAGCCGCGGCGGCGAGCCCGCACATGCCCGCCCCGACCACGACGACGTCGATCACGGGCTGTCCGCTGACCTCGCGCGGCGGCACCCAGCTCTTGGCCGGCCATTCCAACCAGGACAGGTCCTGCTGCAAACGGAGCTCAAGCTGGCGCAATCCGGGCGGCGACTGCGGAACGGCGTTCATGGAGTCATGTCTCGTATGGACGGCGCGGCGGCCTGGCCGAAGGCATCAGCCATCAACCTGTCGCGCGCCGCTGCAGGGTGTTTGACGAAACCGGGAATGGTTTCGCGGGAAATCGTGTCGAGCCGGTCGATCAGGCCTGCGATGAGCGCCGTCGAGGGGCGCCCATAGGGTGTCACGACAGCCCAGAAGAAGGAGATCGGCACGTCGATCGGCCGGATCGCGACGCCATCCACCGGCATGCCATAGGCGATGACCGGCTCGACGATGGCGATGCCGAGGCCGGCGCGCGCCGACATGATCGCCGTGTTCGAGGTGTTGGTGTCGAGCACGCAGGCCGGGACGACGCCCCGCTCGCGCAATGCGAGGTCGACGCGCCGGCGCCACCGAAAGGGGTTTGCCATGGTGATCAGGCGCCGCCCCGCCAGCGCCGCGAGCGGGATGCGCTCGGCCGCTGCCAGCGGATCGTCGGCCGCAACGGCAGCGACGCACGGTGCCTCCCCGATCCAGTGGATCTCGAGGGCTGGATGATCGACGGGAAGGCTGGTGATGCCGATCTCGGAGACCTGCGTCGCCACCGCCTGAACGACCTGTTCGGCCAGCGCCGTGCGGATATGGATCTGCTCCGGCAGGGCGGCTTCGCCGAGGCGCTGCAGCGCAGTGGGCAGCATGCCGACGGAGAAGGAGGCGATCGAGGCCACCGACAGCGAGCGCGGCCGATCGAGCGCAATCGCGTCGGCCCGCTCGCGCAGCTGCCGGAGCCAGGCCATGACCGGCTCGACCTCCTGATGGAAGCGCAACCCCTGCTCGGTCGGCGTGACCCGCGGCCCGGCGCGGTGCAGCAGGCCGAAGCCGAGCGAGGTTTCGAGATCCTGGATCAGACGGGTCAGCGCCGGCTGCGACCGGCCGAGCAAACGCGCCGCCCCGGTGATGCTACCGGCGGACATGACTGCGGCGAAGGCCTCGAGCTGCTTCAGGTCCATCCGTTCCACCATTCACATTTAGAATGATATGGACATCATAATGCAGGTCAAGCATCATTCTTGCATGCCCTTTCGGGCTGCCCCATCCTGCCCGGGAAGGACGAGATGTCACTGATTGAAGACTTGGCCGGCGTGCAGGCCGGCACTCCAATGGCCAGCGCGCTCGCGCAACGGGCCGAGATCATGGGGCTGAGCCAGGCCAGCCACGATGCCGTGCTGCTGCCGCGCGACCCCGGCGGGCTAAGCCATGCCGAGCGCGCTGCGCTGGCTGCACGGATGGCCCATTGGAACGCCGATCCGGCGCTTTCCGGGCATTATCGGGCGCTGCTTACGCAGGCCGGCGAGACCCCGGCCCTGGCCGCCGTGGCAGCCGGCGAGAGCCCGACTGTCGACCCGCGCTCCGCCGCCATCATCCACCATGCCGATCTGCTGACGCAGCGGACCCGTGACGCACGCAAGGAGGACATCACGGCCCTCGTCGCCGCGGGCGTCACCGAGCCGGACATCGTGCGCCTCGCCGAACTCGCGGCCTTCGTCAATTATCAGGCCCGCGTCATCGCCGGCCTGCGCCTTCTGGGAGCGGCAGCATGAGCCAGGTTGTGCATGAATTCACCGCGACCGTCCCGCGCTGGTCGCCCTATGTCACGCCGGTCGAGCTCGACAAGGCAACGCCGGAGCAGCGCGACGCGATGCAGATCACGCCGTCCAGCAAGGGCATCTCGCCCTATGTGCTGACGCTGGCGCATGATCCGGAATCGCTGAAGGTCCGCTCGCCGCTGTTCAACACGATCATGTACGGCAAGGGCGGGCTCTCCTCGGCCGAGCGCGAGCTCGGCGCGGTGGCGGCCTCGATCGTCAACTCTTGCGTCTACTGCGTCGCGGTCCACGCCTCGCGCTTCAACCAGCTCACCAAGCGCCCCGAGGTGATGGAGACGATCTTCGCCGGCGGTGTCGAGGCAGAGCTTGAAGACCACCATCAGGCGATCTTCGATTTCGCGGTGAAGCTGTCGCAATCGCCGCCGGCCGCCGGCCCTGCCGAGATCGCGGCACTGCGCGACATCGGCCTTTCGGAGATCGAGATCCTCGATTTGATGCTCTCCGCCTCGATCTTCGGCTGGGCCAACCGGCTGATGCACACGTTGGGCGAGCCGGTCAGGGATTGATTGACGCCGTCATTCCGGGCGGAGCGAAGACCCGGAATCCATGGGAGGGCACCGAGCTCGACGATGGATTCCGGATCGGCGCCGCTGACGCAGCTTGTCCGGAATGACGCAGAAGGTGCGCCGTCTACTCCCCGCGCAGTTCCTTATGCAACTCCGCGGCGGAGAGCCGGCCGAGATCGAGCGCCGGAAGCAGATCGTTCTCAGCCCGAAAATCGCGGGCGCAGATCGCGTCGAACAGGGCGATGCCGGCCTGATGCAGCGGCAGGGGAACGCCCGCGATGGCCCCCAGAACCTCCAGCGGCGCGAGCCCGAAGGGCACGTCCTCGGTGATGAAGCGGGTATCCAGCGTCTTCGGACCAAGCAATTCCGGTCGGTTCTTGTAGACGGCCGCCGCCATCTCTCCGACCGGGCCGGGCGTCACGCCGAACGAGTGGACATAATGGTCCTGCACGCTGCGGACCGAGAGGCCGAAGGCCCGTGCCAGCGCCAATCGCTCGACATCCATCGCATCGACGATGCGGCCGACGCCTTGCGTGATCGAGCCGTAGTTCGGCCAGTCCTCGCCGCGCTCGGCGCGCGTCAGGTTGCCGAGCATGTTGGCGACATGCGCCGGCGGGTTGAGATTGCTGAGCATGATCGCCAGCACGTCGTCACGCATCTCGAAACGGTCGCCGAACAGCGCGCGGCAGGCGGCGAGCCCGGCCTGCGCATGGCGCACCGGCAGGGTCGCGACGTCGAGCTTGGCACGGATGCCCGAAATATGGACGCTGCGCGGGCCGCTCTTGCGGGCCGTCAGAGCCGTCGTCGCCCAGCAGGCGATCGGCAGGTCGAGGCCGCGCTGAGTCAGCAGGCGATGGAGATAGAGCGCCGCGAAAGAGCAATGGGCGCTGATGATGACGCTTT
>DATDBB010000009.1:0-13758 GCA_036525085.1 Allobosea sp.
ACGGCGATGCTCTCCTTCTGCTCCAGCGCGACGAGCAGCTGGTTGCGGAAGGTTGCCGCTTCGGAGCGGCCCAGAAAGGTGGGGAGCGAGACGGTGATGACCATGGTGACACGACCCAGGATTGCGCCACTCAACATCACGACAGACTGGTAAAAATTTCACTAACCCAAGCACCCTGCGTCAACGTTTTGGGCGAAGCGGTGGCAGGAAACCTACAATTTTGCTGCGCTGCGGCACGGTCTCCCGCCGCAGCGCAGCAGGCGCGCGCATCCGGCCGGGCGCCCGGGGACACGTCGCCGGCCGCTGCAGCGGCGTCCAGCCGTTTCAGAACATGCTGTTGCTGATGGCGCGGGGCACGAGCGAGATGCTGCCGCTCGTCTCGCGATACTTGCGCGGGATGTTGATGATGCCCGAGAGGTGGAGCCAGAGATTGTTGGGTGAGATCGGCTTGGTGATGATCTCATGCGCTCCGAGCTTGGCGGCCTGCACGACCGAGCGCCTGTCCGGCCGCTCCATCATGATCAGGACCGGCGCCTTGGCGAAAGGCGAGGTCTTGAAGGAGCGAATCGCCGCCAGGCATTTCGTGCTGCCGCCGTCGGGCAGGTCCCAGTCGAGGATCACGATGTTCGGCTGCTTCTGGATGAACGTCGTCGCGGCGGAGGCGAGATCCGCGGCCTCGAAGATGCGGCTGAGTTGGGCCTGATAGAGCATCGTGCGGACGATGCGCCGGTAATGCGGGCTCGAATCGATCAGGAGCACGGACAGGTTGGGGAATGACGGTGCTATATGCATGACGCGGGGCTCGCCAACTCACTCAACCTGAAACCGACGCAACGCAGATCTTTGTTTGGCTAGACGTTGAGGCCGAACCGGAAGCCGCCCCAGTGCCGGCCCTTCACCATGATCGGCGCCGAGAGGTCTTCCATCACCAGGAACTGGCCGCCTCCCATGTCGCGCCTGTAGGTCTGCAGCAGGAACGGCTTGCGATTGCGCGCCGCCGCCAGCCCGGTCCGGTCGTCAAAGATGCGGCGGTTGCGGCAATTGGCGTTGTTCCAGACCGGATCGGAACCCTGTGGCTGCGCGTATTTCCGGTTATGCGTCGGCAGGAAGCCGTTGCGGTCCACCGCCGCGCAGAACACGATGCGACGGTTGGAGGTCAGCAGGGCCTCCTGGATCGGCGGCAGCACGCGGTCGCACAGCGCCACGAACCGCGTCATATGCTGCACCGGGTTGGTCCCGCCGATCGGCTGATACGCCTCGTCGTAGAGATCGGCGAGGCTGAGCTCGCCCTTGTCCAGCGCCTGTTCGAACAACCCGCCGATCCTGGCCGCCGTCTCCATCGCGGTGGCGATCAGCTCCGACTGCGCCGTCCGCACGCCCGAGGCCGCGATCGCCCCCAAAATCCCCTCGCTGATCGAAACGAGCGCATCGCCGCGCTGCGCCGCCCGCTCGAGGTTCTCGCTCGAGTGATCGACGCCGTCGACGAGCGCCCGCAGGTCCTCGCCGACCTTGGAAAAGGCGATGGCGTTCTCCCGTGTCGGGTTCGAGATCGCGTCGATGTCGCCGATGAGGCCGACGACCGACCTGCTGAAACTGTCGAGCTCGCCGAGATGCTGCGAGATCGATTGGCTCTCGTCGCGGGCGCGCCGCGCCGTCGAGGCATTTTCATCGCTCTTGCTCGCCAGCAGGTCGACGGACTTGACCAGTGCTTCCAATTGCCGGGAACTGAGCGCGGTGGCCTCGCGGGTCTGCTCGGCGAGGTGCTTCACCGCGGCCGCGATCACGGCGAAGCCGCGTCCCGCCGCGCCGCTGCGCGCCGCCTCGACGCCGGCATTGATCGACAGCAGCTGGATTTCGCGCGTGATCGCCTGGATCGCATCGCTCGAGGCCCGCACCTTGTGGGCGTCCGTGACGGCCTGTGTCAGCGCCTCCGAGATCGACTGCGCGCCCTGCGACAGGGCCTCGATGTCAGACTGCGCCGCATTCAGGCCGAGCTTGACTGCACCGGTCACGCGTTCGAGCCCGTTGCGGACGACGGACGCCGTCGTCTGCGCGCCCTCGGCCGCCTGCTGGATCGAGCGATTGGCCCGGGACACCTGCTCCACCGCCGTGACGACGCGGTGAAGGCCGTCCGTCTGGCCTTCGAGCTGGCGGGTCACATCGCTGATGCGCCCGGACATGTCGGTGATCTCCACCCCGAGCTTGCCGAAGCGTTCGGCGATCTCGCGCACCGCGCGCTCGGCGGAAGCTTCCACGGAGGCCTGGGCAAAGGCTTGGGTCGGCATGTCCTCATTGGCCGGCTCAGGGGCCTTCAGCGCGAGCGCATGCATGATCGGCGGGTCCTTTTCGGGCCTCGGTAATTCGATCCTGACGCTAGCAAAACGCAGTAAATCGAGAGTTAATGCAACTTTCGGGCGAATTTCTGGTTGTGCCGGGGACGGTTTCACCGTCCGGTCAGGATCTTGCGGGTAGAAGCGTCCCCCATGCGCGGGATGCGTGCCGCATGAAAAACCGCATGCCCGTTGCATCTGCCCGCATGCTTCCCGCATAACCTAACGGCAAGGCGGAATCCGCCCACCGCTATTGGAGGTTTCATGATCGCCACGACGTCCTTCTCGCGCCGCTCCCTGCTCGGTTTCGGCTCCGCCACCATCGCCGTCGTCGCTGCGCCGAAGGTCTGGGCCCAAGCCGCCGCACCGGCCGCCCCGACAGGGCCTTTCTCGCTGCCGAAGCGCGCCTATGAGGCGGCCGCGCTGGAGCCGCATATCGATGCCACGACAATGGACATCCACTACAGCCGCCACCACGCCGCCTTCGTCGCGGGGCTGAACGCGGCCGCCAAGGACCATGGCGTGCTCGCGACCAAGCCGATCAACGAACTGCTCGGCGACATCGGCGCGCTTCCGGAAGCCGTGCGCGTCGCGATCCGCAATGCCGGCGGCGGCCACGCCAATCACAGCATGTTCTGGGAGATCATGGGGCCTAACGCCGGCGGCGCTCCGAGCGGCGACGTCGCGGCCGCGATCACCAAGGACCTCGGCGGCTTCGACAAATTCAAGGCCGATTTCGAGGCGGCAGGCCTGCGCGTCTTCGGTTCGGGCTGGGTCTTCGTCACCGTGGACAAGGCCGGCAAGCTCGCCTTGCTCCCGAAGCCCAACCAGGACAGCCCGCTGATGGACAAGCACATGGTCCTGATGGGCAACGACGTCTGGGAGCACGCCTATTACCTGAAGTACCAGAACCGCCGTGCCGACTACCTCAAGGGTTGGTGGAACGTGATCAACTGGGCGAAGGTCAACGAGCGTTACGCAGCCGCCAAGGCCGGCAAGCTGACGGTCTGATCCATCGGACTTTGACTTGGCTCAGGATACCCGGCCGCGAGGCCGGGTATTTTCGTTTCGGGCGCAGCCTCGACATGGCTGAGGGCGGCTTGCGGATGCGTGTCGAGCATATTAGTTTAGAATTATTCTAAAATATGGATTGTTGCCATGCTCTCTCGCCTCTCCCTGCCATCCTTCGGCGGCAAGCGCCGCTTCGACGACCTCACCGAAAAGGAAATCCTCGCTCTCGCGATTTCCTCCGAGGAGGAAGATGGTCGCATCTATGCGACCTATGCGCAGATCCTCCGGCAGGCTTACCCCGCCTCGGCCGCGATCTTCGACGGCATGGCTGAGGAGGAAGACGGACACCGCCAGCGTCTGCTCGCGCTCTATCGGCAGCGCTTTGGCGACGTCGTCCTGCCGATCCGCCGCGAGCATGTCGCGGATTTCTACACCCGCAAGCCCGTCTGGCTGGTCGAGAATCTCGGGCTGGAGCGGATCCGCGAAGAAGCCGCCGACATGGAGCGGCAGGCGCGGGACTTTTATGTAGCAGCCGCCGGCCGCTCGACCGATGTCGATACGCGCGCGCTGCTCGGCGCGCTCGCCGCTGCCGAAGCCGGGCATGAGGCGAAGGCACTGGCCCTGACCGAGGAGAAGCTCGGCGGCGAAACCCGCTCCGAGGAGGACCTCGCCGCCAAGCGCCAGTTCGTCCTGACCTGGGTCCAGCCCGGCCTCGCCGGGCTGATGGACGGCTCGGTCTCGACGCTCGCGCCGATCTTCGCCACCGCCTTCGCGACGCAGGACCCGCGCACGACCTTCCTGATCGGCCTCTCGGCCTCGGTCGGCGCCGGCATCTCGATGGGTTTCACCGAAGCCGCCCATGACGACGGCAAGCTCTCGGGCCGCGGCGCTCCGTGGAAACGCGGACTGGCTTCCGGCGTCATGACGGCGCTGGGCGGGCTCGGCCACGCCCTGCCCTATCTCATCCCGCATTTCTGGACGGCCACCGTGATCGCGCTCGCCGTCGTCTTCGTCGAACTCTGGGCCATCGTCTGGATCCAGAACCGCTACATGGAAACGCCGTTCCTGCGCGCCGCCTTCCAGATCGTGCTGGGCGGCGGCCTCGTGCTCGCGGCGGGCATCCTGATCGGGGGAGCGTAAGCGAGCCGCTCAACCCTCCAGCCCTCATCCTGAGGAGCGCCACCGGCGCGTCTCGAAGGATGCTCCAGATGTCTCCGGTGCTAGCTGGATCATCCTTCGAGACGCCGCTTCGCGGCTCCTCAGGATGAGGGCTGAGGCGTACTAGACGTCCAATACCGGCGCCCTCGCCTCACACACCCCCATCTGCTGAAGCGCGAAGGCCGCGCGCAGGCATAGATCCTCCCGCCAGGGCGCGGCGATGATCTGGATGCCGATCGGCAGGCCCGAACTGAAAACCGGCACAGCCGCCACCGGCAGGCCGATCGCCGAAATAGGCTGGGTGAACAGGCCGAGATTAGGCCGCAGCGGCACGCTCTCGCCACGCAACTCCAGAACCTTCTGCCCGACGAGCGGCGCGGGGCACGGCGTCGCCGGCGCGATGATCAGGTCGACGTCCTCGAAGACACGCATCATCTCGTCATGGAACCAGTGCCGTGCCCGCTGCGCCCCAACATACCAGGCCGCCGGCAGCATCGCCCCGGCGAGGAAGCGGTCGCGCGTCTCCGGGTCGAAATCGTCGGCCCGCTCGCGCAGCCGGTCGAGATGGAATGTCGAGCTTTCGGCGTTGGTGATCAGGAAGGCGGCGGCCCGCGCAATGCCCGCACCCGCCAGTTCGATCGTCTTCACCGTGCCGAGCCCCTTCGCAACGGCGGCCACCGCCGCAGCTGCCTCCGGCATTCCCTCCGTCGAGAAATGGCCCCCGGCGACCGCGATCCGTAGATCACCGACCCCGCGCTCCAGCGAGGACAGCGCCGGTTCGACCGTCCGCTGCGCACAGGCCGGATCGGCCGGGTCCGCGCCCTGCATCAGATCATAGGCCAACGCCAGGTCGGTGACGTCGCGCGCGAAGGGCCCGAGATGATCGAGCGAGTCGCAGAAGGGGAAGCTGCGCGTGCGCGGCAGCCGCCCATAGGTGGGTTTCAGCCCGAACACGCCGCAGAGCGAACTCGGCACCCGGATCGAACCGTTGGTGTCCGAGCCGAGCGAGATCGGAGCGAGCCCCGCTGCCGTCGCCGCTCCCGAGCCGGAGGACGATCCACCCGCCATCCGCGCCGGATCGTGCGGATTGCGGCCGGGCCCGTCATGGGCGTTCTCGCCGGTGAAGTCATACGCGTATTCACCCATGTTGAGGCCGCCGAGCAGAACCGCGCCGGCAGCCGTCAGCCGCTCGATCAGTTCCGCGTCGCGCGCGGCCGGAGCGCGCTCGCGATTGATCTTCGATCCCGCCTTGGTCGGCAAGCCCGTGATGTCGAACAGGTTCTTGGCGGCGAAGGGCACGCCGGCGAGCGGCCCGAGCGTCTTGCCCGCCGCGCGGTCCTTGTCGATCCCGCGCGCCTGCTCCAGGGCGCGGTCTGCCGTGACGTCGGTGAAGGCGTTGACGACGCGATTGACCTTGTCGATGCGGTCCAGGAAGGTCTCGGCAACCGCCTCGGCCGAAATCTCGCCGTCCCTGACCTGTGCCGCGATCCGATGGGCCGGCGCAAAGACGTCGCAACTCACGAAGCCTCTCCACGCAGAGCGCCCGGCCGGAAGACCGGCGCCAGTTCGAGCAAGGCTGGATCGAGCGGCGCGTTGCGCACGATCTCGGACATGCCATGCGCGATGGCGAGGAACTGCAGCACGGCCGGCCGCTGCTCGGCGGTGATCGTGAGGCCCAGCGCCGGCGCCATCGCGTCGAGATGGCGGGCGGCGGCGAAGCCGCCCCCCGCATCGGGGTTGCTCAATCGGCAGGCTCCAGCTTGGCCCGTGGCTCTGTGGTCATCGTCTTGAGGGCTGGTTCGCCCGCCAGCGACTTGGCGCAGTAGTAGAGGAAGCCCGCGACCATCGCGTAGGCGAGGCTGATCGAGGGCGTGACGCCGAGCCCCTTGCCGATGCCGATCGCCTCGCCATGCATCAGGCCGAAATAGGTCAGCACGGCGCCGGCGGCAGCGAAGGCCGCCGCCTGCGTGAACTGCTTCTCGATCACGAAGACGGCGATGGCGCCGAGCACGAGGCCGGAGAGGATCGCCCCGCCCCCCATCAATTCGAGCCCGTGATAGAGCACGCCCATATTGGCCATCTTGTCGAGGCCGACCGCCGCCGCATTGGTGCCGGCCGCACCGAGCGCGCCATCGATCAGCACCTTGGCCCAGGCGGCGAGATGCGGCGTGATCGCCAGCACGATCGCCGGCGCGTGGCTGGCGGGCGTGGTCTGGAAGGCCTGCGCCCCGATCAGCATGCCGATATAGAGCAGGATCGGCGAGATCGCGACGATCGGGATCAGCGCGAGCAGGAGCGCGATGATGCCGAACCAGCACAGCACGATCACGATTAAGCCCGTCGCGGCGGAATAGCCGATGCGCCCGCCCATCGCCTTCCAGCCGGGATGGCCGATATAGACCGCGTTGATGAAGGGGTTGCCCATCAGGCAGCCGATCAGCGAGACCACGCCGTCGGCGGTCAGCACCCGCGTCGTCGGATAATGGTCGCCGGCCGCTTCCGCGCTCTCGACATTGTCCATGGCCTCGACGAGGTCGTAGATGCCGAAGGGGATCGCGGTGACCAGGATGATCCCGAGATAGGTGAAGCCCGAAAAGACGTGGTCGAAGGCCGGGATCGGCAGCGAGAAGCCGAAGGTCGAGAACGCCGCCCCGAGCTTCGCCAGCGACAGCCCGCCGACATCGAGCCCGAGGAGGGCCGAGCCCCAGGCGATGACCATGCCGAAGGCGATCGCCACGAGCCCGGCCGGAATGCCGCGCGGATAGCGCACTCCGCCGAACCAGCTCACCAGGATGATCGCGAGGCAGACCAGCCCGATCGCCGGCGTCAGGAAGATCTCCAGCGCCGGCCGCATCGAGATGAAGGCGATCGAGACGCCGGCCAGCGTGCCGAGCAGCGCAGCGCGCGGCGTAATCTTGCGGATGTAGGGCGCGATGAAACCGCCGGCCATCAGGATGAAGCTCTGGAAGAACACCCAGACGAGACCCGCCTCCCAGCCCTTGATCGGGTCGCCGGTCATGCTCGCGATCGGCAGCATGATGACGAAAGTGACGACGAACATATGCGGCACGCTGATGCCCGAGGGCAGCGCACAGACATCGTCGCGCCCGGTCTCCTTGGCGAGCTTCCAGGCGAGATAGGCATAATACCCGGTCGACAGGAACATCATCAGCCCGAGCGCCGGCAGGATGCGCCCGAACACGATCGCGGGCGGCATCTTCAGGACGAATTGCAGCAGGCCGGTCAGCACCAGCAGGTTGACCAGGATGTTGGTGCCGAAGCCGAACAGGGCGTTCCAGTCGCCCGGCGTCCAGAGTTTCGGTGAGGTCGTCGTCGCCGTCGTGGTCGTCGCCATGTCCCCTCCCTCGCCGCGCTCAGGCGGCCCGCTCCGTGGCGGCGAGCGCCGCCAGCACCTCTCCCGTCGTCGAAACCCAGCCGAAAATTCCGCCCTGGGCTGCAATCATCCGCAGGCCCACCTCGTGGAACTCCGCGAAATAGGACGCACAGGCATCGCCGAGCACGAGGCAGCGATAGCCCCGGTCGTTCGCCTCGCGCACGGTGGTGTGGACGCAGACCTCGGTGGTGACACCGGTCACCATCAGCGTCTCGATGCCGCGGTTGCGCAGCATCAGGTCGAGATCGGTCTGGTAGAAGGCGCCCTTGCCGGGCTTGTCGATCACCGGCTCGTCCGGCAATGGCGCGAGTGCCGGAATGATGTCGTGCCCCGCCTCGCCGCGGATCAGGATACGCCCCATCGGCCCGCACGCGCCGATGCGCTTGTCGGCGGGGCCGCGCAGGACCTTGGCCGGCGGTGCATCCGACAGGTCGGGACGATGACCCTCGCGGGTGTGGATCACCAGCATGCCCGCGGCACGCGCTCCCGCCAGAATGGCCCGGCACGGCTCCACGGCCGCGACCAGCCGCGAAACGTCATTGCCCAGCGCCGCGCCGAAGCCGCCGGGCTCGAGGAAGTCGCGCTGCATGTCGATGATGACGAGCGCTGTGCGCGCGAAATCGACGCTGAGCGGAAAGGGCTGGGCTGGAATTTCGAAGCGGTTCACGGCTTGGCGCCCCCGATCGCGGACGAACGGAACGGGCTTTGCAAGGGCCATGCCTGAGATCGAGTCACGCACGCATCGCGGAATCGGCTTCTCAGGAACAGCCGCGAGGCGATCGAGATCGCAATGGAATCCGAGGGAATCGAAATCTTAGCTTCCGGCGCCTGCGCCCCGACGCGCCAACTGGAATCGATCCGGCGATCCCAATTGCATAATCTTTGCATGCATGTTGCGAAAATATGCCCAATTCCTGGGCGCGCTGAATGAGAGAGCAATCGTGCCGACGCTGACCAGCCTCCTTGCCGACCATCTGGACGGTCGCACCACCATCCCGCAGACGATCGCGGCAGCTTACGCCCGCCACCGCGCCCATGGCGACGCGGCGATCTTCATCTCGTTGCGGCCAGAAGCCGAGGTGCTGGCGGAGGCTGAAGCCCTGCAGGCGGACGGTCCGCAAGGCCGCCGCCTCTGGGGCGTACCCGTCGCGGTGAAGGACAGTATCGACGTCGCCGGGCTGCCCACCACGGCCGCCTGCCCGGCCTTCGCCTATCAGCCGTGGCAGGACGCCAGCGTCGTCGCGAGGCTGCGGGCGGCCGGCGCGATCATCATCGGCAAGACCAATCTCGACCAGTTCGCCACCGGGCTGAACGGCACGCGCTCGCCCTATGGCGTGCCGCTGAACACGCTGCGCGCCGATCTCGTCCCCGGCGGCTCCAGTTCGGGCTCGGCCAGCGTCGTCGCAGCGGGCATCGTGCCGGTTTCGCTCGGCACCGATACAGCGGGCTCCGGCCGCGTGCCCGCCGGCCTGCAGAACCTCATTGGCCTCAAGCCCAGCCTCGGTCTCGTCCCGACCGCGGGCGTCGTGCCGGCCTGCCGCACGCTGGACTGCGTCTCGGTCTTCGCGCTGACGGTGGAGGATGCCTGGGCGGTGCTCGACGTCATCGCCGGCCCGGACGCCAGCGACCCGTTCTCGCGCCCGGTCCCGCTCGGCCAGCCCGGCGCCGTCCCGCCGAAGCCCCGCATCGCCGTACCCCGTCCGGAAGACCTCGGCTTCGCTGGCGATACCGGCGCTGCAGCGAGCTTCGCGCTGGCGGTCGAACGTGCGCGAGCGCTCGGCGCCGAAATCGTTCCGCTCGACATGGCCCCGCTCTATGAGACCGCAAGGCTACTCTATGAAGGACCCTGGGTCGCCGAACGCTTCCTGGCTGTCCGCGATCTCCTGACCAGGGACCCGGACGCGATCCTGCCGGTGATCCGCACCGTCATCGCCGGCAAGCCGCTGCCGGACGCTGCCGCCACCTTCGCCGCGCGCTACCGCGTCGCCGAACTGGCGCTCACCGCGCGGGCCGCGCTGAAAGGCATCGACGCGCTGATGGTGCCGACCGCGCCCCGCCCGGTGACGCTCAGCGAGATGGCGGCAGACCCGATCGGCATGAACTCGCTGCTCGGCCGCTACACCAACTTCGTCAACCTGCTCGACATGTGCGCGCTCGCCGTGCCGGTGAGCCTCGCGGCGGACGGCACTGCGGCCGGCATCACGCTGATCGCGCCGTCCGGACATGATGCGGTGCTCGCCGGTCTCGGCCGCGCATTGCATGTGGCGGCCAGCCTGCCGCTGGGCGCAACCGGACTGCCCCATCCCGCACTCGCGACGCTGCCGGTCCGACCCACGCCCGATGCGATCGAGATCGCCGTCGTCGGCGCCCATCTCTCCGGCATGCCACTGAACGGCGAACTGACGCGCCTCGGCGGGACCTTCCTGCGCGCCACCACGACGACACCGGATTATCGCCTCTTCGCCCTGCCCGGCGGGCCCCCTGCACGCCCGGGCCTGATCCGCGTCGGAGAGGGCGGCGCCGCCATCGCGCTCGAAGTCTGGTCGCTACCGCCCGAGGGCTTCGGCCGCTTCGTCTCCGGCATTCCATCCCCGCTCGGCATCGGTACGCTGGCTCTGGCCGACGGCACCAAGGTCAAGGGCTTCCTCTGCGAAACCATCGCGACCGAAGGCGCCCGCGACGTGACGCAGCATGGCGGCTGGCGGGCCTTCGTCGCGGCACAGGCGCTGTGACGTAACCCGGTCGAGTTGGCATCGTGGCCCGCGCCTGATATGTAGTCTCATGTAGTCACAGAGAGGGCGCGGCGATGAAGGAAGTCCAGTTGCGCGAGGCCAAAGCGTCCCTGTCTGCGTTAATCGACGGGGCGGTGGCAGGCGAGCCTGCCCTGATCACCCGCCACGGCCGCAAGGAGGCTGTGGTCCTCTCCTTCGCAGACTATGAGCGGCTGTCGCGTGTGCCGAGTTTTGGCGAGTTGCTGGCAGCCTTCCCTGCCGAGGCCGAGGATATTCCGGAGCGTGACCGCACGCCCATGCGCGATATCGATCTTTGAGGTATCTGCTGGATACAGACGTACTCTCGGCCTCCGCGCCAACAAAGGCGCAGATGCGGCCTGACCTGAACGGCTGGCTGGTGCGGGCAAGTGAGCGTCTCTTCCTCTCGACGATCACACTGGCTGAGATCGAGAAGGGCATCGCGGCCGCTCGCCGGACCGGCGCGACCGCCAAGGCGGACAGGCTGCATCTTTGGCTCGCTACAGTGGAGCATCTGTATGGCGACCGGCTCTTGCCGTTTGACCGGGCCGTTGCACGTAAGGCTGGTCCGATGCTGGACGAAGCGCGCGCATTTGGGATGGGCTTCGCCGATGTTGCGATTGCTGCGACGGCGGCCGCTCATAGCCTGACGTTGCTGACCGCGAATGAGCGGCATTTCCGCCCTCTCGGCGTTGCCTGGCTCAATCCGCTTGATGAGCTGCCAACCCTCTGAGCCACGCCGCTGAGTCCCCTCACCGCGTCTGCGCATAGCTCCGGAATGCGTCCCGGACGATGCCGATATGGGCGCGCATCGCCTCGCTGGCGCCCGCCTGGTCACCGCGCAGGATCGCCTCGACGATCAGGTCGTGCTCCTGATAGGAGCCGCCAAGCCGCCCGGTCGCGCGGAACTGGGCGCGGCGGAACGGCGCGACGCGCGTGCGCGTCATCAGGGTGAGTTCGGCCAGATAGCCATTATGCGAGCCGGCATAGATCGCGGCGTGAAAAGCCTCGTTCTTCTCATGATAGCTCACCGGATCGCCCTCATGGACGAGCAGCCGTAGCTCGCCATGCAGGGCCTCCAGTCCGCGCCGCTCGGGAACGGTCATGTTGCGGGCCGCGAGCCCCGCGCAGAGCGCCTCCAGCTCGGCCATCGCCTCGAACATGTCGTTGAGCTGGGCCGGCGTCGGCAGTGCCACCACCGCTCCGCGATGCGGCCGGACGCTGACCAGCCCGGAAGCAGAGAGCTGGCGGATCGCCTCGCGCACCGGGGTTCGCGACACGCCAAAGCGCGCCGCAAGCTCCTGCTCGTCGAGCGGTGTTCCCGGTTCGAGCGCGCCCGAGACGATCTCGTCGGCGATCTGCAGGCGCAGCGTCTCGGTTCGCGTCAGCGGCGCTGCGACCGGCTTGGGCGTCCTGGCGGTAGCGGCGTGGCGCGGCATGATCGTTCAGCTCTCAGGACCGGCTTTCGCCACGCGCAAGCTCATTCGGCAATCGCGCTGACATGCGCGGCGACCACGCGCCAGCCTTCGGGAAACTTGACCCAGGTCTGGCTCTGGCGACCGACCTTGCCGGCCATGCTCTCGCGCCGGAACAGGGTGTTGGCGGTGGCCATCGCATCGCCATAGGTGGTGATGACGGTTCGCTCGATCGTCCTGACCAGCCCGACAGGCGAGCGCGCCGAGCGGAACGCCGCGATCTCGCCGAAGCCGTAGAGATTCTCGCCCATGCCGTAACGGATCGTCTCCGGCGCATCCTTGAAGGAGGCGTCCAGCACCGCGACATCATTCTCGTTCAGAGCCTTCTCATAGGCCATGAAGGCGGCCTCGACTTCGGCCAGCACGGCGGGGTCATTGATCTTCATCACGTTTCCAATGTTTGTCATTCCGGGGCGCGGCAAAGCCGCGAACCCGGAACCTACGACTGGGTACCACAGGCTGGCGTGGCATTGCGGCCTCGCCCGGTCGTGGGTTCCGGGTTCTTCGCTGCGCGAAGCCCCGGAATGACGACATCTCACAGCGGCGGGTGCGGAATCGCCGTCAGCAGTTCCTTGGTATACTCGGCCTTCGGATCGCCCAGAACCTCCTCGGCCGTGCCCTGCTCGACGATCGCGCCCGTCTTCATCACGATCACCCGGTCGCAGAGCAGCCGCACCACATTGAGGTCGTGCGAAACGAAGAGGTAGCTCATGCCGAGCCGGCCCTTCAGTTCCTCCAGCAGGTTGAGCACCACGGCCTGCACGGAAACGTCGAGCGCCGCCGTCGGCTCGTCGAGGATGACGAGATCGGGATCGAGCGCGATCGCCCGCGCGATTCCGACACGCGCCTTCTGGCCGCCGGAGAGCTGGTGCGGAAAGCGGCCGATCAGTTCGACCGGCAGACCGACCAGCCGCGCCAGCTCCTCGCAGCGCGCCCGCAGCGCATCGCGCCCGGTGATCGAGCCCATCCGCATGATCGGGTCGGCGATGGCGCGCTCGGCCGTGAAGCGCGGGTTGAGGCTGTCGGTCGGGTCCTGGAAGACCATCTGGATGCGCCGGCGATGGGCTGAGGCCGCGAACTGCTTGGCCGGGATCGCGCCGATATCGGTGCCGTCGAAGATGATCCTGCCGCCGCTCGGGTCGATCAGCCGCGTGATCATCATCGACGTCGTCGACTTGCCGCAGCCGGACTCGCCGACGAGGCCCAGCGTCTCGCCCTTCGCCACGGTGAAGCTGATGCCATCGACCGCCCGGAAAGCCGATTTGGGCGCCTCCGCCTTGCCCATCAGCTTGGCGAAGAACGCCCCCGTCTCGGGTCTGGGATACTCCTTCACCAGATTTTCGACCCGCATCAGCGGCTCGGCCCCGGCAGCGGGCCCCGGGCGCAGCGCCGCGGGTTCCGCCTTCGGCGCATCCGGCAGCAGGTCGCGCAGGCTCATGCCGATGCGCGGCGTCGCCTGCATCAGCTTGCGGGTGTAGGGGTGCTGCGGATTGCGGAAGATCTCGCCCGCCGCCGCCGTCTCGACGACGACGCCCTTCTCCATCACCACGACCTTGTCGCAATAGGCAGCCGCCAAACCAAGATCATGGGTGATCAGGATGGTCGACATGGCCCGCTCGCGCGTCAGTTCGACGATCAGG
>DATDBB010000010.1:0-6251 GCA_036525085.1 Allobosea sp.
CGGTGACCTCGAAGGCGGCGATCTCCGCGCGTGTCCGCTCCTTGCTCTGGCGCTGAACCTCGCCATAGGTCTCCAGCAGCAGTTCGAGATCGAGGGCGGTCGCCTTGTTAAGGGCGGAGCGAAGCGCGATGCGCCGGCGCAGCTCCTTGTTGCGCCAGCGGCCGAGGCGCGAAAGCGAGTCGCGGTCGAGACCGAGTTCGACGCCGATCCGATTGGTCACGATGGCGTGGCAGATCGCGATCGCATAGGCCGGCACCTCGTGCTGGTGGAATGCCGTGGCGAGGCGACGGGCCGATTCCATGAAGCCGTCCTGCAGATCGCCGGAAGCGAGGCGGATCCAATGCGCGAGCCGGGCGTCATGGACCTCGGGAATGCGCAGGGCGCGCGCCGTTTCGGGCCAGGGCGCGAACTGGTCGTGGAGATCGACGAGCAGTGCCGGCAGGCGGGCCTTCGCGAACTCGGCGTGGCCGCGAAGCACGGCGATGTCCTCCGGCCCGATCTGAAAGGCGCGAAACCGCGGCTCCTGGTCCGCGATCGCCGTGCTGTAGGAAGGATTCATACAAGCCTACGTCTTCGACGCCCCAGCGGGCGGTACCTCGTCGCACGACAGTGGAAGCGTTCTGGCAAAGAATGACTTAACGAAAAGCAGAAAGCCCGTGTCATGCACCGTTCCCAATGGATGACGGAGCTTGGCGCCTGGCGGCTTGCTAGCCGGCGAGGGCGGCGCTTATAAGCCGGGCTTCGTCCGCCCGGCCGATCGACGAGGTCGGGGCGGCTCGCATCGACATGACAGCAGAGGCTCGGGTTCCATGGCCGGTCATTCCCAGTTCAAGAACATCATGCACCGCAAGGGCAAGCAGGACGCCGTGCGCGCCAAGCTGTTCTCGAAGCTCGGGCGCGAAATCACCGTCGCGGCCAAGATGGGTATGCCCGACCCCGCGATGAATCCGCGCCTGCGCATGGCCGTGCTGGCCGCGCGCGCCGAGAACATGCCGAAGGACAACATCCAGCGCGCCATCAACAAGGCGGCCGGCGGCGAAGGCGACAATTATGACGAGGTCCGCTACGAGGGCTACGGGCCGGGCGGGGCCGCCGTCATCGTCGAGGCGCTGACCGACAACCGCAATCGTACCGCCTCGGCCGTGCGCTCCTACTTCACCAAATCGGGCGGGGCGCTGGGCGAGAGCAACTCCGTCTCCTTCATGTTCAACCGCGTCGGAGAGATCAGCTATCCGCCGGAGGCCGGCGATGCAGACAAGATCATGGAGGCGGCGATCGAGGCCGGCGCCGACGACGTCATCACCGACGAGAACGGCCACACCATCCTGTGCGCCTTCGATGCGCTGAACGAGGTCTCCAAGGCGCTCGAAGCCTCGCTGGGCGCGCCCGCTTCCGCCAAGCCGGTCTGGCGCCCGACGACCTCCGCCCCGCTCGACGAGGAGAAGGCGGCCTCGATGATGCGGCTGATGGAAGCGCTCGACAATGACGACGACGTCCAGAACGTCTTCGCCAATTTCGAGATCGCCGACGACGTGATGGCCAAGCTCGGGGGCTGAGGCTTTGCGCCGTCATTGCGAGCGCAGCGAAGCAATCCAGGGGCCGTCGAGCGAGCCCTCCTGGATTGCTTCGCTACGCTCGCAATGACGGGTGCGGTCCCTACCGCCCCACCACCGCATCCCAGAGCGGCAGGCTGACGAGCGCGCTGACGAAGATCACGGCATAGGCGATGCGGCGGAAGGTGATCTCGTTCGCCAGGCGGAAGCCGTGCGTTCCCGCCCACATGCCGGCGCCATAGACCGCCATCAGCGGCAGGGCCATCTTCAGCGCGGTCACCGTCAGGATGTCGTTGCGCCAGAGGATCGCACCGCTGACCAGCGTCGAGATGCCGAAGAAGGTCTGCAGGTTGGCGCGGGTCTTGTGGCGGTCGTTGCGCTGCGCGCCGAGCCAGAACACGGCGAGCGGCATGCCGCCGATCGAGGCCATGCCGTTGAACAGGCCCGACAGCACGCCGACGCCGAGCGAGAGCGGAATGCCGGGCCGGCCGTGATAGCGCCAGCCCGAGGCCATCAGCGCGACGGCGGCCAGGATCAGCACGGCCAGGATCCAGCGCATCGTCTCGCGGTCGAGCCAGATCAGCAGCCAGATGCCGGCGGGCAAGGCGAGCGTCGCGGTCAGCAGCAGGGGCGCGACCTCGCGCCACTCGGCCTGCCGGGCATTGCGGGCGGCGATCGGCAGGGCGAAGGGCAGGTCGATGCACCAGATCAGCCCGAGCGCCGCGACCGGGCCGAGCACCATCGAGGCCAGCGGCATGAACACCATCGCGAAGCCGAAGCCGGTGAAGCCGCGCACCAGGCCGCCGAGCAGCGTCGCCGCCAGCAGGACGGCGAGGCCTGTCGGCGAGACGGAGGGGAAAAGCAGGGCGAAGAAATCTGACATCGGCCGGAGGAATAAGGGAGCAATGTCCCTGGGAAGGCAGCAGCGTTTCGCACCAACAACCTGGTGCGCGCCGGGGCAACCCCTTTCCTTGTGATGAGACCGATGCGCGGCGCTCATCGATTGCTGTGGGCTGGAGAGGGATCGTTAGGACACGCCATGGAACAAAGCGTGTCCAACGGCTAGGCTGCACTCGACATGAACCCACCGATTCGCATTCTCGGCATCGACCCCGGCCTCCGGAAGACGGGCTGGGGCGTCGTTGTCTCGGAGGGCAGCAAGCTCGGCTTTGTCGCCTGCGGCTGCGTCGAGAGCGAAGCGGGCCTGCCGCTGTCGGAACGGCTGCGGCAGTTGCATGAGGGGCTGACGCGGATCGTCGCCTCCTTCGCGCCCGACGAGGTCGCGGTCGAGGAGACCTTCGTCAATCGCGACCCGCAATCGGCGCTGAAGCTCGGTCAGGCGCGGGGTGTTGCGCTCGTCGTGCCGGCGCTGGCGGGGCTCAGCGTCGCGGAATATGCCGCCAATCTCGTCAAGAAGACGGTGGTGGGCGTCGGCCATGCCGACAAGAAACAGGTCCAGATGATGATCCGCGTGCTGCTGCCCAAGGCCGAGACGCGTTCGGCCGACGCGGCGGATGCGCTGGCGGTCGCGATCTGCCACGCCCAGCACCGCGGCATGCGCACGCTGGTCGCGCAGATGCGGGCGGGGTGAGGGCGTGATCGAAGTGGAACCCAACCATCAGCCGAGGTTTTCGTGACCGACGTCCAGTACGCGTCATCCCGGGCGACCGCAGGGAGACCCGGGATCCATTCCGGAGCCTCTCCGAGTAGCGTTCCGGAATGGATCCCGGGTCTACGCTACGCTTCGCCCGGGATGACCCGCGGAGGGGGCAAGGCATGATCGGCAAGCTCAAGGGCATCGTCGATTCCTATGGCGAGGATCATGTCATCCTCGACGTGCAGGGCGTCGGCTACGTCGTGCAGTGCTCGGCGCGGACGCTGCAGCGGTTGGCCAAGCCGGGCGAGGCGGCCGTGCTGTCGATCGAGACGCATGTGCGCGAGGATGCGATCCGGCTCTACGGCTTCATGTCCGACAATGAGCGCGACTGGTTCCGGCTGATGCAGATGGTGCAGGGCGTCGGCGCCAAGGTCGCACTCGCGATCCTCTCGACGCTCGATCCCGGCGCGCTGGCGACCGCGCTCGCGACCAACGACAAGGCGGCGATCGCGCGTGCGCCTGGCGTCGGGCCCAAGCTCGCCCAGCGCATCTGCGCCGAATTGAAGGACAAGGCGCCGGCCTTCGGCCATGTCGATCCAGGCGTGGCACAGCTTGCCGGCGCTCTCGCGGACAGGAAGCTGCCGCAGCCGGTGTCGGACGCGGTCTCCGCCCTGAGCAATCTCGGCTATCCGCAGGCGCAGGCCGTGGCGGCGGTGGCGGCCGCGTCGCGTGAGGCGGGCGAGGGGGCGGGGACGGCGCAGCTCATCAAGCTCGGGCTGAAGGAGCTGGCGAAGTGAGCGCCGGCCGCCTCACCGTCGCGCCGGTCGAGGACAAGAGCGCCTTTCTCGCATTGATGCTGGCGAGTTGGGGCTCGCACAGCATGATGATCGACTTGACCGTCTATGACTGCGCCGCGCTCGATCTGCTCGGGATCGCCGGCAAGGACGGTGCCTTCATGGCCTATGCGAGCTGGACGATGCGCGGTGATGTGGCGCTGCTCTGCGCGCTGCATTCGGTCGTGCCGGGGCAGGGCGCGGCGATCCAGCTTCTCGAGGCCGTGAAGGCGGCGGCGCGGGCGCGCGGAGCCATCAGGCTGAAGGCGATGCTGACCAACGACAATATGCCGGGCCTCGCCTTCTACCAGAAATGCGGCTTCCGCTTCTCGCGGCTGCATATCGAGGCGATCGACCATTTCCGCTCGGTGGTTCCGACCATCGTGCGGACCGGATACATGGACATCCCGATCCATGACGCGATCGAGCTGGAGATCGCATTGTGAGTGATTCCCGCCGCCCCGGCCTCCTCTCCGCCGAGAAGCGCGATGACGACAGCGAAACCTCGCTGCGGCCGCTCTCGCTCGTCGATTTCACCGGCCAGGCGGCGGCGCGGGCGAATCTCCAGGTCTTCATCGAGGCTGCCAAAAGCCGCGGCGATGCGCTCGACCATGTGCTCTTCGTCGGGCCGCCCGGCCTGGGCAAGACGACGCTGGCGCAGATCGTGGCGCGGGAACTGGGCGTCAATTTCCGCTCGACCTCGGGGCCGGTGATTGCCAAGGCCGGCGATCTCGCGGCGCAGCTCACCAATCTCGAAGAGCGCGACGTCCTCTTCATCGACGAGATCCACCGGCTCAATCCGGCGGTCGAGGAAATTCTCTATCCGGCGATGGAGGACTACCAGCTCGATTTGATCATCGGCGAGGGGCCTGCCGCGCGCTCGGTCAAGATCGACCTGCCGAAATTCACCCTGGTCGGCGCCACCACCCGCGCCGGCCTGCTGACAACGCCGCTGCGCGACCGCTTCGGCATCCCGATCCGGCTGCAGTTCTACACCGTCGAGGAATTGCAGGGCATCGTCGCGCGCGGGGCGCGCGTGCTCGGCATGCCGATGTCGGATGACGGCGCCAACGAGATCGCCAAGCGTTCGCGGGGCACCCCGCGCATCGCGGGGCGGCTGCTGCGGCGGGTGCGCGACTTCGCCATCGTCGATGGCGACGCCATCGTGACGCGCCATGTCGCCGACAAGGCGTTGAAGCTGCTCGATGTCGATCCGATCGGCCTCGACCAGATGGACCGGCGTTATCTCACCACCGTCGCGATCAATTTCGGCGGCGGGCCGGTCGGGATCGAGACGATCGCCGCCTCGCTGTCGGAGCCGCGCGATGCGATCGAGGAGATCATCGAGCCCTTCCTTTTGCAGCAGGGCTTCATCCAGCGGACCCCACGCGGGCGCATCCTGACGCCGCATGCCTTCCGCCATCTGGGGATGCCGGAGCCCAACCGCGAAGCGGCGCAGTTCGGGCTGTTCGGGGATGGCGAGGAGTAGGTGGGGACGATCTTCTTGCTCGCATGCGAACGAACCTCGCCGGCGACTGGACGATCGGCGACATCGAGAGGCTGTGCCGCACCCACGGCATCGACTGCAGGCCGCCATCGCGAGGTGGTTCGCATTACAAGATCGCTCATGTCTGCATTGCCGATATTCTGACGATTCCGGCGCGGCGGCGGATCAAGCCGAAATATATCCGGCTGCTCGTCAGATTTGTCGGCCTCGTGATAGAATCGCCACCGAGGAGGCGGCCATGACCAAGCTCGCTTATCGGATCGTGATCGAGCCGCTCTCGAAAGAGGATGGTGGCGGCTATTTCGCGACGGTCCCGGACCTGCCCGGCTGCATGTCCGACGGCGAGACCCCCGAAGAGGCGCTGTCGAACGTCCAGGATGCGATCCGATGCTGGATCGAGGCGGCCATCGAGATGGGGCGCGACGTCCCGCAACCGACCCGCACGCTCGCCGCCGCGGAATGATGATGCGGAGGGCCATATCTACCTTCGCGACGCTGGCGACCTCAGTCGTGCTGGCAGGTTTCGGCCCGGCCCGGGCAGCCGAGGCTAGTCCGGAGGCTCCGATCCGCGCGGCCTATGCCATCACCATCAAGCAACTCGCGGGCTCCGGTTCCAGGCCGGTGCCGGCGCCCTGGCAGCCGCCGCATCGCGACAAGCTGATGAGCAAGGGGCTGGCGGCGCTGTTCGCGCGCGACGACCTCTATCAGCAGGAAGCCGGCGAGATGGGCAATCTCGGCGCCGATCCCTTCCTCAGCGGCCA
>DATDBB010000011.1:0-17813 GCA_036525085.1 Allobosea sp.
TAATGAGTGCCCTGAATGCCCGGCAGCGCGCCCGCGAGGCGACGCTGCCGGGAAACGGCCCGGCCAATGACGACGGCCTGCAGCCACGTTCCCTCCTGCGCTTCATCACCTGCGGCTCGGTCGACGATGGCAAGTCGACGCTGATCGGCCGCATCCTGTTCGAGACCGGGGCGGTGTTCGACGACCAGCTCGGCGCGCTGCAGCGGGATTCCCGGAAGTTCGGTACGCAGGGCGACAAGGTCGATTTCGCGCTGCTCGTCGACGGTCTCTCGGCCGAGCGCGAGCAGGGCATCACCATCGACGTCGCCTATCGCTATTTCTCGACGCCGCGCCGCGCCTTCATCGTGGCGGATACGCCCGGCCATGAGCAATACACCCGCAATATGGCGACCGGCGCCTCGACGGCCGATCTCGCCGTCATCCTGGTCGATGCGCGGCTGGGCCTGCTCAAGCAGACGCTGCGGCACTCCTTCATCGTATCTCTCGTCGGCGTCCGCCACATCGTCGTCGCCATCAACAAGATGGATCTGGTCGACTACGACCAGACCGTATTCGAGCGCATCTGCGCCGAGTACCGCCGCGCCGTCGCAGGGCTGGGCTTCACCCAGATCAGCTTCGTCCCGATCTCGGCGCGCGACGGCGACAACGTCACCAGCGCCTCGGTCTCGATGGGCTGGTACGAGGGCGCGCCGCTGCTCGACCATCTCGAGACGGTCTCGATCGAACCCGTGAACGCAGCCCATCCCGGCGCAGTGCTGCCAGTGCAATGGGTCAACCGGCCCGATTCCAGCTTTCGCGGCTATTCCGGCAATCTCGCCCTCGGCTATCTGAAGACGGGCGATGCCATTGCCGTCCTGCCGTCCGGCCGCACCAGCCGCATCGCGCGCATCCTGACGCCAGCGGGCGATGCCGGGCACGCTTCCGCCGGGCAGGCCCTCACCGTCACGCTCGAAGACGAGATCGACATCTCGCGTGGCGACCTGATCGTCGCCGCCGCGCAGCGTCCGGCCGTGCGGCGTAGGCTGACGGCGCGGCTGCTCTGGACCGGCGAGACCCCGCTTGCGCTCGGCAACGGCTATGCCCTGAAGCTCGCCAGCAGCCATGCTCAAGCAGTGGTCAGGACCCTGCATCACGGCATCGACGTCTCGACCCTTGCCGAGGTTTCTGCGGCCAACCTCGCGATGAACGACATCGGCACGGTGACGATCGATCTCGACAGGCCGATCGCCGCTCTGCCTTTCGCTGAGAGCACCGAGCTCGGCGGCTTCATCCTGATCGATCGCATCAGCCATGAGACGGTCGCCTTCGGCTTCGTTGCCGAGGATATCGCGCTGCAGGCCGATGCGGCGGGCCGGTCTGAAGGCCGAGTTGCTGGCCTGCGCACGAAGCTCCGCGGCCTCGCCGGACCAGCCGGATCGCTCAGGCGGGCCGGGCTTTCGGGTCTGGGTCTCGGCCATGCGGCGGCGAGCCTTCTGACAGGCGGTTTCGTCTATGGCTTGACGGGCAGCCTCATGATGGCGTTGCCTGTCGCTGCTGCCGATTTCGTTCTGCGACCTGTCCTGCTCGGCGCCGGCTGGGCATTTGCGGCTGCCCTCTGGCAGCGGCACCAGCGCCGGAACCAACCGTCGCCGGAGAATGTTCTAGGCGACGGGATCTGAAGCCTGAAGAACGGGGGAAACACCCGGTCCCCAGGGAGGAAAATCAGCCTTCTTCGATGAGGGCGAGCTTCGGTAGTCTGTTCTCCGGAACCGGCCAACTTTGAAACACAGTGCTGCCTCAAACAGTTGTCGGTAGATCTGGTTCAGCATACGCTTCGTTCTGTAAAAAGAACGTCCGATCGATCGGTCGGGCTGTTCCCAACAACGGAGAGCACGATGGCCCGCCCCGTATTTCGCCGCCTGGTTCAAGCCGGCCTCGTTCTGGGAGCCTTCTCGTTGTGCTTCGGCGTCGTCGCCGGTGCACGGGCTCAGACCGAGCTCCTGAACGTTTCCTATGATCCGACGCGTGAGCTCTACCGCGAGATCAACGCCGCCTTCATCGCGGAGTGGAACGCCAAGAACGCGAAGAAGATCACCACGATCCGCCAGTCGCATGGCGGCTCCGGGGCACAGGCGCGCACCGTCATCGACGGACTGAATGCCGATGTGCTGACGCTGGCGCTTGCGGGCGACATCGACGCCGTCGCCCAGCGCTCGAAGAAGCTGCCGGAGAACTGGCAGTCGCGCCTGCCGCAGAACTCCTCGCCCTACACCTCGACGATCGTGTTCCTCGTCCGCAAGGGCAATCCGAAGGCGATCAAGGACTGGGGCGATCTGGTCAAGCCCGGTGTCCAGATCATCACGCCGAACCCCAAGACCTCCGGCGGCGCCCGCTGGAACTACCTCGCCGCCTGGGCCTATGCCGAAAAGGCTTTCAACAAGGATGAGGCCAGGGTCCGCGACTACATCGGCAAGCTGCTCGCCAATGTCCCGGTGCTCGACACCGGCGCGCGCGGCGCCACCACCACCTTCACCCAGCGCGGCATCGGCGACGTCTTCCTGTCCTGGGAGAACGAGGCTTTCCTCGCCCTGAAGGAGTTCGGCGCCGACAAGTTCGACATCGTCGTACCGAGCCTCTCGATCCTGGCCGAGCCGCCGGTCACGATCGTCGACGCCAATGTCGACGCCAAGGGCACCCGGGCCGAGGCGCAGGCCTATCTCGAATTCATCTATTCGCCCAAGGGCCAGGCGATCATCGCCAAGCATTTCTACCGCCCGCGCAACCCCGAGGCGGCCGCTGCAAGGGACATCGCCAATTTCCCCAAGGTCGAACTCGTCACCATCGACGCCGTCTTCGGTGGCTGGAGCAAGGCGCAGCCGGCCCATTTCGGCGATGGCGGCACCTTCGACCAGCTCTACAAGCCGGCGCGCTGAGCCATGGCCGCCAGCATGGCATCATCGGGCTGGCGTCAGCCGAGCATCCTTCCGGGCTTCGGCCTGACGCTCGGGATCACGATCACCGCGCTGTCGCTTGTGGTCCTGATCCCGCTCGCGGCCCTGTTCATCAAGGCTGCGAGCGCCGGCCCCGCCGAAATCTGGGCGATCGCGACCTCGCCGCGGACCCTCGCGGCCCTGCGCCTGTCCTTCCTCGGCGCGCTGTTCGCGGCATCGGTCAACGCCGTGTTCGGGCTCATCCTGGCCTGGGTCCTGGTACGCTACGAGTTTCCCGGCCGGCGTCTCGTCGATGCCGCGGTCGATCTGCCTTTCGCCCTTCCGACCGCGGTCGCAGGCATCGCGCTCGCGGCGATCTACGCCCCCAATGGCTGGGTCGGCAGCCTGCTCGCGCCTCTCGACATCAAGGTCGCCTATACGCCGCTCGGCGTGATGGTGGCGCTGATCTTCATCGGCCTGCCCTTCGTCGTGAGGATGGTGCAACCCGTCCTGGAGGAGGCCCAAGGCGACATCGAGGAGGCAGCGGCCCTGCTCGGCGCGAGCCGTCTGCGGACGATCTTCCGCGTTGTGCTGCCACCCGTGCTGCCGGCGCTGCTGAGTGGCTTCGTCCTCGCCTTCGCACGTGCCGTCGGCGAGTACGGCTCGGTGATCTTCATCGCCGGCAATGTGCCGATGGTTTCGGAAATCGCGCCGCTGCTGATCGTGATCAAGCTCGAGCAGTTCGATTATGCCGGCGCCGCCGTCATCGCGACGCTGATGCTGCTGATCTCCTTTGCGCTGATCCTTCTGGTCAACCTGATCCAGGCGCGTGCCCGGCGGAGGCTCGGCGATGTCTGACGCGACCTTGCCCCAGCGCGAAGCGGACCTGCCCGCCCTCGCGACGAAACAGCGCGCAGATCGCGGCGTCAGTGGCGAGAGCCCCGCCGTGCAGGTCCTGCTGATCGCGATCTCGCTCGCCTTCCTGCTGCTTTTCCTGCTGCTGCCGCTGATCACGGTCTTCGTCGAGGCCGGCGCGCGTGGCTGGGCCGCCTATCGCGAGGCCATCACCGAACCGGACGCGCTCGCCGCGATCCGCCTGACATTGCTGGTTGCGGCGATCGCCGTGCCGTTCAACGTCGTGGTCGGCATCGCCGCCGCCTGGGCCATCGCCAAGTTCGAGTTCCGCGGCAAGAGCCTGCTGATCAGCCTGATCGACCTGCCGTTCTCCGTCTCGCCGGTGATCTCGGGGCTGGTCTATGTGCTGCTGTTCGGTGCGCAGGGCTATCTCGGTCCGTTCCTGAAGGCGAACGGCATCGAGATCATCTTCGCGCTGCCCGGCCTCGTGCTGGCCACGGTCTTCGTCACCTTCCCCTTCGTGGCGCGTGAACTGATCCCGCATATGCAGGCGCTCGGCTCGACCGACGAGGAGGCGGCGCTGACGCTCGGCGCCTCGCCCTGGCGCGTCTTCTTCTCGATCACGCTGCCCAATGTGAAATGGAGCCTGTTCTACGGCGTTCTGCTCTGCAACGCCCGCGCAATGGGCGAGTTCGGTGCGGTGGCGGTGGTTTCAGGCAAGATCCGCGGGCTGACCAACACCATGCCGCTGCATATCGAGATCCTCTATAACGAATACATGAGTGCCGCGGCCTTCGCGGTTGCCTCGCTGCTGGCGGGGCTCGCGCTCGTGACGCTTGTTCTCAAGTCCCTCCTGGAATGGCGCTATGGCGACGCGATCGCCGCCGCGCGTCACCACTGATCGCGGGAACCGCTCATGTCCGTCGCCGTCACGATCGAATCCATAGAAAAGCGGTTCCTGGCGTTCCAGGCGCTCCGGAACGTCTCGCTCGACATCCAGCCCGGCGAGCTCGTCGCGCTGCTCGGCCCCTCCGGCTCCGGCAAGACCACGCTGCTGCGGCTGATCGCCGGCCTCGAGCAGGCTGAAGCGGGTCGTGTCCTCTTCGGCGATGTCGACACGCGCGACCTGTCGCTGCGCGACCGGCGCATCGGCTTCGTCTTCCAGCACTATGCGCTGTTCAAGACGATGACGGTTGCCGAGAACATCGCCTTCGGCCTGCGCTCGAGGCCGCGGGCCGAGAGGCCGGACTCGACCGAGATCAAGCGTCGCGTCGGGGCGCTGCTCGACCTCGTTCAACTCCCCGGTCTGGAAAAGCGCTATCCCAGTCAGCTCTCCGGCGGGCAGCGTCAGCGCGTCGCGCTGGCGCGGGCGCTCGCCATCGAGCCGCAGGTGCTGCTGCTCGACGAGCCCTTCGGTGCGCTCGACGCCAAGATCCGCAAGGACCTGCGCGCCTGGCTGCGCGACCTGCACAGCCGGACCGGCCACACCACGGTCTTCGTGACCCACGACCAGGAGGAGGCGCTCGAACTGGCCGACCGGGTCGCGATCCTGCATGAGGGCCGCCTCGAACAGGTCGGCACGCCCGACGACGTCTACGACCATCCCGCGACGCCCTTCGTCTGCGAGTTCCTCGGCGAGGCCAACCGCTTGCCGGTGAGGATCGTCGGCAGCCAGGCCTTCCTCGACGACAGGCCCGTGCTCGGCGGGCTGACGCAGAACCAGGGCGGGCCGGCTGCGCTCTATGTCCGCCCGCATCACCTCAAGATCGTCGACGAGGCGCCGCTCTCCATCCCCGGCGTGGTCGAGCAGGTTCGGCGGACCGGCGCGTTGCGGCGCGCGGAGATCGCAGTCTCCGGCTTGCAGAAGCGGCTCGACCTCGACCTGACCAGCCAGGTCGCGCCCGCCCTCGGCGAGCGCGTCCGGGTCAAGATCACCCATGCCACGGCCTTTGCCACGGCCTGAGGCCAGCGGCACGACGCGCCCGCTGAGAAATTCCTTCCGCTGCGACAAAGCACAGCCTCGCAGCGGGGTTTATTCCACTCCCTGTTGCGGGAAATTTGGAAAAAACATCCATTGGATGTGAATTGATACGCGAGAGCCATTCGCCTAGATTCTGTTCGGAATACAGAACAGGAGCGCGGCGACTTGGCTATGCTTGATGTCATCGACAGACAGGGCCTGATCCATGTCGCGGCGGCCGTTTCGCGCCGTCCGGGAGGTCGGTGATGGCCGTCCTCGTCAAGCGTCCGCCGCTGCCGGCGATCCTGCTCGCCAACGACCTGCTCGACGGCGATGTCGTCTTCGCCGTCGCCGGCGCTGATGGCCGCCTCGGCTGGACGCGTGATCCGGGTCTTGCGCTCGTCGCGGCAGATGAAGCCGCGGCCGAGCGCCTCGAAGGCTTCGCCGCAGTCGAGTTGGCGGCCCAGCATGTGGTCGACGCCTATCTCGTCGATGTGGAACTGACTGCCGCTGGCCCGGTGCCGCGGCATTTCCGCGAGCGCTTCAAGACGCTCGGACCAAGTAACCGCCCCGATCTGGGCAAGCAGGCCGGCGAAGGCATCGCCACCGGCCGGAGCGCGTGAGCCATGTATCGTTATGACGAGTTCGACGAGCGCTTCGTGCGCGAGCGGGTCGCGCAGTTCCGCGACCAGGTCGCCCGGCGCCTGGACGGCTCCCTGACCGAGGACGAGTTCAAGCCGCTGCGCCTGAAGAACGGCGTCTACCTGCAGTTGCACGCCTATATGCTGCGCATCGCCGTTCCCTACGGCACGTTGTCCGCGCGGCAGCTTCGCCAGTTGGCGCTGATCGGCGAGCGCTACGACCGCGGCTATGGCCATTTCACCACGCGCCAGAACCTGCAGTTCAACTGGCCGAAGCTGCGCGACGTGCCGGCCATCCTGGAACTGCTCGCCGATGTCGAGATGCATTGCATCCAGACCTCGGGAAACTGCATCCGCAACGTCACAGCCGATCATTTCGCCGGCGTCGCCCAAGACGAGATCGAGGATCCGCGCCCGGTCTGCGAGTTGATCCGGCAATGGTCGACCGCCCATCCCGAATTCAGCTACCTGCCGCGCAAGTTCAAGATCGCCATCACCGGCGCGCAGCATGACCGCGCCGTGATCAAGGCGCACGACATCGGCATCCGCATCCTGAAGCATCCGGAGACCGGCGAGGTCGGCTACGAGATCAGCGTCGGCGGAGGGCTCGGCCGCACCCCGATGATCGGCAAGGTCGTGCGCGACTTCCTGCCCAAGGCCGATCTGCTCGCCTATCTCGAGGCGGTGATGCGGGTCTACAATCTCGAGGGACGGCGCGACAACAAGTACAAGGCGCGGGTCAAGATCCTCGTCCACGAGATCGGCACGGAGGAGTTCCGCCGCCGGGTCGAGGCCGAGTTCGCCTTGCTCGACGGCCCCTCGGTGAACGCCGATCCCGAAGAGTTGGCCCGTATCACCGCCTATTTCACGCCGCCCGCCTATGAGACGCTGCCGCAGGACAGTGCGGCGCTCGCTGCGGCGAAAGTGGCGAATCCCGACTTTGCCCGCTGGGTCGACACCAACCTCACCCCGCATCGCGTTCCCGGCTACACAGCGGTCACGATCTCGCTGAAGCCGATCGGCCTTGCGCCGGGCGACGCGACCTCCGAGCAGATGCGTGTGGTCGCCGATCTCGCCGAGCGCTACTCCTTCGACGAACTGCGCGTCACCCATGCGCAGAACCTCGTCCTGCCGAATGTCCGGCTGGATGATCTCCTGGCGATCTGGCAGGCGCTGGTGCCCGTCGGGCTCGCCACCGCCAATCTCGGCCTGATCACCGACATCATCGCCTGCCCGGGCCTCGACTATTGCGCGCTGGCCACCGCCCGCTCGATCCCGATCGCGCAGGCCATCGCCCAGCGCTTCGCCGATACGCAGCGACAGGCGGCGATCGGCGAACTCAACATCAAGATCTCCGGCTGCATCAACGCCTGCGGCCATCACCATGTCGGCCATATCGGCATTCTCGGCCTGGAGAAGCGCGGCATCGAATCCTACCAGATCACGCTCGGCGGCGACGCGACCGAGAATGCTCAGATCGGCGAGATTCTCGGGCCGGGCCTGCCCGCCGAGGCCGTGCCGGATGCGATCGAGAGGATCGTCGGCGTCTATGAGAGCGAGCGCAATGTCGGCGAGCGCTTCATCGAGACGGTGAAGCGCGTCGGTCTCGTGCCGTTCAAGGCCGCCTTCAGGGAGCTGGCAGATGCTGCTTGATCGCAAGGGCGCCGTCACGGATGGCTGGACGCGCACCGAGGGCGCCGCGATCGGCAATGTGCCGCACGCGCTGGTGGGCTTCGACGCCCTGCCGGACGCATGGGCTCAACTGGACGCGGGGCAGGAACTCGGTGTGCTGATCTCGAACGCGCTCCCCATCTCGGAACTGGAGCCTTTCCTGCCCAGGCTGTCGCTCGTCGCCATCGCTTTCCCGGCCTTCGCCGATGGCCGGGGCTTCAGCCTGGCGAAGGCCATCCGGCGCGCGGGCTTTGAAGGCACGCTGCGGGCGTCGGGACCGCTGATCCCCGACCAGTTCGACTATGCGCTGGCCTGTGGTTTCGACCAGATCGAGCTTCCCGAAGCCAGCGCCGGTCGGCAGAGCGTCCAGCAATGGCAGCAGGCGATCGGCCGGCTGAGCCAGACCTACCAGCGCGGCTACCGCCGCGAGGGCAACATCCTCGACCGCCGCCGGCTTGCCCGGCTCGCGGCAGGCAGCGCGGCCACCTGACGCGATGAGCCAGGGCGCCGACGACAGGGAGGCTGCGGAGATGGCCAGGACGACAATCTGGGACGAGGACAGCTCGGCGAGCCAGATCGCCGATTTCCTGCCGCGCAAGCCCTATGAACGCTGGCTCGATCTCAGCTTCGGGCTGCTTGTCGCGGCGCTGCTCGGCGGCTGGCTGCTCCTGCCGCAGCCGGCGAGCGAAACGCGCCCCGCTGCTCCCCAGGCGACGTTGCGCTGAGCGAGGCGGCGCGCGCCCGTATAAGTCTACGACTCTTCGATCTGTAACGCCGGCGCGGTCCTGTGGACCGGGCCGGAATTGCTGCGCTGCGGCGGATTGCCCGGAGAATTTATTGATGCAATGAATTGGTTCCCGGAGGAACTAATTCTATGCCCAACCTGCCACACGCGGACCTCATTCTCCAGAACGGCCCGGTCTATCTGGGCTTGAAAGAGGGCTATGCCAGCGCGGTGGCGCTCTGGGCCGGCAAGGTGCTGGCGACCGGCTCAGCCACCGACATGGAGCCGCTGATCGGCCCGGCTACGAAGGTGATCGACCTCGCCGGCCGCATGGCGACGCCGGGCCTATACGAGGCGCATCTGCATCTGCTGCCGCTCGGCCTGACCATGAAGGAGCTCGACATCCGGCCGCGCTTCGTGCGCACGCTGGATGGCCTTCTCGACATGATTGCCAAGGCAGCCGCGAAGGCGAAGCCCGGTGAGTGGATCCTGGCGCGCGGCTACGATCATTTCGAGCTTGATGTGAAGCGGCATCCGCACCGCACGGAACTCGACAGCGCGGCGCCGGACAACCCGGTCTACATCGTGCGCGCCTGCGGCCATCTCTCGGTCGCCAATTCGCTGGCGCTGAAGCTCGCCGGCGTCGACGAGAAGACGCCCGTCCCGGCGGGTGGAGCGATCGAGCAGGTCAACGGCTCGCTCACCGGGCTGATGGCCGAGAACGGCCGCGACGCGATCAAGAAGGTCATCCCCGACCCGACCGACGAGGAACTCGTCGCCGCGATCGAGCGGGCAGGGCGCTACTGCAACTCCTTCGGCATCACCAGCGTGATGGACGCGGCCGTCGGCATGCGTTCGCAATATCGCGAGGTCGCCGCCTATCGCACAGCGCAGCGCACGGGCCGGCTGCCGGTGCGCACCAATATGTGCCTGCTCGGCGGACATAACGGCATCGTCGAGCAATGCTATGCCGACGGGCTGGTGACGGGCGCCGGCGATGACTGGCTCAGCGTCGGTCCGGTCAAGATCTTCACCGACGGTTCCGCCGGCGGCAAGACGGCGGCGATGAGCCTGCCCTATCTCGGCGAGCCGGAGACGAAGGGCATCTTCTGCCTGACCGATGACGAGATGGATACGCTGACGCGGGACTATCACGCCAAGGGTTATCAGCTCGCCGTCCACGCCATTGGCGATGCCGCGATCGAGCAGACGCTGAACGCCATGGAAAACGGGCTGAGCGATCATCCCGATCCCGATCGCCGCCACCGCATCGAGCATTGCGGCTTCAATTCGGCCGAGCAGATCGCCCGCATGGTCCGGCTCGGCATCGAGCCGGTGCCGCAGCCGGTCTTCATCTACGATTTCGGTGATCTCTACCTGTCGGTGTTGGAGCAGGGTCGCGTCGACGCCTGCTATCCGATGCGGGACTGGATCGAGGCCGGGCTGAAGCCCGCGGCCTCTTCCGACGCGCCGGTCTGCGACGTGAACATCTGGCCCAACATCTATACGATGCTGACGCGCAAGACCTCGCGCGGCACGGTGATCTCGCCGGGCCAGACCATGGCGATCGACGAGGTCATCGCCGCCTATACCGATTTCGGCGCCTATGTGAATCGCTGCGAGGATAGCCGCGGCCGCCTCTTGCCCGGCATGGCCGCCGACATCGCGATCTTCTCGCGCGATCTCTCCAAGGCGACGCCGGAACAGCTTTTGCACGAGACCCGCTGCGACATGACGATCATCGCGGGGAAGATCGTGTTCGAGGCGGAAGGTTGATGGGCATCTCATGCTGAACCACATCGCCCAGCGCCTTGCGATGTCGGTGCCGGTGCTGCTCGGCGTGCTGCTCTTCGGCTTCCTGCTGCTGCAACTCGTCCCGGCCGACCCCGCCGCCATCGTCGCCGGCCCGACCGCCAGCCCCGAACTGGTCGAGCAGATCCGCAAGGATCTCGGCCTCGATCGTCCGGTCTTCGTGCAGTTCGGCATCTATCTGGGACGCGTGCTGCAGGGTGATCTCGGCGTTTCGCTGATCTCCAATACCAGTGTCATCGCGGAACTCGGCGAGGCGATCGGCCCGACCGCCGAACTGATGTTCGCCTGCCTGGTCTGGGCCGTGCCGCTCGGCATTGCGCTCGGCACCATCGCCGCCGTCTATCGCGGCCGCCTGCTCGACCGGATCGTTATCGCGATCTCGGTGGCCGGCGTCTCGACGCCGGTGTTCTTCATCGGGCTGATCCTGATGCAATATATCGGCTACCATTGGGGCCTGCTGCCCTTCATCGGGCGCGGCGGACCGCTCTGGAGCCTGGACGGGCTTGCCGCGATCGCGCTGCCGGCCCTGACGCTGGGCCTCGTGTTCATCGGCCCGATCGCGCGGATGACGCGCACCGCCGCGCTGGAGGTCCTGAGCGCGGACCATGTCCGCACCGCCCGCGCCAAGGGCCTGTCGGAGCGCGCCGTGGTGCTGCGCCATGTCCTGCGCAACGCGCTGATCCCAGTGGTGACGCTGATCGGCCTCCAGGCTGGCTATCTCCTCGGCGGCGCCGTCGTCACCGAGACGATCTATTCCTGGCCCGGCGTCGGCCGGCTCGCGGTCGGCGCGATCCTGGCGAGCGATTTCCCGCTGGCGCAGGGCGCTATCCTCGTGTTGGCGCTGGCCTTCCTGGTGATCAACCTGATCGTCGACATGCTCTACGCCGTGCTCGATCCGCGGGTGGAAAAACATGGCTGACATCGCCGCACCTGCATCGGTCCCCGTCGCGAGCAGGCCCCTCGCGGCCTTCGGCCGGCGCATCCTCAAGGACAAGCTCGCCTTGCTGGCGGCGCTGATCCTGCTGGTCATCGTGGCGGCTGCGCTGTTCGCGCCCTGGCTTGCGCCGTTCGACCCCTACGAGACCACGCGTCGGCCTTTCATTCCGCCGCGCTGGAGCGAGGGCTCACTGCCGCAATTCTGGCTCGGTACGGACGGGCAGGGGCGCGACATGCTCTCGCGTCTGCTCTACGGCACGCGGCTGACGCTGGTGATGGGCCTGGCCTCCATCATCATCGGCGGCGGGCTCGGAGCGCTGGTGGCCCTGCTCGGCGTCTATTATCGCCGGCTCGACCCCTACATCATGCGCGGCGCCGACATCCTGCTCTCCTTCCCGGCGATCCTGCTAGGCCTCGCGCTGGCCGCCGTCGTCGGGCCGGGCCTGACCGCGATCGTGATCGCGCTCTCGATCGCCACCATCCCGGACGTGGCGCGCATCACGCGTAGCGCCGCGATCGTCATCATGGGGCAGGACTATATGGAGGCCGGCCGCGCCATGGGCCTGCCCGATCGCATCCTGATCTGGCGCTATCTCGCGCTGAACTGCCTGTCGCCGGTCTTCGTCTTCATGACGCTGCGCTTCGGCCAGATCATCCTGATCGGCGCCGCCCTGTCCTTCCTCGGGCTCGGCGTGCGCCCGCCCGAGGCCGAACTCGGGATGATGGCCTCGCTCGGCCGCGATGCGCTGTTCTTCGCGCCGCACATCTCGCTTTTGCCGAGCCTCGTGATCATCGCCATCGTGCTCTGCGTCAATCTGCTGGGCGATGCCCTGCGCGATCTGCTCGATCCGCGCATGCGCAACCAGTGAGGCAAGAGCCCGACCGCTCGTTTCAATTCAAAAGGGGAGAACGATCGTGAAGCATCTGACATCCATGGCCGCGGGCGCCCTGCTGGGTCTTTCCGCGCTTGCCGGGCCGGTTCTGGCGCAGGGCTCGAACAACAGCCTGACCATCGTCCGCGAAGTCGACAGCGACCGCTATGATCCGCATCGCTCGACGGCCCGCGCCGCCTCCGAGGTCATCTTCATGATGGCCGACACGCTGGTCTCGCTCGACCACGACATGTCGACCATCAAGCCCGGCATCGCCACTTCCTGGTCGATGTCGCCGGACGGCAAGACCTACACCTTCAAGCTGCGCAACGACGTCGCCTTCTGCGATGGCAAGAAGCTGACCGCGCAGGACGTCGTCTATTCGATGAAGCGCTGGATCGACCCCGCCACGCGCTCGCCCGTGCGCTGGCGCGCCGGCAAGGTCGACGACATCGTCGCGACCGACGACTACACCGTCGAATACAAGCTGACCGCGCCGTTCTCCGAACTGCTCTATCAACTCACCCAGAGCTTCGCCGTCGTCGTCGACAAGGCCAATGTCGAGGCGCTCGGCGCCGATTTCGGCGTCAAGGGCTTCAACGGCACCGGCCCCTATTGCTGGGGCGACTGGAAGCCGCGCAACGAGTTCCGCCTGAAGAAGCACGCCGCCTACAAATGGGGTCCGCCGATCTACGAGAACAAGGGCGCCGCCCAGATCGAGGAGATCGTCTGGCGCATCGTGCCGGAGGAGAACACCCGCCTCGCCGCGGTCATGACGGGCCAGAGCCAGGTCACGCAATACGTGCCCTATTCCGGCCTGTCGCAGATCCGCACCAACCGCAACCTCAAGCTGGTCGATTCCAAGGAAGCCTTCTGGACCTATTTCGTCGGCTTCAAGATCGACAAGGAAGGCGTCAACGACCCGGCGGTCCGGCGCGCCATGGTGATGGCCGTCGACCAGAAGGCGATCGCCGAGAATCTCTATTTCGGCGAGGTCGAGCCGGCCTACAGCTACATCTCGACCGAGGCGCTCGACTGGAACAAGGCAGTCAACCCGATCAAGACCAATGTCGCCGAGGCCAACAAGATCCTCGACGCCGCCGGCTGGGTGAAGGGCGCGGACGGTTTCCGGACCAAGGACGGCAAGAAGCTCTCGCCGATCGTCTACGGCTTCACCGGCTCGACCTGGCAGAAGCTGATGGAGGCGATCCAGGGCGATCTGCGCAAGGTCGGCGTCGATCTCAGGGTCCAGCTCTTCGACGCGACCATCGCTTGGGGCAAGATGGCGACGCAGGAGTTCGACATGTTCGGGATGAGCTTCCCCTACATCTCGGCCGGCGACGCGCTGAACCTCTACTTCCCCTCGGCCAATGCCCCCACGCCCAACCGGATGAACTGGAAGGATGCGCAGACCGACGCGCTGCTGAGCAAGGGCATGACCGCCCTGAACGATGCCGATCGCGCCGCCGCCTATGGCGAGGTGCTGAAGCAGGTCCATGAGGCGGCGGTCTGGCTGCCGCTCTATCATGAGCCGATGAAGATCGCGGCCTCGGCCCGGCTCGCCCCCTTCAAGGCCCACAACATCTATGGCTGCGGGTTGTACAAGGGCCTGGACCTGAAGTTCGTGCGTTAAGTCCGTCGACGAGCGAGGCGCGGGGAACCCCTCTCCCATAGGGAGAGGGGCAGGGGAGAGGGGTAGGCCCCTCGACCAGTGGCGTGGAAACCCAACCGCGCGCCGGTTCAAGCCAGCGATTTCTGGCCGACCCCTCACCCTACCCTCTCCCTACGGGAGAGGGTTCCCCGCGCTTTTCATGCAATGCCGCGACACGTCAGCCGGAGCCCGCCCCATGCCCATCACCCTCATCCGCAACGCGAGCTGGATCGTCGCCTACGACGCCAAGGCCAAGGGCCATGTCTATCTGCGCGACGGCGACGTCGCCTATGACGGCGGCCGGATCGTCCATGTCGGCGGCGACTTCAAGGGCAAGGCCGACGTCACCATCGATGGGCGCGGCAAGATGGTCATGCCCGGCCTCGTCAACATCCACTCGCACCCCTCATCGGAGGCGATGTGCAAGGGCTGGAACGATGAGCTCGGCAGCGCCAAGATGTACGGCACGGCGCTCTACGAATTCATGCCGCTTTTCCGCTGCGATGCTCAAGGCGTCAAATCCTGCGCGCAGGTGACCTATTCCGAGCTGCTGATGTCGGGTGTGACGACGCTGGTCGACATGTCGGTTGCCTGGGATGGCTGGCTCGAGACCTTCAAGGCATCCGGCCTGCGTGCCGTGTTCTCGCCGATGTACCGCTCGGCCCGCTGGTACACCGACAACGGCCATATCGCGAAATACGAATGGGACGAGAAGGGCGGGCAGGCCGCGATGGCCGCAGCCATGAAGCTGCTCGATCAGGTCGCCGCCGATGATTCAGGCCGGCTCTCGGGCATGGTGTCGCCCTCGCAGATCGACACCTGCTCGGCCGAATTGATCCAGGCGAGCTATGCGGAGGCCGAGAAGCGTAAAGTTCCCTTCCAGATCCACGCCGCCCAGAGCGTCGTCGAGTTCCACGAGATCACACGCCGCTATGGCATGACGCCGGTCGAGTGGCTGGAATCGCTCGATGTGCTCGGGCCCTTCTCGATCATCGGCCACGGCATCTTCCTCGACCATCACTCCTCGGTGAAATGGCCGGCGACCGACGACATGGGTGCTCTCGTCGAGACCGGCACGCATGTGGCTCACTGTCCGATCGTGTTCCAGCGCCGTGGCATCGCGATGCAGAGCTTCGGGCAATATGTCGCCGCCGGCATCAATGTCGGCATCGGCACCGACACCTACCCGCACCACATGCTGGAGGAGTTGCGCGCCGTCTGCATCGGATCGCGCATGATGGCGGAGGACGTCTATGATCTCAGAACCTCGGACGCCTTCAACGCCGCGACGCTGGGCGGCGCCAAGGCGCTGGGCCGCGACGACATCGGGCGCCTCGCCAAGGGCGCCAAGGCCGACATCGTGCTGGTCGACGTGACGCATCCGATGATGCGCCCGCTGCGCGATCCCGTCCGCAGCCTGATCTATGCGGCGGGCGAGCGTGCGGTGACGACGGTCATCGTCGATGGCGTCACCGTGGTCGAGAACGGCAAGGTCCTGACCATGGACTATGCCGCCGCCGCCGCCGAACTGGAGGAGGCCCAGCGTCGCGCCGAACCGAAGGTGCAGGGGCTCGACTGGGCCAAGCGCGACCATCTCGAGATCTCGCCGCTGACCTTCCCGACCAGGGCGGGCTGACTTCAGGCTGACTTGCAGCGATCCGCCGGCCTGGACGGCCGGCGATGACCGCCTATCCAGAAGCCGTCGCGGCCACGTCGATCACGATCAGCGTCTCGCCGGCGGCGACGGTCGCACCAGCCCGGGTCGCGACGCGAGCAACCCGGCCGGTGGCCGGGCTCTTCAGCTCCATGAACAGCTTCATCGATTCGAGGATCATCAGAACCTGCCCGGCTTCGACCTCGTCGCCCTCGGCGGCGTGGAGCGCTGCGACGGTACCGGGCATCGCCGCTTTCAGCCTGTCACCGCTCTCGCCGACTGCGGCACGCGTCGCGGCTTCAGCCTCGACCGCAAGCGCAACGCCGACCCGGCCCTCGAAGCCGCGGTAGCGGAGCAACAGGCCGTCGCCGTCTCGCAAGGCATGGGCGGACGAACTGACACCGCCGCACCGGGCGACCCAGCGGTCGTCTTCCCTCGCCCGAGACAAGGCCACGTCTCGGCAATGGTCGCCGTCGAGCACGCGCAGGAAGCCGTCATGGCTTTCGAGCCGAAGCGACGTGCTGTCTCCGTCGAGCCCGACCGAGAGATGGGTTGCGGCAGGGCGGCCGGCAGGCGCCAGCAGCCGGAAACCCGCCAGCGACTGCCACGGCCCGGCGCCTGAGCGCGGCGCGTTTCCGGCGCTGCCTGTCGCGAGCCAAAGGGCGGCCGCCACGGCGCGAAGCTCCACGTCCGCCCGCGCCCGGCGCCAGCCGTCGGGCCAGCTCTCCCTCAGGAACACGGTGGTGGCCCGTCCTTCGGCGAAAGCCGGCTGGCGCAGCGCATCGATCAGGAACGGCCTGATCGTGCTGGGGCCGAGGACGACCATCCGGTCAAGCCCTTCCGCGAGCCTGCGCAGGGCCGCGTTGCGGTCCGGCCCATGTGCGATCACCTTGGCGAGAAGGGAGTCGTAGTGCGTCGAGACGATGCTTTCTGTCCCAACGCCGCTGTCGACGCGCAGTCCCTCGGGCTCGTGCCAGTGGGCGATCCTGCCAATATCGGGCAGGAAGCCTTCATCGGCCCGCTCGGCGGTCAGACGCGCCTCGATGGCGTGGCCGGAGCAGGTGATTTCACCTTGTTGCAGCGGCAGCCGCTCGCCGGCCGCGATCCTGATCTGCCATTCGACGAGGTCGAGCCCGGTGATCGCCTCCGTCACCGGATGCTCGACCTGGAGCCGCGTGTTCATCTCGAGAAAGAACACATCCTCGCTCGTCGCATCGACCAGGAATTCGACGGTGCCGAGATTGTCGTAGCCGATCGCTCGGGCGAGCTTCAGGGCGTGCCCGTGCAGCGCCGCGCGTGTCTCCGGTCGCAGGTTCGGCGCCGGCGCCTCCTCGATCAGCTTCTGGTTGGCGCGCTGCACCGAGCAGTCGCGTTCGAACAGATGGACGATGTTGCCATGCCGGTCGCCCGCGACCTGGACCTCGACATGGCGCGGCCGCGTCACGAATTTCTCGATCAGCAGGCGCCCGTCGCCGAAGGCTCCTTCCGCCTCGCGCGCCGCCGCCACGATCGCGCCATCCAGTTCCGCCTCGTTCTCGACCTTGCGGATGCCCTTGCCGCCGCCGCCGGCCGAGGCTTTGACCATCACCGGCAAACCAATGCGCAGAGCCTCCGCCCGCAGCACCTGCGGCGACTGGTCGGCCCCGTCATAGCCCGGCACGCCTGGAACCCCGGCATCCCGCGCGATCTGCTTGGAGCGGATCTTGTCGCCCATGGCATCGATGGCCGATGCCGAGGGGCCGATGAAGGCGATGCCTCTGGCCTCGCAGGCGGCGATCAGGTCGAGCCGCTCGGAGAGGAAGCCGTAGCCTGGATGGATCGCCTGCGCTCCTGTCTGCAGTGCGGCCTCGATGATCCGGTCCGCACGCAGATAGCTCTCGCGCGCCGGGGCGGGGCCGATCCGTACGGCGCTGTCGGCGAGGCGCACATGCAGCGCATCGGTATCGGCATCCGAATGCACCGCGACGGTGCGGATGCCCATCCGGCGGCAGGTCTTGATGATGCGGCAGGCGATCTCGCCGCGATTGGCGATCAGGATGGTCGAGAACATCAGCTAGCCCTTGTCATTCCGGGGCTTCGCGCAGCGAAGAACCCGGAACCCACGACTGGGTGGGCCCTCGTCACGGTG
>DATDBB010000012.1:0-2276 GCA_036525085.1 Allobosea sp.
GACGCGCACTCGGCTGGCGGTCTCGGTGACGCGGGCGGCGACCTTCAGGAGCCTGAGCCGGATCGTCGTGAACTCGGCCTTGGCGAGCGCATGGGCCTTGGGGATGGCATCGCGTACGGCGAGGACCAGCCAATAGGCGGCAGAGTAATGCGTCAGTCAAGCGACTTTTCGATGGTTTGCGCTGAAGGGCGTCCTGGTGGCGATAAGCGCCCAGAGGACGTCGATGCGGCGACGAGCGAGGGCGATGACGGCCTGATGATGGCGCTTTCCTTCGCGCCGCTTTCGTTCGTAGAAGGCGCGGCTGAGCGGGTCGGCGAGGGAGCAGAAGGCCGACTGGTAGAAGACGCGTTTGAGCTTGTTGTTGGCGTAGCCCGGCCGCTGCAGACGGCGGCTCTTGCCGGATTGGCGCAGCACCGGCGCCAGGCCGGCGGCGCTGGCCAGGGCAGCGGCGGAGCGGAAGCGGGAGATGCTGCCTGCCTCGGCCAGGAACTCGGCGGCGAGGACGGCCCCCATTCCGGGCAGGCTGCGGATGAGGGCCCCGTCAGGGTGGGCCTGGACGAGCTCGGCGAGCCTGCGATCGATGGCAGCCAATCGGGAGCGGCAGGCGATCGCCTCTTCAGCCATCTCGCGGATGAGCGCGGCGGTGACAGCTTCCGCCGGCAGCTTCAGATTGGGGTGGGCAAGCGCGGCCGCATAGGCGGCCTCGGCGAGCGCCTCTGGGTTACGCACGGCCTTGGCGCGCAGATGCCGGGCGATGGCCTTCGGCTTGGCGCTTCGGATCCCGGCGGCGGTGACGTAGCGGGCAAGCAACGAGAGCGGCCCGGCATTGGTGAGGTCGAGGGCGCGCTCCAGGTCCGGGTGGATGGTGTTGAGCAGGTAGCGCATGCGGCTGATGCGACGGGTCTGGTCGGTGACCAGCTCGCCACGGCGACCGACCAGCAGACGCAGCTCGGCGAGGGTGTCGTCCTCGAGCGCGATCGGTCGGAAGTCGCCGGCGCGCAGACGCAGCTGGTCGGCGATGACGCGCGCATCCTTGGGGTCGCTCTTCGCCTGACCTCCGACGCTGCCTTGCCGGGAGCGGTTGACGGCCAGGCCGGGCACATGGACCAGGCGCTCGCCAGCGGCAAGCAGCATGGCGCTGAGCAGCGTGGCGATGCCGCCGTAGAGATCGATCCCGATCAGGCGCTCCCCCTTGAGCGCCGCCACCTCCACCGCGAGCCTGCCGATATCGGCGGCCGTATTCTCCACCCTGCGGTCGAGCAGGACCCGCCCGTCCTGGGTGACGGCCGTGGCCCAATGGACCTCCTTGGCCACATCGATTCCTACGCTGATGCGCATGTCGTGAGCCCCCCTGCTGGTTGCGGCGTCGCGCCCCTCGCCGGCCGGCAGCGCCCTAATCAGCGATCGATCGCACAGAGTAATAAGCGGTCGGGCAAAGGTGGCGGGATGGGCGGCCATGCCGCCTGAGCCATGCAGAACAGCGCGTATGAAAGCCATACCCATCCCGCCGCGACTCGCGAAGGCTGGCATGCCGGTTCCGAAGAGTCAGCATCGCTATCGCGGCCAACTGAGGCTTAGGGCGGTATGAAGGACGAGGCGCATCTGGTTGGCGGTCGCGGCTCGGCAGCTGGTGCGGTCGGAGGCGAGCTGGGCCTTGTGCAGCTTGATCAGGTTCTCGGCCTGGCCGCGGGCGCAATAAAGGTCGGCATAGAGCCATTCGTCTGTGCCGGTCGCGATGTTGGTGACGACGTAGCGGATGTCGAGACCAAGCCGCGTCGCCTCGATGCGTGCGGTGATGCGGCGTTCCCGCTTCCAGGACTTGGCGGCATGGGTGGTCTCGGCAAAGCCGCGCACAGCGTCCTTGTCCTCGATCGCGCGCTCGACGCGAATGGCGTCGGCGGCCTCCTCCACTTTCCTGGCAAGGGCTTTTGTGCCGGTAAGGCCGAAGACGTAGTCGACGCCGTGCGCCTCGCACCAGTCCATCACCTCCGGTCGGCAGTAGTGGCCGTCGCCACGGATGGTGATCTTCGTCGTGGACCAATGATGGCGGATGCGTCGGACGAGACGGCGGAGGTGACCGCGCACCTCGACGCCGGAGGGCGTCTTGCCCGGCCGCAGGATCATGGCCACCGGGCGACCGGTCGCCGTATCGTAGACGTGGATCGGCAGAAAGCAGCGCTCATCGTAGTGGGCATTGAAGAGCGACAGCTGCTGGTGACCGTGAACCACGTCGACCGTGTCGTCGATGTCGAGCACGACCGCCTCGGGTGGCGTCG
>DATDBB010000013.1:0-6390 GCA_036525085.1 Allobosea sp.
ACGGTGGACATGCGTTTCGACCTCGCGACTGTGATCAGCCACATTTAGCCGATGACAGCGCGGGCGGGCATGAAATGACGAGATCGGGTCGATCGGTCGCGGTGATGAATCAGCGCGGCCGATCGGGCCGGTGTCAGACCGTCTTCTGCTTCAGCAGGTCGCGGATTTCAGTGAGAAGGACGACGTCCTCGGCCGGCGGGGCCGGCACCGTAGCCTTCTCCGCCTCCTTCCGGTGAAGCCGATTGATGCCCTTCACCACCAGGAACAGGACGAAGGCGATGATCAGGAAGTTGAGTGCGACCGTCATGAAGGAGCCATAGGCCAGGACGGCGCCCTGCTTCTTCGCCTCGTCGAGAACCGGCGCGGTGACACCGCTGTTCAGACCGATGTAGTAATTCGAGAAATCGAGGCCGCCGAGCGCCCCGAAGAACGGCATGATGATGTCGGAGACGAGCGAATCGACGATCTTGCTGAACGCAGCGCCGATGATGACGCCGATCGCGAGATCGACGACATTGCCCTTGAGCGCGAATTTCCTGAATTCCTCAAGCATGCTTTAGCCCCTTCCTCGGTCTGGCGCCCTGAAGCCCGTCCGGCCACGCCGCGTCGCGGATCGGAGGCTAGAGAAGAATGGCGGATGTGGAAACCAGTTCCCCACCATCGGCATCCTCCTCGAGATCGTCTTGCATCGAGACCGTCTTGCATCGGCTTCCTCCGAAAGCGGCATCCCACTTTTCGGGCCGATGCTCTAATGTCCCGCCAGCGCAGCGCCTGACGATGGAGGCAGCATGATCCCCGCATGGTCCGTCGTCCTGGTGGCGCTGGCCTATCTCTGCGCGCTGTTCGCGATCGCCCATGCGGCCGACACCTCGGGCCGCCGGCTGGTCAGCGGGAAGGCGCGCGGAACGATCTACGCGCTGGCGCTCGCCGTCTACTGCACCTCCTGGACCTTCTACGGCTCGGTCGGTTTCGCCAGCCGCGCCGGACTCGATTTCCTCGGCATCTATGTCGGCCCTATCCTGGTGATCGGCCTCGGCCACCGCTTCGTCGGCCGCATCGTCTCAATCGCGAAGTCGCAGAACATCACCTCGATCGCGGATTTCGTCGGCGCCCGCTACGGCAAGAGCGAGCGGGTCGCGGCGCTGGTCTGCCTCGTCGCCGTCATCGGCGCCCTGCCCTATATTGCCCTCCAGCTCAAGGCGGTGGCGAATTCGCTGTCCGTGCTGCTGACCGCGACCGGTGGGCATGCCATCACGGCCGACGTGCCGTTCCTCACCGACCTCGCCTTCCTGGTGGCGCTGGTGCTGGCCGGCTTCGCCTGCGCCTTCGGCACCAGACATATCGACGCCACCGAGCACCAGGACGGGCTCGTGCTCGCTATCGCGACCGAGTCGCTGGTCAAGCTCGTCGCCTTCCTCGTGCTCGGCGTCTTCGTCGTCTACGGGCTCTATGACGGCGCCGGCGATCTCTTCACCCAGGCCGCGAAGCTGCCCGATGGCATGGCGCCGATCTGGGAACGCACCTCGAACTGGCCGACCTTCCTGACGCTGACCCTGCTCTCGTCCTGCGCGGCGCTGCTGCTGGCGCGCCAGTTCCACATGACGATCGTCGAGAACCGAGACGTGCGCGACGTGCGCCGCGCGGCCTGGATGTTCCCGGTCTATCTCGTCCTGATCAACCTCTTCGTTCTGCCGCTCGCGATGGCAGGCGAACTGCTGATGCCGGGCTCCGGCGTCGACCGCGACATGACAGTGCTTCTGTTGCCCCTGCAGAAGGAGGCGGGGCTGCTCGCCCTGCTGGTCTTCGTCGGCGGGCTCTCGGCGGCGACAGCGATGGTCATCGTCGCCTCGGTCGCGCTCGCGATCATGATCTCCAACCATCTCGTCATGCCCCTGCTGCTGCGCGGGCGGCGCGGGCTCAGCGACCCCGCCGGCTCCGAGGCCCAACTCGAAACGCAGGGAGCGGGCAACGGCACGACGGGCGGCGATCTCGGCTCGCAGGTGGTCGTCATCCGGCGCGTTGCGATCCTCGTCGTGATCCTGCTCGGCTATGCCTATTACCGCGCGGCGGGCGAAGCCGCTCTGGTTTCGATCGGGCTGCTCTCCTTCGCAGCGACGGCACAGATCGCGCCGGCCTTCTTCGGCGGGCTGGTCTGGCGCCGCGGCACGGCGCTCGGCGCCGCAGCCGGGCTGATCATCGGCATCGCGACCTGGGCCTATACGCTGCTGATGCCGAGCGTCGCCCATCCCGGCAGCTACTGGAGCGAAATCGTCGCGCTCGGCCCCTTCGGCCATGCGGCGTTGCGGCCGGAGGCTCTGTTCGGGCTCGATCTGCCGGCCCTGGCCCATGGCGTGTTCTGGAGCCTCGGGCTCAACATCCTCGCCTATATCGGCTTCTCACTGCTGCGACCGGCGACAGCCATGGAACGGCTCCAGGCCAACGCCTTCGTCGAGTCCGACCGGGCGACGATGGCGCAGTCCTTCTCGCTCTGGCGCTCCAGCGTCACCGAATCCGAGCTGCAATCGACGATCGGGCGCTATCTCGGCCAGGAGCGGACGCAGCGCGCCTTCGAGGGCTTCGCCAGCAGCCGCGGCGAGGAGCGCAATCCCGGCCGCGACGCCGACATCCATCTCTTGCGCTTCGGTGAGCATCTGCTCTCCTCGGCGATCGGCGCGGCCTCCTCGCGACTGGTGCTGTCGCTCCTGCTGCGGCGGCGGAACCTGACGACCGAAGCCGCCTTCAAGCTGCTCGACGACGCTTCGGCGGCGCTGCAATACAACCGCGACATCCTGCAGCACGGGCTCGACCACGCCGGCCAGGGCATCACCGTGCTCGACCGCGATCTGCGCCTGCTCGCCTGGAACCAGGCCTTCATCCAGCTCTACGACCTGCCGGCCGCGATGGTGCGCTTCGGTACGGGGCTCGACGAGATTGTCCGCTACAACGCCGCGCGCGGCGCCTATGGCGACGGCCAGCAGGACGAGCTGATGGCGGCGCGGCTGCAGAGCTTCGTGCGCGACCGCGAGCCGGTGCGGCTCAAGCTCTACCCTTCCAAGAAGGTCATCGAGATCCGCACCAACCCGCTGCCCGATGGCGGCTTCGTCACGACCTATACCGACATCACGGAAGCCGTGGAGGCGCAGGAGGAACTGGAGCGCACCAATGAGAGCCTGGAGCGGCGCGTCGTCGAGCGCACCGAGGAAATCCTGCGGGTCAACGCCGAGCTCCAGCGCGCCAAGGCGGAGGCCGAGGAGGCCAACGCCTCGAAGACGCGCTTCCTCGCCGCCGCCAGCCACGACATCCTGCAGCCGCTGAACGCGGCGCGGCTCTATGCGACCTCGCTGGTCGAGCGCGACCGGGCTGCGGGCAGCCCCGATCTCGCCGAGAACATCGATGCTTCGCTCGACGCGGTCGAGGAAATCCTGACCGCGCTGCTCGAAATCTCGCGGCTCGACGGCGGGGCGCTCAAGCCCGAGCTGACCTCCTTCCGGCTCGACGAGTTGATGCGCCAGCTCCAGCGCGAGTTCGAGCCGAGCGCGCAGGAAAAGGGGCTCAAGCTGGTCTTCATCCCGACCAGCCTCGCCGTGCGCTCCGACAGGCGCCTTCTGCGCCGGCTGCTACAGAACCTCGTCTCCAACGCGATCAAATATACCCCGAGCGGCAAGGTGCTGATCGGCTTCCGGCGACGCGGTCCCCAAATCTCCGTCGAGGTTCTCGATACCGGGCTCGGCATTCCCCAGGGCAAACAGAAGACCGTTTTCCGCGAGTTCCAGCGGCTCGACCAGGGCGCCAGAGTGGCGCGCGGCCTGGGGCTCGGCCTCTCGATCGTCCAGCGCATTGCACGCACGCTCGACCACAGGCTGACGCTGGATTCGGCGCCTGGCCGGGGCAGCCGCTTCGCTGTCCTGGTGCCGCGCGCCTCGCCCTTGCCCGAAATGAGCACGAGCGCCGCGCCGCGCCAGATCCCGGCCGGGCAACTCGCGGGACTCAAGCTCCTCGTCATCGACAACGAGCCGGCCATCCTCGACGGGATGAAGCGGCTGCTCGAGGGCTGGGGCTGCGTCGTCAGCACGGCCGCGGGGCTCGACGAGGCGCTGATCCTGCTGAAGCGCGGCGAGCCGGACGTCGTCATCGCGGACTACCATCTCGACCATGGCAACGGCCTGACCGCGATCAGCACCCTGCGCGAGCGGGCGCGGGCGCCGATGCCGGCGATCCTGCTGACGGCCGACAGGACGCCGCATGTGCGAGAGGCCGCGAGCGCGCTCGACGTCCATCTTCTGAACAAGCCGTTGAAGCCCGGCGCGCTGCGCGCGCTGCTGGCGCAATGGCGCGCGACGCGGGTCGCGGCGGAATAAGGCGGCTCAGGGCCGCGTGGTCGCGCTCGCGCGCATCGCCTCTTCGGATGCGAGGAAGGCTGCGACCTCGGGGCCCTGTGGCGGGCTTTCCTGCAATGTCCCGATCTCGGCCATCAGGCGCGCGACAGGGACGTAGGCGCGCCCGGCACGGTCATACAGAGCGGCGCGCACGAGGGCATGGGCGGCGACGATCTCCGAACCGTCGCTGGCCCGGCTGAGCACGCGATGCTGGATGACCAGCCAGGATTCGGTCCAGCACAGGATCGCAGTCTCGATGCGGAAGTGCCGGAACGGGCGCAGCTCGCGGCGGAAGCGGATCATGCCCGCATTCACCACCGGCACCCAGCGATGCTTCAGCACGGCCCGCCAGAGGCCGGTGCGCAGCATCAGGTCGGTGCGCCCGAGATCCATCAGCGACCAGTAGCGGCCATTGTTCATGTGCAGGCTGGTGTCGAGGTCGTGCGGCCAGACGCGGAAGTCCAGCAGCGATGGATCGGCCAACGGCTTGAGACGCGGGCGGAACGGGCTGGTCAGCAGCAGCCAGATCAGGCGGAACCAGAGATTCATCGACATTCTCGCGCGGCGGAGGGTGTCCCGCGCTCGCTTGTAGAGGGCAATGGTTTACATTGGAACCATCTCATCATCCGCGCCACCCGGGATGACGGCGCGGTTTGCGTGCCTTAACAGCAACGCGTCGCGAAGATGCATCAGCCGGCCTGACCGCCTCCAGCAGGACAACTCCCAATGCCGACCCTGCACGTCTCCTCCCTGTCGAAGCTCCACGAAACCGTGGCCAGCGTCGGCGCGAGCCATCTGGTCACGCTGATCAACGTCAACACCGTGGTCGAGCGCCCTGCCAGCATCGCCGAGAACTGCCACCTCTTTCTCGGCATGTCCGACATCAGCGCCGCGATGGAGGGCCATGTCGTGCCGGCGCAGGAGCATGTCGAGCGTTTCCTCGCCTTCGTCAGGGATTGGGACCGCGCCGCGCCGCTGGTGATCCATTGCTGGGCCGGGATCAGCCGCTCGACAGCCGCCGCCTATATCGCGGCCTGTGCGCTGGGGCCCCGGCGCGACGAGGAGGAGATCGCCGCGGAGTTGCGGGCCGCCTCTCCCTCCGCGACTCCCAATGCCCGTCTGGTCGCGATCGCGGACGTGATCCTGCGCCGCGACGGCCGGATGAGCGCCGCGATCGAGCGGATCGGGCGCGGCGCCGACGCCTTCGAGGGAACGCCCTTCTCGCTGCGCCTCGGCTGACGACCGCCGCAACCTCGCACGGCCCGGCAGCTTCGTGCGGTGTTTTGCAAGGGCGCCGCCGATATCGGCGCCTCACTCCAGAATCGATGCAGAAAATTGCTTGCGCCGCGCGGAATTTGCGACAATGCATCGGCCAGGGGATAACCGGCATCATGACCATCGAACTCGATTCACGCGACCGCGCCATCCTGCGCATCCTGCAGGCCGATGGCCGCATCACGAATTCCGACCTCGCCGAGAAGGTGCATCTGTCGCCTTCGGCCTGCCTGCGGCGCGTCCGGCAGCTCGAGGAGAGCGGGCTGATCCGCGGCTACGCGATGATCCTCGACGACAAGATCGCGGGATTTCCGGGCACCGCCTTCGTGTTCGTTACGCTCGACCAGCAGGGCCGCGCCTCGCTCGAAGGCTTCGAGCAGGCGGTTCAGAACCTGCCCGAGATCCTGGAGTGCCATCTGCTGGCCGGCGCCCACGACTACCTGATGCGGGTGATCTATCGCGACAGCGCCGATTTCGAGCGCATCCACACCGACATCATCACGCAGCTTCCCGGCGTCACCCGCGTGCAGTCGACGCTGACGCTGCGCAGCATCAAGAAGAGCTCGGCGCTGCCGGTCTGAGGCTGTCAGGAGTGCGGCCGCGGCCCGGCTCCCGGGGTTGCGAGGCAGGCCACTCCGGCGGATAAGCATCCGGCAATCGGGAATCACGCTGTGAGCGAAGCCACATCCAATGACGACGTCGCGGCCCTGCCCTTCGAGGCGGCGCTGAAGCAGCTCGA
>DATDBB010000014.1:0-3046 GCA_036525085.1 Allobosea sp.
CTATCTGGATTTCGAAAAACCGGTCGCCGAACTGGAGGCGAAGGCGGATGAATTGCGGGCCCTGGACGCCAAGGGCGACGGCTACGCGCTTTCCGACGAGATCGACAGGCTCGAGGCCAAGGCCGGCCAGGCGCTGAAGGAGCTCTATGCTGCGCTGACGCCCTGGCAGAAGACGCTGGTCGCGCGCCATCCGCAGCGGCCGCATTTCAAGGACTACTGCGCCGCGCTGATCGAGGAGTTCACCCCGCTGGCAGGCGACCGCGCCTTCGGCGAGGACGAGGCTGTCGTCGGCGGCTTCGGCCGCTTCCGCGGCGAGCCGGTCTGCATCATCGGACAGGAGAAGGGTGATTCGACCGAGACCCGAATCCGGCACAATTTCGGCATGGCCAAGCCCGAGGGCTACCGCAAGGCGGTCCGTCTGATCGAATTGGCCGACCGTTTCGGCCTGCCGGTCCTGAGCTTCGTCGATACCGCCGGCGCCTATCCGGGCATCGAGGCGGAGGAGCGCGGCCAGGCCGAGGCCATCGCCCGATCGACCGAGGCCTGGCTCGGCCTGCGCACGCCCAGCGTCGCCCTGGTGATCGGCGAGGGCGGCTCGGGCGGCGCCATCGCGATCGCGGCGGCGAGCCGCGTCATGATGATGGAGCACGCGATCTATTCGGTGATCTCGCCGGAAGGCGCGGCTTCGATCCTCTGGCGCGACACCGGCCGGGCCCAGGATGCCGCGACCGGCATGAAGATCACGGCGCAGGACCTGCTGAAATTCGGCATCATCGACCGGATCGTCGGCGAGCCCACCGGCGGCGCGCATCGCGACCGCCAGGCCGCGATCGGACGCGCGGGTGAGGCGATTTCAGCGTCGCTGGCGGAACTGGCGGGGTTGTCGAAGGATGAGATCGTCGACCGGCGCGCCGAGAAATTCCTGGCGATCGGCCGCACGCTCTGACGAGGCACGACGACGCTTTGGAGCAAGGCGAAGGCATGCGGGTTTTAACCCGCCCTTGACCATGTGGCCTTTTGGGCGGTCCCTATGGTAAGGAACCTTCAAGGCTAACGCTTCTAAAACGGAACGGCGGGCACAATTTGGCCGCCTTGGGAAGTCACAGGTCGCGCTCCTCCTTGCCGACCAATCGATGGGATTGACGACGTGGCATTCAAGCAACTCGCGCTCCTGGCTATTGTTGCATTGACCCTGGGCGCCTGCGAGGAGGACCGTTATCGCGGCTCCGCCCGCCACAACATCCCGATCCCGTCGGCGACCTATACGCTGATGTCGAGCAAGGGCATGACCAAGGATCAGCCGATCCTGATCCGCTCCTACAAGAAGGAGTCGGAGCTCGAGATCTGGAAGCGCAAGGCCGACGGGCAATATGCCCTGCTCAAGACTTATCCCATGTGCCGCTGGTCCGGCCAGCTCGGCCCGAAGGTCCGCGAGGGCGACCGCATGGCCCCGGAAGGGTTCTACGCCATCACCCCGGCGCAGATGAACCCGAACTCGTCCTATTACGTCTCGTTCAACATGGGCTACCCGAACGCCTATGACCGCTCCTATGGCCGCACCGGCGCACATCTGATGGTGCACGGCGCCTGCTCATCGGCCGGCTGCTACTCGATGACCGACGACCAGATGGGCGAGATCTACGCGCTCGTCCGCGAGGCGCATAGCGGCGGCCAGCGGGCTGTCCAGATGCAGGCGCTGCCCTTCCGGATGACGCCGGACAACCTCGCCAAGCATCGGCTCGATGCGAACATCGCCTTCTGGAAGAACCTGAAGGAAGGCACCGACTATTTCGACGTCACCGGCGCCGAGCCGCAGGTCAGCGTCGCGGGCGGCCGCTATGTCATCAACGGCGGCAGCGGCGGATCGGCGATTGCCGCCGTGCAGCAGAAGCGCCAGCAGGACGAGGCGCAGGTCGCCGCGCTCGTCGCCAAGGGCACGCCTGCCGTCAAGCTGGTCTATGACGACGGCGACCAGCACTCGTCCTTCAAGAGCATCCTCGTCGCCAGCGGCTCCGAATCGCTCAACCGCTCGGTTTCATGGGCCTCGCGCGACGTCGGCGTCAGCCGGTCGGAAGCCTTGACCGTCGGCCCGCGCGTCGCCGTCCTCGACGACAGCGGCAAGACCAAGGCGACGGTGCGAGCCAGTTCGGCCGACAACGACGCCGTGCTCGCCGCCGCCTCTTCCGCCGCTGCCCAGCCAGCCGCCAAGCCGGAGCCTGCAAAGGCACAGGCGGCGCCGAAGCCGGCAACGGCCCCGGCCGCGACCCAGGTCGCGAAGGTCCTGCCAGGCAACGCCGCGCCGCTCTCCGCCTCGGCCGCCGCGTCCACCGGCTTCGCCACGGCGTCCGAGGAAAGCGTGCCGTTCTATCGCCGCGCCCTCAGCTTCGTGCCGCTGATCGGCGGATCCGCTGCGCCGGAGCCCCAGGCTTCCGCGCCGGTCGCCTCGGTCGTTCCTGCGTCGCCGACCAATGTGCGCGCGCCCCTGCCTCCGCGCCGCGCCGACAAGCTGCGCACGTCGCAACTGGAGCAGCCGGCCGCCCGCTAGAGAGCGCCCGGGGACAGCACGCGACGTGATGGAAATGCAACATCGCGTCGCTTTGTCGGCTTAGACTATTTCTGAGGCGCAAAGGCCCCGCTCTGCGGGGCCTTTTGCTTAAGTCCTGAGCATCCTGCCAAAAAGCTCGCCTTGCCGAGAATCGAAGTCACCCGCCTAGATTACGGCAGAAACGCGCCGAATAGGCGGCTCGCTTGGCACGGAGCAACTAATGGTCTTCGATTTCGTCCGTTCTTCGGTCACTGGCCTGGCCCTGTCGCTCGCTGCCTTCGCCGGCGCCGCGCAGGCTTCCGACCTTCCCAGCCGCAAGGCTGCTCCGGTCGCCCCGATCCCGCCCAGCATCACCTGGATCGACATCGCCGTCAGCATCAAGGGCATGACGGACTACAATTTCCGCGGCATCTCGCAGACCGACCGCAAGCCCGCCATCCAGGGCGGCGCCGAGCTGCAGATCTACGACAACCTGTTCTATCTCGGCGTCTACGCCTCGAA
>DATDBB010000015.1:0-17404 GCA_036525085.1 Allobosea sp.
CCGAACAATCCGATCCGGTCGATGAGCGGAAGCCTCCTTGCCCCTGCTGCGGTGGCCGCATGATCCTGGTCGAGCGCTTCGCGCCGGGCACGGCCCCGCGAACCATCCTCGCCGTCAGGATCGACACATCATGACGATGGCGCCGCGGCGAGAACTTGAGGAGCCGGTCTCAGCCAGAGAGCGGGCGATCCCGTTCGCCCCGATCGCGGAAATGGACCTTGCGGCGATCGCGGATCCCTCCCAGGTGCAGCAAGCCTGGGGCTTCCGGGCATCTCGGTCGGAGCATCGCACCGCCGTCCCGCGCCTCGCACGATCCCGTCGACCAAGCCGCGCGGCGAAATCCCCATAGCCCACGGCCCCGGGCCGCGGCTTCCTCCACTGGAGGCTTTCGAACGCCGGCCCTCAGCCCGGTCCAAACCCGCTCGCACGGGCCGGCATCCGAAACCCTTCACATAAGCAGTAGTTGGCACATCGCCAGAAAGCGGACGTCCACATTCGCATGCTTCGGGGGTTCAATCCCGACTCAGTTGCGGCCCGAGACAACCGCCTACGCAGACGTTCACCCGTGCTAAATATGCAAACAGGCCCTGCCGCAGCAGCGTGCCCGTGACGGGTAGAAGACAAAGTTACAAACTTCGCGGCAGGCTCATTGCTGAGCCGAAATCATTATTGCGGTGACGACTAAGACGATTATCGACTGAAAAACGGTGCGCTACTTCTCGTTCATCGGCACTCCGCCGGAACGGAAGGACGACGACCATGAAAACCTGGTTCATCACCGGCGCATCCCGGGGCTTCGGGGCCCTCGTCGCCCAGCTGGCGTTGGAAGATGGTGACGCTGTCGTAGCTACCGCTCGCGAGCCGCAATCGGTCAAGGCTGCGCTAGGCGAGCATCCCAATCTTCTGTCGGTTGCGCTCGACGTCACTGACGAAGGTCAAGCTTTGGTCGCCGTTGAGCAGGCCATCAAGCGGTTCGGCAGGATTGATGTCCTCCTCAACAATGCCGGGTTCGGCCTTCTGGGAGCTGTCGAGGAGGCGACAAGCACCGAAATCGAGGCGCTCTATCGGACGAACGTCTTCGGCCTGCTGAACGTCACTCGAGCCGTGCTGCCACATATGCGCGCCGCCGGAAACGGGCGGGTCCTGAATATCTCCTCCATCGGCGGCTATCGCAGCGGGGCCGGTTTCGGCGTGTATTGCTCGACGAAGTTCGCCGTCGAAGGTCTTTCCGAGGCGCTCGGAGCAGAGCTGAAGCCGCTCGGCATCAAGGTAACAATCATTGAGCCCGGCTATTTCCGGACCGACTTCCTCGACGCGCGCTCGCTGAGCGTCAGCGCATCCCGCATCGCGGACTATGACGGCACTGCCAGACTGGTCCGGGAGCACGCCGCCAGCCTGAGCCATCGCCAGCCCGGCGATCCCGCCAAGCTCGCCAAGGCGATCGTGACGCTCGCCGGATCGGCCCATCCGCCGCTCCGCATGCCCTATGGCAGCGATACCGTCGCGGCGATCGAGACGAAGAACGCCTTCGTAGCCGGTGAGCTGGCCCAATGGCGCGAGGTCGCCGTCAGCACCGATTTCACGGACGGGGCCTGAGCCAAGCCGTAGACCTCGGGAGGCTCCGGCCTCCCGAGGTGCTTTCTCCGCCCTCATGGACGAAACCGGCGCTACGGAAGCTCGCGCTGCAGAGGAGTTCCGACATGGTCTCGAACCTGCCCGGACTACATCGGTTCACGACGCTCGAAGCCTTGTGCGGTCTTTTTGCGGTCGCCAGCCATGCTCTCGTCAAACGGCCCCGCTACGCGATTGCTCCGACCATCCATGGCCCGGCCCTCATCGTCGTCGACGACGGGAAGGTCCGGGACATCGTCGTCGGCGGCGACGAGGCTGATCTCCACGCTTATCGCAAGCGCCATGCTCCCGACTCCGCGCCGGCAGGCTCGACTGCCTCGTTTTGGGATGTCGGTGTCGAGGTGCTCATCGCCCTCGACGAAACCGCCGTTCCGGGAGCGCTGGACCAGGAGGCCGTCGGGGCTTGGTTGGGGGACGCCGTCCTGCGCCGAGTTCGGGGCAAGCCTATCAGGTCCGTGACGCAGTCCGACCAAGCTCACCACTGAGAATGGCGGTGCAGCGATCCAGCTAACGCGATCTAGCAACTCCTAACCTGACGACGGCGGCGGCAGCCTGCATGCTGACACGTGGCGCTTGGATAGGTTTGCGCGAAACGAGGAACGGACGCGGATGTTGATCCAGGTGAACGGCAGCAAGCGCGAGGCGGATGTCGACCCCGATACGCCGCTTCTCTGGGTGCTGCGGGACGTGTTCGGACTGACCGGCACGAAGTTTGGCTGCGGGATCGCGATGTGCGGTGCCTGTACCGTGCATGTGGGCGGTCAACCCAGGCGCGCCTGCGTCACACCCGTCGGCGATATCGGCGAGCAGCCGATCCTGACGATCGAGGCCCTCGACGTCAGCGTGACGGGGCAGGCCTTGCAGAAGGCTTGGCTTGCCGTCGACGTCGCCCAATGCGGCTATTGCCAGTCCGGTCAGCTTATGCAGGCGGCTGCATTGCTCGACGCCAAGGCTTCGCCCGACGACGCGGACATCGACGCGGCTATGTCGGGTAACATCTGCCGTTGCGGGACGTACGGCCGGATACGCGCCGCGATCAAGCAGGCCGCCGCCGACCTCCCGCCAGCCGCAAAGGCGCCATGACATGAACGCTCCCGTCTCCGGCTTTGCTCCGTCCCGCCGCGCGCTTTTGGCGGTCGCCGCCGGCGTCGTGGGCGAACTCGCGCTGGGCTTCCGGCTATCGGTCGATACCGCAGCCGCGCAATCGGCAACCCCGCCGTCGTTTCAGCCGAACAGCGTCGTCCGTATCGATCGCGGCGGCATCGTCACCGTCATCGTGCCTTATGCCGAGATGGGGCAAGGCGCGCTGATGTCAGTCGCTATGCTGGTGGCCGAGGAACTGGAGATCGAGCCGTCCGCCGTCCGCATCGAACATGCGATCGGCGACAACGTGATGTACGCGAGCCCCTTGCTGGGTGAACAGATTACGGGTGGCTCGCTCAGCCTGCGTGGCGCCTGGAAGCCGATGCGGCAGGCCGGAGCTGCTGCGCGCATGATGCTGGTCGAAGCTGCGGCACGGGGCTGGTCGGTGCCTGCGTCGTCCTGCCATGCTGAGGCGGGTCATGTCCTGCATCCCGCCAGCGGCCGCCGGGTCGGATATGGAGCCCTCGTCCAAGAGGCCAGCACATTGGCGGTGCCGCAGGATCCACCGCTCAAAGCCGGAACGCTGCGGGTCATCGGCAAGTCCCTGCCGCGCATCGACTCGCCGGCCAAGGTCAACGGATCGGCGATCTTCGGCATCGATGTCCGGCTGCCGGGAATGCGCTATGCGAGCGTCATGGCCTGCCCGGTGTTGGGCGGAACGCTGCGGCGCGTCGATCACGCACCGGCGCTGGCAATCCGCGGCGTTCGCCAAGTGGTGGAACTGCCCAATGCGATCGCCGTTGTGGCTGACCACACCGGAGCTGCACGCAAGGGACTCGCGGCTCTGAAGCCGGAATGGTCGGACGGCGCCAACGCGTCGTTGGACACCGCCGGCCTGGTCGCGACGTGCGACGCGGCGCTCGGAACACAGGGACTGATCGCCGAGACCAAGGGCGAGCCGGCGCGTGCGATGAGCGCAGCCAAGACGACTTACGAAGCAGACTTCCGCCTGCCGATGCTTGCCCACGCCGCCCTGGAGCCACTGTGCTGCACGGCGCATGTCCGGCCTGGTTCATGCGAGATCTGGGTTGGCAGCCAGGCACCAGGCCGAGCCCGCAACGAGGTTGCTCAGGCGTTGGGTCTTCCGAATGAGGCGGTGAGGGTCAACAACCACCTCATCGGGGGCGGCTTCGGGCGCCGGCTCCAGTCGGAATGGATCACGCAAGCCGCTCTCATCGCGCGTCAGGTCGACGCGCCGGTCAAGGTGACCTGGAGCCGCGAGGAGGACATGCGGCAAGGGTCCTACCGCTTCCACAACCACAGTCGGGTCAAGGTCGGGCTGGACGAACGCGGTATGCCGGCGAGTTGGGATCATCGGATCGTGGGGCCGGCTGTGATGGCCTGGTTCCTGCCGGGCTATTTCAGGAACGGCATCGATCTCGACGTCACGGGCGGCGCCTACGGTCCCTACGTCCTGCCGAACCTGTCCGTGGATTTTGTTCGCAACGACCCGCCGAGCGGCCTGCTGGTCGGGAACTGGCGCGGTGTGGGTGACACCCGCAACGGCTTCATCGTCGAAACGGTCATCGACGAGCTGGCCCATCGGGCCGGCCGCGACCCGGTGGATTACCGACGGGCCTTGCTGGAGCCCGGTTCGCGCATGCTGGCCGTTCTCGATCGTGCGGCCAAGGAAAGCGGCTGGGACGGAGCCTTGCCGCGTAACAGCGGTCGCGGCGTCGCGATCCTTTCGGCGTTCGGGAGCCACATCGCGCTCATCGCGCAGGTCGACATGAACGAGCAGGGGCGCATCCGCGTACCCCGCATGACCTGCGTCGTCGACTGCGGCCGCGCGGTCAATCCCGGCATCGTCAAACAGCAGATCGAGGGCGGCATCATCTTCGGCCTGAGCGCCGCTCTCTACGGAAAGATCACGGTGAGCAACGGCCAGGTCGAGCAGTCCAATTTCCACGACTATCCGGTGGTGCGCATGAGCGAGGCGCCCGCAATCGACGTGATCATTGTCGAAAGCGTCGAGGAACCAGGGGGCGTCGGCGAACCCGGCACCGCCGTTGTGGCACCTGCCGTCTTGAACGCGCTCCGCGCTATTACCGGTCAGCGTATCCTCGCCCTCCCGCTCGATCCCGCCATGGTGCAGACAGCATGATCGCCACGCCTATACGTCGACGCTGGACGGCGATCCGCCTCGCTTCGTTCGGCCTCATCGCCATCGCGGCCGCGATAATCGGGTTAGATTCGCTGCGGTCCGATCGCGCCAACGCTCAGCCTGGCCCGAAGGCACTCCAGGACGCTGCAATGTTTGCGTCGATCGCGGACGCGAACCAGCGCTCGGTCGCCTTGTTCACGGAGGTGGGCAAGGTGCTTCAGCATCCACGCTGCATGAACTGCCACCCGGCCACCCGCCGACCGACGCAGGCCGAGAACCTGCATCCCCATGTTCCGCCGATGTTTGCGGGCGATAGGGGCACAGGGGCGCCGGGATTGCCGTGTTCCACCTGTCATCGCCAGGAGAACACGGCCACGCTCAGCGCCGGGATCAAGACCATTCCCGGCGCGCCGCATTGGGGGCTCGCGCCGGCCTCCATGGCCTGGCAGGGTCGAACGCTCAGTCAGATCTGCGAGCAGATCAAGGATCCGGTCCGAAACGGTGGTCGCTCTCTCGCTCAGATCAAATCCCATTTGGCCGAGGACCACCTCGTCGGCTGGGCGTGGCATCCGGGCGACGGGCGCGAGCCGGCACCGGGTACGCAGGCGCAATTTGGCAAGCTGATCGACGCCTGGATCGCCACCGGTGCAAGCTGCCCGTCCGGCTGAGGTTGTCCGCACCGCCATTTATCAGCCGGTCCGCTCGCCTTCTCCCGCCGCTGCCCACCCGAAGCGGCGGGCAGCGGCGTTCAAACGATATTGTGCGAGCCCGGCGCCCTCTGGCTCTGCTAGTCTCCGATCCGTCGATCAAACGAGCCGATGAGACAGCGCGGTCAGGAGCAGATGCGATGAGGCCCGATCGCGGCGCATCCCGATATGATTACGGCTTCGGCGATCATCGTCTGTTCTCGGCGGAGCGCCGGGTCGAGCGGAACGGCGTCTCCGTCAAGCTCGGCGCGCGCGGATTCGACCTTCTGCGCCTTCTCGTCGAGAACGCCGGCCGCACCGTTTCGAAACAGGAGATTTGGGCGCAGGTCTGGTCGGGCATTCCCGTCGGCGAGGGCAGCCTGCGATTTCAACTGGTCGAGCTCCGCCGCCATCTCGGCGAGACGAGCGACAACGCCTTCATCGCGACCGTGCCGGGACAGGGCTACTGCTTCGTGGCGCCCGTCACGCCGATCGATCGACAGGCAGCCTATCAAGGCCCCGCGCCGACGGACGGTCGATCGATCCGATTGCCGTCGCGATTGGCGCGCGCCATCGGCCACGAAGCCGAGCTTCCAAAGCTGCTCGATCGCATGCGTTCGCGACGATTCGTGACGATCGTTGGAACGGGCGGCATTGGGAAGACGACCCTTGGCGTCGCGGCAGCGCACGCGTTCGCATCTGAGTTCACCGGCGACATCCACTTCATCGATCTGGGAGCGATCCAGGACGGCGCGCTTATCAAAAGCGCGATCGCGTCGGCGATCGGGCTTGCCGTGCAATGGACCGATCCTATGCCGGACATCGTCGCGCGGCTTCGCCGTCGAGAGGCGTTCCTTATCCTCGACAGCGTCGAGCACCTGATCGGCGCTGTGGCGGAGATCGTCGAGCGCCTCGTCGATGACGTGCCGACGGTACGAATACTTGCCACCAGCCGGGAAGCCATTCGGCTCGAGGAGGAGTGCGTCTATCCGCTTTCGCCCTTCGAACTGCCGACCTCGGTGCAAGAGACGACGCTCGACGGCGTATTGTCGAATCCGGCGGCGCGCCTCTTCATCGAAAGAGCGGGCGCAGCGGGCAGCAAGCGCAGGCTGGTCGATACGGACGCCGCGCTGATAGCGGGCATCTGCCGCCAGCTCGATGGCATCGCGCTGGCGATCGAGCTCGCCGCGGGACGGGTGCCGGCATATGGACTGGAGGCGCTCGCCGAATTGCTCAGAGGGCAGATCGAGCCGCTACGGGGCGGCAGGAGGACGGCGGCGCGCCGCCATCAAACACTGACGGAAACGATCGCCTGGAGCTACGATCTGCTCAATGGCACCGCACAGGTCGTGCTGCGCCGGCTGGCCGTCTTTGTCGGGCCCTTCAGTTTGGCTGCCGCCTGTGCCGTTGCATCGGATGGCGAGGTCGATAAATGCGAAGTCGAGCGCGTCCTGGACGACCTCGTCGCCCAGTCGCTGGTTTCGGTGAGCGGACACGACGGGGTCAGGCGCTTCCGCCTGCTCGACACGACGCGTGCCTATCTGCTGGCGGAAGCGATGGGGGACGAACTCCAGGCCGCGGCGCTGCGGCACGCAACCTATTTTGCCGAGCTTCTGCGCGGGTTCGATATGCGGGTCGCGCCCGATCACCTACGTGAGTCCGCCGACGAGGACGACGTCCCCAATGTGCGGGCCGCTCTCGATTGGTGCTTCGGCCCGCATGGCGTTCCTCGCGTCTTGACCGCTCTCGCGGTCGGCAGTGCCCGCCTCTTTCTGACGCTCTCGCTGCTCGCGGAATGCCGCTCTGTCTGCGAGGCCACGCTCGCCCGGCTCGATCCGGAGGAAATCGGGTCCAGGGCAGAAATGGGTCTGCAGACCGCACTGGCTCAGGCGCTGATGTACTCCAGCGGGAATAACGAGCACACCAAAGGTGCCTTCGAAAGGGGCCTCGCACTCGCAAGTGAATTCAAGGAACGCCGACAACAGCTAGAGATCCTTGCGGATCTCCATGTGCTGTACTGCCGGCGAGCGGACTTCATCCAAGGTCTCGTCGTCGCGCAAAACAGCTTCGCGATCGCTCGGACGATGTCCGATCCGCTGGCCCTGGCCGCCTCTCATCTGTCGCTGGGCGTTTCGCTGCATCAGGTCGGGCAACTTGACTCCGTCGCGGCGCATCTCGACGAGGCGATCGGGCTGGTCGAGGCCGATGCCTCGCATGCGGGCTACGCCTCCTATTCGACCCATCCCAATCGTGCCCGCATCATTCGGGCGCATGGGTTGTGGCTCAGGGGCTACCCGGATCGAGCGGCGGCGATGGCACGCGCTTCGGTGCGCGAGGTGGATTCGTCACAGTTCAAGCTCCATCGGGCCGTCGCACTGAGTGGTATCCCGCCGATCTTCATTTGGCGTGGCGACTGGGCGGAGGCGCTGATCTACATCAAGCGCCTCGAAGACGCGGCCGAGCACGGTTCGCTTCGCCCCTATGCCGCGCTCGCTGGCGCGTTCAGGGGCGAGGTCGCGATCGCGACAGGAGATCCGGAGGGCGGTGTCGCGCAGATCAGGTCGGCAATGCGGGGTCTCGATGACGCGCATTATCGCCTTTTCACCGCGCCGCTCATGATCGCCACGGCGCAGGGTTTGCTCGATTGCGGAGAGGCTGGGCAGGCGCGAGACGTCATCGAGTCTTGTGAACAACTCGCGATCGACAGTGGAAGCGCGCTGCACCTCCCCGAGATCTTTCGCGTGAAGGCAGACATCCTGCTCGCGTCGGAACCCGGCAGCGCGAACCCCGAGGCGCTCCTCGACCGTGCGATCGCCGTAGCACGCGATGTCTCGGCGCGTGGCTGGGAACTTCGCTTAGCGACACGCCTGGCTCGCCTGCGGTCACGATCAAAACGCTACGACGAGGCAGAGGCGACGCTCCGACCGATCTATAAGGCATTCGACGAGGGCCACGGAACCGTTGATGTCGAGAACGCAAGGCAGGAGTTGTATTCGCTGAGGGCGCGACGAGCGCGCGCGTCGGATCGCGATTGGCGCGCCCTCAGCTGAGTTCGCATGTCGAATGCTACGACGACATCGAAGCGCAGCGTCGATGAATCACGAATAGAGCTCTTCCCAAGCCCACTCAGCTTTGGGCTGCGCGTGAAGGCCCCAGAACAGATCGGCGACCTCCTCCGCTTCCGCACTGGCCGGGCTGACCAACTTCGCCACGGTGACGACCCCGACATGGACGCCGTAGCCGCGGCTGACCTCAAACAGGCCTTGCGCCATGGCACGAATGCCGGCCTTGCCGACGCTGAGCGTCAGCAGATCGGGATGAGGCGTGGTGGCGAGGCCCCCGCCAGTGAGCAGGATCGATCCCGAGCCACGGTCGTAGAAGGCGGGCAGCACGGCGCGAAGCGCGGCGAGAGCGCCGGTGACGTTGACGGCGACGTCGTCCTCGATCGTGTCGACGGCCAAGTCGCCCAGCGGGTCGGTGCGCAACTGCCCTTGGCTGTAACGCAGTACGCCGGCGTTATAGTGCAGCACGTCGATGTCGCGCGCGTACCGGGAGACCAGCGCGTCGACTGCGGCAGCGTCGCGGACGTCGACGATCTCCTCGACGACGTCGGCACCGTGCCCCGACAGCGTATCCGACATGCCCTTCAGCTTGTCGGCGTTTCGAGCGGCCAGCACGACACGAAAATCTTCACGGGCGAAGCGCTCGGCCGTGGCGAGCCCAATACCCGGACCCGCTCCGATGATGAGAACGGCTTTCGACATGATGGTTGTCCTTGAATGTGGTTTGAACAGGAGTGGACCGCGCCCGGCACCTCAGGCAGCCGGAAAGTCAGCGCGCTCGGTGACGGCGGCCCAGGCGTCGAAGTCGGTCCGGAGTTCGGCGAGCTTTTCGCGCGCACCGGCGAGTGCGGCCTTGCCCAGCAGCAGCCGCAGCGGCGGCTCGGTCGCATTGACCGCCATGACAATGGCGCGCGCCGCCCGCTCGGGATCGCCCGGCTGCTGGCCGTCATAGCCGGTGATTGTGCGGCGGAAGGCACCAGCTGTATCCGCGTAATCGTCGATCACCGTGCCGGCATGCCCTGGCGAGCGGCCCGCCCAGTCCGTTCGGAACGGACCCGGCTCCACGATCAGCACCTTGATGCCGAGGGGCGCGACCTCTCGCGACAGGCTCTCCGACAGCGCCTCGACCGCGAATTTCGTGGCCGCGTAGAAGCTGAGCGAGGGTAAGGCGCGCAGGCCGCCGATTGAGGAGATGTTGACGATCGTGCCGGCGCGACGGCGGCGCATGCCCGGCAGCACGGCGCGAGACATCTGCGCCAGCCCCCAGACATTGGTCTCGAACATGGCGCGCACCGCACCCATGTCGCTTTCCTCGAAGGCGCCGAAATAGCCGACGCCGGCATTGTTCACGAGCACGTCGATGCGGCCGAAGCGCGCCTCGGCGGCCTGGATGACCTCGGTGATGTCGGCTTCCCGCGTGACGTCGAGCTTCAGAACGAGGGTGCGCTCTGCGTGGCCGGTAGCGATATCCGCGATCTGCGCCGGGTTGCGGGCGGTAACGACGACGTTGTGTCCGAGGGCGACAACGTGCTGGGCCAACGCGCGGCCGAAGCCGGTCGAGCAGCCGGTGATGAGCCATGTCTGTGGCATGGAACAAGCCTCCAAAATTGAGAAAAAGGTTGGGGCGCACGCCGCCAGTCACGGCGCGCGACGGGGGTCAGACGACCTCGGCGAGCTCGATCAGGTTGCCGAAGGGATCGGCGATGAAGGCGAGCTTGCGACTGATGTCGTCGAGCTTGAACGGTTCGGTGACCACCGTGACGCCGCGGCTCCGCAGGGCGGCGACGCTCGCCTCCATGTCTGCGACATTGATGCAGAAGTGATGCAGGCCGGCCTGGCGCAGGCTGTCGCCGAGATCAGTATAGGTCGGCGCCGCTGTCGGCAGCGGATCGCCGCCCGCCAGCAGCTCGATCATGAAGTGGTCGTCGTTGGGCAGCGCGAGATAGGCGAGCTTCTGATCGGCATAGGGCCATTGGTGGACGATGCGGAAATCGAGCTTCCCGACATAAAACGCGATCGCGTCGTCGAAGGACGGCACGCGCAGCGCGACATGGTGGCCGCGCAGGTCGGCGAAGGGCGAAGCGGCGTTGCGAGTGGGCAAGGTGAAGTCGGCCATTAAAACCTCCATCCGGTGATCGGCCGGCGGGATGCCGGCTGCGATGACGTGAAGGTGGCTCAACTCGACTTCCGCGATTAGATCGGTAATTCTTCGCATGATGCTGAGTGAGGATCATCAATGCGTGCGACCGAACTCTCAGAGCTTTCCGCCTTCGACGCTGTCGCGCGCAACCTGAGCTTTCGCCGAGCCGGGGAGGAGCGCGGTGTCACGGCGTCTGCCATCAGCCATGCCGTCAGCAACCTGGAGGAGCGCGTCGGCATCCGGCTGCTCAACCGCACGACCCGCAGCGTCTCATTAACCGATGCCGGCGGGGTGCTGCACGCGCAGCTCTTGCCCGCCTTCGCGGATATCGGCGCAGCACTCGACGCGCTCAACAGTTTTCGCGATACGCCCTTCGGCAAGGTCAAACTCAACGTGCCGAGTTCGATCGCGCCCTTCGTGCTCGGCCGTGTGCTCGGTCCGTTGGTCAAGGCCAACCCGCAGCTCCAAGTCGAGATCGTGGCGACCGACCAGCTCGTAGATATCGTCGACGAGGGCTTCGACGCCGGCATCCGACTCGGCGAAAGCCTGCGCGAGGGCATGGTGGCGGTGAAGATCCGGCCTCGGCTGCGCATGGCCGTCGTCGGCTCACCCGCGTACTTCGACGAGCGGCCGATGCCGATGACCCCGCGCGAGCTCTCTCAGCATGTCTGCGTCCAGAACATGTATCCGAGCGGCGTCCGCTACGCTTGGGAGTTCGAGTTGAAGGGGGACGCGATCGCCTATCACCCGACGGGTCCGATCGCGCTCGATGATCACGAGCTCATGGTCCAGGTCGCCCTGTCGGGCACGGCGCTCGCCTATGTTTGGGAAAACCGAGCTGAACGCGACATCCTTGACGGCCGCCTTGTACGCTGCCTCGACGAATGGTGTCCGCCCGAAGACTGGCTCTACCTCTACTATCCCAGCCGCCGGAACATGTCGGCAGGGCTTCGCGCGTTCATCGACGCGGTGAAGGCCTGATCAGGATGCAGAAACGCGCCACAAGCTGACATTGAGGCAACGCCCGAAAGACGGCATTACAATTTTACCCCCTGCGAATACACAGGCGGCGCATTGGCTCATCCCGCTCCCAGCCCGGTGATCAAGGTTTGCACGAGCGCGATCGCTCCCGAGATCGGCCTGAACTGGCTCGTGGCCGAATTGTCGACGAGGAAGGTCAGGTCCGCGTGGCGAGCCAAGGGGCTCTCGGGCACGTCCGTCAAGACGAGGATGCGCTTGCCGCTGAGATGGGTGTCGAGGGTGATGTCGACCACCGACTGCGTATAGGGCGTGAACGCGATCGCGACGAGAAGGTCGTTGGACCGCATGGTGGCGATCTGTTCGGCTGCCATGCCGCTGCCGAAATCGAGAAGGCTGCACTGCCGCTCGCAGCGTGTCAGCCCATAAGCCAGATAGGTCGCGATCGGCCGCGACCGGCGCAGACCCGCAATGTAGACATGCTCGGCCTGGCGCAGCATCTGCGTCGCCTGCTCGAGCGATTCTGGCGAAACGGTCCGCCGCAGATCCTCCAGCGAGGCGATGAGCGCATCGACGCAGCCGTTCAGCAAGCCGCCGAAATCCCGCGCCTCTCCCGGCGATACCTGTCGTGCAAAGACCTCTTCGCGAGCACGCGGCGCGCCCTCGATCAGGCGCAGCCGGAAGACACGCTGCATTTCGGAAAATCCGCTGTAGCCGAATTCCTTGGCGAAGCGGATCAATGTCGACGGCTGGACTTCCAGGTCGCCGGCAATTCCGACAATCGTATTCAAGGCGAAGTCGTTGGGCTTCTCCAGCGCCGAACGCGCGATGCGTTGCAGATGCGGGCTGAGCTGGTCGAAACGATTGCGAAGACGCTGCCGCAGCGCCTCGAAGGTCTCCTGAGCGGCCTCGCCGACGGTTTGCGGACCGATCTGCCGATTGAATGAATTTTCGTTCATTATTTCTCTTAACCCGCTTTTGGCGTGGAGAAAAGTGCGAAACTCACCACTCCTATTGACAATATAGAAAAAATATTCATGCTCTTCGAAAATTAGTTCTGACTTTCGATCAGGGCATGAGGCGGGCACCAGCCCGTCCGTTTCGGGGAGGACAACGATGTCGAAGAACACGATTTCACGGCGCGTTCTGCTGGGCGCCGCAGGCGCCGCTTCCGCAGTCTCGCTGTTTGCCGGCCCTTGGAAGCACAACCGTGTCTGGGCGCAAGGCGCGGCCAAGCCGATCCGGATCGGCATTACATCGGACGCCAGCGGCCAGTACGCCAACTCCGGCGCCAGCGACAAACGCGGCATGATGATGGCGATCGCCGAGGCCAATGAGCGCGGCGGCGTCCTGGGTCGCAAGGTTGAGTTCGTACACATCGACACGGAGACGACGGCAGCCACCGGCAGCCGGGTCGCCGAGCGGATGATCAGCCGCGAGCAATGCGGTTTCCTCGTCGGCGCGGTCCATTCCGGCGTGGCCAACGCGATCAGCCAGGTCGCCCAGAAATACGGCGTGATCTACATCAACACGAACTCGTCCTCGCCGACTGAGGCCGGCCAGAACTGCCACCGCGTCAAGTTCGTCTTCGACGGCAACGGCACAAACTTCGCCAAGGCGGCGGTCAAGAGCGCGATCGAACGCTTCGGTCCCGACTGGATGCTTCTGACCAACGATTATGTCTGGGGCCATGACACCGCCGCCGCGACCAAGGCCCTGCTCAAGGAATACGGCGGCAAGGTCATGGAGGAGATCCTGATCCCGCAGGGCACGCGCGACTTCACCTCCGCGCTCCTCAAGGTCCAGCAGCGTAAGCCCATGGTGGTGTCGGCCGCGATCGGCGGGGACGACCAGAAGGCAATGCGCCAGCAGGTCGCGCAGCTCGGCATGGGTGACAAGCCGGCCTGGATCAACAGCCAGCAGGACTGGCCCGATGTCTATGGACTGCCGGTCGACAACCTCTTCGGCGTGTTCGGCACCACCTGGTACTACCGCCTCGACCTTCCCGGCGTCGCTGATTTCGTCAAGCGCTATCAGGCCATGTTTCCGGAGACCGCGATGCGCGTGCCCGGCAACGTCTTCTACAACGGCTACATGTCGGTGCGCGAGCTTCTGTCTGCCGTGGAACGGGCCGGCACGACCAGCAACATCGCCGTGATCAAGGCGCTGGAAGGTCACAAGATGTCGGCCAAGGACCGGATGCAGCATTTCGATGCGGCAATCGACGCCGACACCCATCAGGTCCAGCAGACCATCTACCTCGCCACCGCCAATCGCGCAGCCAAGGAAAAGGACGATCTCTTCGAGATCCTGAGCCATGCCAAGCCGGAAGACGTGCGCGACACGGACTCCGCCAAGCTCTGCAAGCTCGAGCCCTACGACAAGACGCCGAGCTTCGACGCCTGATCTGTCCCGCCATCCGCGGCCGTCAACCGGCGGCCGCGGACCACGCTATCGCTGCATCGGGACGCACCGCGCATGATCGACTTGCTGCCTCACCTCATCAACGGCCTGACGCTGGGCCTGCTCTTCGCCCTCATCGCGCTGGGCTTCACCCTGATCGTCGGCGTGATGGAGGTGATCAATCTCGCCCACGGCTCGCTCTTCGCGCTCGGTGCCTATTTCGCGCTGACGGTGATCGCCGGCGGCTGGTTTGCCGGCACGCCCTTCGGCGCCTGGTGGCTGAGCCTACCGCTTGGCCTGCGCTATGTGCTGGCGCTGGCGATCGGGCCGGCGCTGGCGGGGCTCGCCGGCATGCTGCTCGAGTTCTGCCTGCGCCCAACCTATGGCAAGCCGCCGCTGTACGGCCTGCTGCTCACCTTCGGCGCCGCTCTCGTCGTCGAGGAGCTGATCCGGCTGGTCTGGGGCACGGGCGAGCAGAACCTCGCTTTGCCCCAGGCGATCAACAGCGCCTTTCTGCTGAACGGCATGATCTTCTCGACCTACCGCTTTTTCGCCGCCGGCTTCAGCATCGCCGCCATCGCCGCCGTATGGCTTTTCCTTGAGCGCACCTCAGCCGGCGCCGTGATCAAGGCCGGTGCACATGACAGCGAGATGGTCCGGGCGCTCGGCTACGATCTCGCCAGGCTGAGGCTTTTGGTTTTCGGGTTCGGCGCGGCGCTGGCGGGGCTGGCCGGCGTGGTCATGGTGCCGATCTGGGGCCTGCGTCCGCATGTCGGCGTCGACATCGTCATCCCTGCCTTCCTGATCATCGTCATCGGCGGCGTCGGCAGCTTCTGGGGCGCTGTCATCGCGGCCCTTCTGGTCGGCCTCGCGATGGGCGTCACCGGCGCCTATGCGGCCGCCTGGGCGACGATGTCGATGTATCTGCTCCTGATCGCCGTCCTCGGGTTCCGCAGCCGCGGCCTGCTCGGTCGCAAGAGCGCGTTGGAGAACTGACGCAATGATCTCGCTCTCCGACATCCCCGCCCGCCCGGTGGCCTGGATCACGCTCCCGATGATCGTCCTCGCCACGCTGCTCCTGGCGACGCCATGGCTGCTGCCGGCCGTCGGGCTCTATCAGTATCTCGGCATCGAGATCGCGATCTGGATCATCTTCGCGCTCGGGTTCAACCTGCTGTTCGGCTATACCGGCCTGCACTCCTTCGGACATGGCGCCTATCTCGGCATCGGCGCCTATGCCTTCGGACTGTTCCAGCACACCATCGCGGTCAGCCTGTGGGGCGGCCTGCTGGCGGCGGTGCTGGCGGCCGGCATCGCCGGGGCCTGTGTCGGGGCGTTCCTGTCCCATAGGCGGGGCATCTACTACGCGCTGTTGACGATCGGCTTCGGCCAGATCTTCTGGTTCCTGGCGATGAAGCTGCATCGCGTCACCGGCGGCGAGGACGGCCTGCTCGGCATCCCGAGACCGCCCTTGACGCTGGGACCATGGCAGGTCGCGCTGACCGACAACCGGGCGCTGTTCTATTTCGCCGCAACGCTGCTGATGATCGTGGTCGTGCTCGGCTGGCGGCTGGCGAACTCGCCCTTCGGCCGCGTGCTGCAGGCGATCCGCCAGAACGAGACCCGCGCCCGCTTCGTCGGCTACGAGGTCTGGCGCTTCAAATGGACAGCCTTCACGCTCTCGGCGATGCTCGCGGGCCTCGCCGGCAGCCTGCTCTCCATGGCCCAGCAGAGCGCCTATCCCGATGTGATGAGCCTGCATCAATCCGGCCTCATCGTGATGATGGTCCTGGTCGGCGGCGGCCTCGTCAGCTTCTGGGGGCCGGTGCTGGGCGTGGTCTTCTACTTCGTCGCCCGCGATGTGCTGGGCGGCCTGACCGAGACCTGGCTGCTCTGGTACGGCCTGATCTTCATGGCAATGGTGATGCTGCGGCCCGAAGGGCTGGCGGGCATGCTGCAAGGCTTGTCGCGGCGCAGTCCTGGGCGGCGCAACGCGCGTCTTGCGCAGGGCGCGGCGCCTCCGACGGAGGCCGCGTGATGGCTCTCTTCGAAGCCCGCAACATCCACAAGCGTTTCGGCTCGCGCGTCGTGCTGGAGAACATCTCGCTGTCCTTCGAGGAAGGCCAGGTCAGCGGCATCATGGGCCCCAACGGTGCCGGCAAGTCGACCTGCTTCCATGTCTTCACCGGCCAGCACAAGCCCGACCGCGGCGAGGTTAAGTTCGACGGACAAACGATCTCGGGCCTGCCGCCGCAGCGCATCGCGCGGATGGGCGTGTCGCGCTCCTTTCAGTTGATGAACCTGTTCGACGACACGGTCGTCATCGAGAACGTCATGCTGGCGCTGCCGGCCTTCCGGGACCGCCGTCTGCACGCCATGGCGGCCGTGTTCTCGGATCGCGTCCTGATCGACCAGGCGCTCGCCGTGCTCGATCAGGTCGGTCTTGCGGGACGCGCCCGGGACGCGGCCGCCTCGCTCAGCTATGGCGACCGCCGTGCGCTGGAGATTGCCGTCGCGCTCGCCGCCGAGCCGCGCATCCTCTTCCTCGACGAGCCGACATCGGGGCTGGGCGTCGAGGCGACGCGCCGCCTCGCTTTGCTCGTGAAGCGACTGCGCGATCGCTACACGATCGTGATGATCGAGCACGACATGCGCTTCCTGTTCGAGCTCGCCGACAGGATTTCGGTGATCCACTGGGGCCAGGTCATCGCGGAGGGAACGCCGGCACAGCTTGGCGACAACAAATGGGTGCGCCGCTCGGCACTGGCGGAGGCGACCCATGCTTGAAATCCGCGACATCGAGACGTTCTACGGCGAGACGCAGGCGCTGTTTGGCACCTCGCTGCGCGTCGGCGAGGGCGAGATCGTCTCGCTGCTCGGTGCCAACGGTGCCGGCAAAACCACGACGATCCGCTCGATCCTCGGCCTGACGCCGCCGCGACGCGGCCAGATCCGTTTCGACGGGCAGGACATCACAAAGCACCCCACCCATCGCATCTCGGCCATGGGCATCGGCTGGGTGCCCGACGACCGCCGGATCTTCCCGACGCTGACCGTCGCGCGCAACCTGCAGATCGGCATGCGCAAGACCCGTTTCCGGTCCTGGCAGGTCGGAGAGATGTTCTCGATCTTCTCGGCGCTCGAACATCTGATGCCGCGCGAATGCGAGAACCTCTCCGGCGGCGAGATGCAGATGGTCGCGATCTCGCGGGCGCTGCTGGGCTCGCCCGGGCTCGTCCTGCTCGACGAGCCGAGC
>DATDBB010000016.1:0-2279 GCA_036525085.1 Allobosea sp.
TGGTCTTCGGCATCCCCGGCGACTCGATCACCGCCATCGTCATCGGCGTGCTCTACATGAAGGGGATGAACCCCGGCCCGAGCGTGTTCCTGCAGACGCCGGAACTGATCTACGCCGTCTTCATCATCTTCATCCTCGCCAACATTCTGATGTTCCCGCTCGGTTGGGCCGCGATCAAGTCGGCCAAGCAGATCCTGCGGGTGCCGCGCAACATCCTGCTGCCGATCATCCTGATCTTCTGCATGGTCGGCTCGTTTGCGATGACGAACTCGCTCTACGGCGTGGTTCTGATGGTGGTGATGGGGCTGTTCGGCTGGCTGCTGGAGGAGCATGGCGTACCGGTGGCGCCGCTGATCCTCGGGCTCGTGCTCGGCGAGATGCTCGAGCAGAACTTCATGTCGTCGATGATCAAGGCCGACGGCGCCTTCCTCGGCTTCCTGTCACGGCCGATCGCGGGCGTGCTCGGCGTCGCGACGCTGGCGCTGTGGGCCTTCATGATCTGGCGGGCCTTGTCTGCCCGACCAGCCGAGCCGGCGAGCGCCAGCGCCTGAGCAATGTGAGCAGGAGCGCGGGGAGTGCTGCCTGCGCTACTTCTTCAGGAAAGCCGCGAAGGCGGCCTGCGCTTCCTCGGAGCGGAGGCGCTCGCCAAAATGGCGCCCTTCGGTGGCGATGGTCTCGGCGATGCTGGCAGCATGCCCCCGCTTCAGCAGCATCTTGGTCAGCGCCACCGATTGCGGCGGCAGGGCGGCCAGGGCCTTCGCCTTGTCGAGCGCCGTCGCCAGCGCCGTTCCTTCCGCCACGACCGCGTTGAGCAGGCCGGCGTTGAGCGCGGCCTGCGGCCCGAAGGCCTCGGCCAGCATCAAAAGCTCGGCGGCGCGCTTCGAACCCGCGACGAGCGGCAGCAGATAGCTCGAGGCGCCCTCCGGCGAGAGGCCGAGGGCAGCGAAGGGCATGCGGAAGACCGCCTTCTCGCCGGCGAAGGCGAGGTCGCAATGCAGCAGCATCGTCGTGCCGATGCCGACCGCGAAACCCTCGACGGCGGCGACGACCGGCTTTGTCGCGGTCGAGATGGAGGTGAGGAAATCCATGGCGATGCGGGCGCCGTCACCGCCGGAGGCGGCGAAGTCGCGGATGTCGTTGCCGCTCGTGAAGCAGCCGCCGCTTCCCGTGACCAGGATGGCGCGAATCTGCGGATCGGCCTCGGCGGCAGCGAAGGCCTCGATCAGCCCGGCATAGCTGGCGCGGTCGAGCGCATTCTTCCGATCCGGCCGGTTCATCGTGATCTGGACAACGCCGGGCGCCACGATTTCAGTCAAGATGGCCTCGGGCATGTGCTTCCTCGTTCTGTAACGTGAGATGGGATCGCACGCGGTTTCGCAAAGGGTCAAGCCGTGCGCCTACCCACGGCTGCGACACGCTCCTCGATGAAGCGCACGGCCGCTGCGACACCGTCCTCCGCCTGGATGGCGGCGCCGATTGCGGCCGCCCGTCGGCGCATCTCCGGGCGGTCGGTGGCTGCGATCGCCGCAGCGAGGCTGTCGGGCGTCAGCTTTCGGCGATCCAGGGGTGGCGGGCCGGCGCCCAGGGCAGCCACGCGCCGACCCCAGAACGGCTGGTCGCCGAAGAATGGGCAGATCACGGTCGGCTTGCCGGCACGCAGCGACGCGCCGGTCGTCCCGGCTCCGCCATGATGCAGGGTCGCAGAGACCCGAAGCAGCAGACGATCATGCGGCGCGGCGTCGATGACATGAACCTTTCCGGGCATGGCTGGTGCGGCGAGCGCTCCGCCTCCGGTCGCGATCAGGCCCCGCTTGCCGACCTTGGCCAGCGCCTCGATCACGCATGCGGTCATGCGTTCAGGATCCAGACCGGGCATGCTGCCGAAGCCGACATAGACCGGCGGGTCGCCGGCATCCAGGAAGGCGGCGAGCGCGTCGTCGGGCTGCCAGTCGACGCTGTCCAGAAACCAGTAGCCGCTGACCATGATGTCCTTTGCCCAGTCTGAAGGCACCGGGACGACATGGCGGCTATAGCCGTAGACGACACCGGCGGCCCGGCTTTCGCGGCGCGCCGGGAGACCCAGAACATTTTGCCGCCAATTGCCGATCTGGCGGCCGAAGAGCCAGTCCGCCGCCCGGAGCGACAGGCTGTGGCTCAATCGGTTGAAGGGGCCGAGCGAGGCGACCGGAAACAGCGGGCTCGGGAAGGCCGCGGTCGGCGTGAAGCCGGGCAAGGGTGAGGCGAGGATCGAGGGACAGGCCAGCGCTTGCGCCATATGC
>DATDBB010000017.1:0-8498 GCA_036525085.1 Allobosea sp.
GGATAACGTGGACGGGTTGAGTCTCCTTACCCGTCACGGTGATGCTGTCATAGACCGAACCGCCTTCGCGGAAGAGCGCGTCCTCGTCACCCCAGATGATCTGGGTCGTCAGGAAATACTCGCCGGGAGGCACCTTCTCGAAGCCGAAACGGCCATTGGACTCGGCCTTGGTGGTGCGGGTGTATTCGCCATAGGCCGGGTCGGGATTGTCGTCGCGCGGATAGTCGCGGTGCGGCACGTATTTGCGGCTGCCGTAGAAATTCCGGAAACGCTCGCGCGCATAGGCGGTGGCCGGGACGAGCCTGATGATCTCGCCGGCCGCATTGACCACCGCGCCGCTCGGCTTGGTGCGGAAGGCATGGCCGGTGATGACCGCCGTGCCGGGCTTCTTGATGAAGGCGGCCTCCTCGACGGAGAAGGCGACGGTGGCGGGCTGGCGGCTCTGGCAGCCCGAGAGGGCAAGCGCGCCGCAGAGCGCGAATGTCAGTTTCAGCACGTCCAGCCCCCGCCGCTTTCCTTGGCCAGATGATGCCGGGATGGCTGGCGGTCTGCAACTCCAGGCATTGAAAACCATGGCCCCGCTCGCCGTCATTCCGGGCGCAGCGAAGCGGAGACCCGGAATCCAACGAGGGGCACAGAACTCGACGATGGATTCCGGATCGGCGCCGCTGACGCGGCTTGTCCGGAATGACGCGGAGCGTTTGATTGATCAGGAGCGATAGTCGCCATTGATCTCGACATAGGCCTTGGTCAGGTCGCAGGTCCAGACCGTCGACTTGCCGCGGCCGAGCCCGAGATCGGCGGTGATGACGATGTGCTCGCCCTTCATGTAGTCGGAGACGGCGGTCTCGTCATAGGACGGCGCACGCGCGCCCTGCTGCGCTACCATGATCTCGCCGAAGGAGATGTCGAGGCGGTCGCGGTCGGCCGGCTCGCCGGCCTTGCCGACGGCCATGACGACGCGGCCCCAATTGGCGTCCTCGCCAGCAATCGCCGTCTTGACCAGCGGCGAATTGGCGATCGAAAGTGCGACCCGCTTGGCCGAGCGGGCGGAGGCCGCGCCGGCTACGCGCACTTCAACGAACTTCCGGGCGCCTTCGCCGTCCTTGCAGACGAGATGCGCAAGTTCGAGCAGCAGCGAATTCAGCGCCCGCTTGAAGCCGGAGAGGCGGGGGTCGCCGATCTCGGCGATCGTCGGCACGCCGCGGGCTGCGGCCTTGCCCGTGGCGAATAGCATCAGTGTGTCGGAGGTCGAGGTGTCGCTGTCGACGGTGACGGCGTTGAACGAGCCCTTGACGCCCTTCGACAGCAGCGCCTGCAGCACGGGGGCGGCGATCGGCGCATCGGTGAAGACGAAGGAGAGCATCGTCGCCATGTCGGGCGCGATCATGCCGGCGCCCTTGGCGATGCCGGCGAGAACGACCTCCTTGCCGTCGATCTTCGCCTTGCGGGTCAGGGCCTTGGGGAAGGTGTCGGTGGTCATAATCGCGCGCGCCGCGTCGATCCAGGGCCCATCGGCGACGCGGCTGGCGCAATCCTGCAGCACGCCCTCGAACTTGGTAGCGTCGAGCGGCTCGCCGATCACGCCGGTCGAGGCGATGAAGACTTCTTCCGGCCTGCAGCCCGCGGCCTTGGCGGCGATCCTTGCGGTTAGCGCGACGGAGTCACGGCCTTTCAGGCCGGTGAAGGCGTTGGCGTTGCCGGAATTGACCACGACAGCCCGCGCCGAGCCCTGCTTCAGGTTTTCGCGGCACCAGTCGACCGGGGCGGAGGGACATTTCGAGCGGGTGAAGACGCCGGCGACCTGCGTGCCCTCGTCGAGCAGGGCGAACCAGACGTCCTGGCGGCCCTTGTACTTGATCCCGGCCTCGGCGGTGGCGAAGCGCACGCCCGGCACGGGCGGAACCTTGGGCTGGCGCTTCGGCGCGAGCGGGGAAACGGGAACATCCTTGCCGGCCATCGTGGCGTCTCCTGTGCGGGAGGCTGATGTGCCGCAGGCCGATGACGAAAACAAGAAGGGTGGCCCTGAGGCCGCCCTTCTTCATTCGACCGCTGGCGTGCCGACTCGTCGCTCAGGGCTTCTTCGGCTCGGCCGGAGCCGGGGTCGCAGGGGCAGCCGGCTGGTCGAGGCGCTCGATCTTGGCCTTCTCGCGCAGGGCGACGATGATGTCCTGCTGAGCCTTGCGCTCGAGATACTGGTCGATCTGCGGCTTCACCGCCGCGAAATCGGGCAGCGGCTTGTTACGCTTGTCCTCGAGCTTGATGACGTGCCAGCCGAACTGGCTCTTCACGGGGTCGGAGACCTGGCCCTTGGTCAGCTTGAAGGCGACTTCGGCGAATTCCGGCACCATGCGGTCCTTGGTGAACCAGCCGAGCGAGCCGCCTTCCTTTCCGGAACCCGGATCCTTGGAGAGTTCGGCGGCAACCTTGGCGAAATCCTCGCCCTTCTTCAGCCGCTCGGCGACAGCCTTGGCCTGGGCCTCGTCCTCGACGAGGATGTGGCGGGCATTGACCTCTTCCTCGGGCGCCATCGCCTTGGTGGTCTCGTCGTAGAGCTTCTTGGCGGCCTCGGGCGTCGCGGCCTTCTTGGCCTCGGCGGTCAGGTACTGGTCGAGCAGCACCTTCTCGCGGAAATAGGCGAGGCGGGCGGCGAAGTCCGGGCCCTCTGCCGTCTTGGCGGCGATGGCGGCCCTGGCGCCGAGCTTGAGGTCGACGAGATAGTTGATCACCTCGTCGCGCTTGCGCTCGTCGGGAAGCTGGGCGAGCCGCTCGCCGAGATCCTCGGTGGCCAGCGCGATCTCGCGCTCGGTGATGTTCATGCCATCGACCTTGGCGATGACCTTGTCGGCCTGTGCGAAGACCGGCGTCGCGACGAGCGCGAGGCCGAGCGAGAGCATGCCGAGACGTGACAACTTCATGGGGGATGCCCTTTTGCGAAATAGAGCCGAAATCTCCGGTCGCGGCTGCACTGCCAGTTGAACGCGGCAAAGGCAAGGCGCGTAAAGCGCCAGGTTTGCGCCATCACGCAGCTGTGCTGATCCGCCTGCGGCTTTGCGGGGTTGAATGGCGCGCTTGCGTTTGAGCACGGTCTTGGAAGCCGCCGCCGGAAACCTTACATCGGGGCGCAATCCGGTCGTCTTCGACTGCGGGTCCGCTATGGCGCGTCCATGCATCGCAAGGCAGCGCTGGACCCCGCACCCGCACACGTCTAAACACGCGGTCGCATTGAGAATTCAGGTTTTGGGCTGCGCACGGGAACCCGGCCGCGCGGCCTGAAGACGATACCACCGAAAGGCCCAACATGCTTGGCGCGCTCGCAAAGAAACTCTTCGGCTCGTCGAACGACCGGCGCGTCAAGGGCTATGGCCCCCGGGTCGCGGCGATCAATGCGCTGGAAAACGAGGTCTCGGCACTCAGCGACGAGGCGCTGCAGGCGCGCACCGCCGAGTTCCGGCAGCAGATCGCCAACGGGACCAAGCTCGACGACCTGCTGGTGCCGGCTTTCGCCACCGTGCGCGAGGCGGCCAAGCGTGTGCTCGGCCAGCGCCCCTACGATGTCCAGCTCATCGGCGGCATGGTGCTTCATGAAGGCGCCATCGCCGAAATGAAGACCGGCGAAGGCAAGACGCTGGTCGCGACCCTGCCGACCTATCTCAACGCGCTCGAAGGCAAGGGCGTGCATGTCGTCACGGTCAACGACTATCTCGCTCGCCGCGACGCGGAATGGATGGCGAAGCTCTACAATTTCCTCGGGCTGACCGTCGGCATCATCGTCCATGGCATCGAGGACGAAGATCGTCAGCGCGCCTATGCCTGCGACATCACCTACGGCACCAACAACGAGTTCGGCTTCGACTATCTGCGCGACAACATGAAATACGAAGTCGCGCAGATGTCCCAGCGCGGCCACCATTTCGCGATCGTCGACGAGGTCGATTCGATCCTGGTCGACGAGGCGCGCACGCCGCTGATCATCTCCGGTCCGCTCGACGACAAGTCGGATCTCTATGTCGCGATCGACAAGGTCCTGCCCGGCCTGGTGCCCGGCGACTACGACGTCGACGAGAAGCAGCGCACGGTCTCGCTGACGGAGGCCGGCAACGAGCATATCGAGGAACTGCTGCGTGCGGCCGATCTGCTCAAGGAAGGCGACCTCTACGACGCGCACAACGTCACGCTGGTCCATCACGTCAATCAGGCGCTGCGGGCGCATACGCTCTTCGCTCGCGACAAGGACTACATCGTCCGCGGCGACGACGTCGTCATCATCGACGAGTTCACCGGCCGCATGATGCAGGGCCGGCGCTATTCTGAAGGCTTGCACCAGGCGCTGGAGGCCAAGGAACACGTCACGGTCCAGCCCGAGAACGCGACGCTGGCCTCGATCACCTTCCAGAACTATTTTCGGCTCTATTCCAAGCTCGCCGGCATGACCGGCACGGCCGCGACCGAGGCCGACGAGTTCTTCCAGATCTACAAGCTCGAGGTCGTCGAGATCCCGACCAATGTCCCCGTCGCCCGCAAGGACGAGGATGACGAGGTCTACCGCACCTTCGAGGAGAAGGTCCGCGGCGTCATCCGCGAGATCAAGGCGGCGCAGGACGCCGGCCAGCCGCTGCTCGTCGGCACGACCTCGATTGAGCGCTCCGAGCTTGTCGCCGAGATGCTGGAGAAGGAAGGCTTCAAGCTGATCGACTTCACCGATCCCAAGGCGCTGGAGCCGATCTACGAGGCGGCGCGCCAGGGCAAGCCGTCGCGCGCCTTCGCGGTGCTGAACGCCCGCTTCCACGAGCAGGAGGCCTATATCGTCGCGCAGGCCGGCGTGCCCGGCGCGATCACCATCGCCACCAACATGGCCGGCCGCGGCACCGACATCCAGCTCGGCGGCAATGCGGAGATGCGGATCAGCCACGATCTCGCCGGCATGGAGGAGGGACCCGAGCGCGACGCGCAGGCCGCCCGCATCCGCGCCGAGGTCGCCGATTTCAAGCAGCGCGTGCTCAAGGCCGGCGGACTCTACATCGTCGGCACCGAGCGCCATGAGAGCCGGCGCATCGACAACCAGCTCCGCGGCCGCGCCGGCCGCCAGGGCGATCCCGGACGCTCGAAGTTCTTCCTGTCGCTGCAGGACGATCTGATGCGCATCTTCGGCTCCGACCGCATGGACGGCATGCTGCAGAAGCTCGGCCTCAAGGAGGACGAGGCGATCGTCCATCCCTGGATCAACAAGGCGGTCGAGAAGGCGCAGGGCAAGGTCGAGGCGCGCAACTTCGACATCCGCAAGAACATCCTGAAATACGACGACGTCATGAACGACCAGCGCAAGGTCGTGTTCGAGCAGCGCCGCGACTTCATGCGCCAGGCGAGCGTGCGCGAAACCACCGACGACATGCGCCATGGCGTCTGCGAGGAATTGGTCGCCCGCCATATCCCCGAGGAAGCCTATCCGGAGCAGTGGGACACCACCGCGCTCAAGGAAGGCGTGCTGCAATATCTCAATCTCGACCTGCCGATCGAGGAATGGGCGAAGGAAGAGGGCATCGCCGATACGGAGCTGCGCGAACGTATCCGCAAGCTTGCCGACGAGGATTATGCGGCACGCATCGAGCGCAACACCGACGAGGTCATGACCTATGTCGAGAAGCAGGTGTTGCTGCAGACGCTCGACACGCTCTGGCGCGAGCATCTCGTCACGCTCGACCATCTCAGGCAGGTCGTAGGCTGGCGCGGCTATGCCCAGCGCGATCCGCTGCAAGAGTACAAGCAGGAAGCCTTCGAGCTGTTCGACAGCTTGATCGGGCGGCTGCGCGAACAGGTCACCGGCAATCTGATGCGGATCGAGGTCCGCTTCGAGCAGCCGGAGGAGGCTGCCCCGCCGCAGGACACGCTGCCCTCGCCCTTCGGCGATTATGGCTCGGGCGGCGTACAGTACGCCGCGCTGGAGGCTGACACCGCCGTGCTCGAGCGCAATCCGGACGACCAGTCGACCTGGGGCAAGGTCGGCCGCAACGAGCCCTGCCCCTGCGGCTCGGGCAAGAAGTTCAAGCACTGCCACGGGCAATACGTCTGAGGGCGGCCGCACATCTGCGCTGTCATTCCGCGGCGGGCCGCAGGCCCGAGCCCGGAACCCATGAACACGACAGCCATTCGCAACAGCGCTGAGCTCACGAGCCTTCTCGTCTGCTCCGGTGTTCATGGGTTCCGGGCTCTTCGCTTCGCGAAGCCCCGGAATGACCGCGTGGTTCCACCACCCTTCGTCGCATCCTTGTAGGGCTGGACGCTGGCGCCCGCTGCGGCGCACACTTGCAGGCAGACAGCCCGCGAGTGATCCGATGCATGCATCAGCCAGCCATCCCCTGCCGAAGACCAGCGCCGGGCGCTTCTTCGAGGATTTCCATCTCGGCGATGCGATCGTCCACGCGACGCCGCGCACGGTGACCAATGGCGACGTCGCGCTCTACACCGCGATCTACGGGCCGCGCTTCGCGGTTCAGTCCTCGGATGCCTTCGCCAAGGCGATCGGCTATCCGGCCGCGCCGATCGACGACCTCCTCGTCTTCCACATCGTCTTCGGCAAGACGGTTCCGGACATCTCGATCAATGCGGTCGCCAATCTCGGCTATGCCGACGGCCGCTTCCTCAAGCCCGTCTTCCCCGGCGATACGCTCTCGACGACGTCCGAGGTGATCGGCCTCAAGCAGACCTCGGCCGGTGATGCCGGCATCGTCTATGTCCGCTCGGTCGGCCGCAACCAGCAGGGCGAGATCGTGCTGAGCTATGCCCGCTGGGTCCTGGTGCGCAAGCGGATGCCTGGCACGCCGGCCCATGCCGAGCAGGTGCCGGAGCTGCCCAAGGCGGTGTTGCCGGAGGAACTCGGAGCCGGCTGCCCGACGATCGAGCTCGCGGCCTATGACGACGCGCTGGCCGGCTCGGCCTTTCGCTGGGGCGAGTACGCGGCGGGCGAGCGCATCGACCATGTCGACGGCATGACCGTGGAGGAGGCCGAGCATCAGCTCGCGACGCGGCTCTACCAGAACACCGCCAAAGTCCATTTCGACGCCCATGGTGCGCGCGACACCCGTTTCGGCAAGCGATTGATCTATGGCGGCCATGTCATCAGCCTGGCGCGCGCTCTCTCCTTCAACGGCCTCGGCAACGCCTTCCACATCGCGGCGATCAATGGCGGGCGCCATGTCGCGCCGCTCTTCGCCGGGGATACGGTCTATGCCTGGAGCGAGGTGCTGGAGGTGGCGGAACTGCCCGGGCGCGAGGATGTCGGGGCGCTGCGTCTGCGGCTGGTCGCGACCAAGAACCGCCCCTGCGGCGACCATCCGCTGAAATCGGGCGATCAATATGCCCCTGATGTGATTCTCGATCTCGACTATTGGGCGCTGCTGCCGCGCTAGCGCTCGCGCCCCTGCGATTAAAGATTTGGAGTCGTTCTCCTGCGATAAGCCGCTGTCGCACCCGCTCGGCGTTGCGCCGCGGGCAACGAATGACAGATCCTGCATTCTGTCACCGCGCCGCGAGCGTGTCGCATTGCAGCAGGGTTCCGGTTTCGTTACAGAGCCAAACACTCTAGAACGATCCCAAATGGACAAGGCCTGCCGCCGGGTCCCTAGTCGGAGAACGATCTTGGCCGAGGTCAAACAGGCGGCGCGCCCGCTTTCGCCGCATCTGCAGATCTACCGCTGGTCCTGGACCATGGCGATGTCGATCGCGCATCGCGTCACTGGCTCGGCGCTCTATGCCGGCACGGTGCTGATCGCAGCCTGGCTCGTCGCTGCTGCCTCCGGGCCGGCCGCCTTCGACACGGCACAGGCGATCGCCGGCTCCTTCCTCGGCCGCCTCGTCCTGTTCTTCTATTCCTTCGCCCTGCTGCACCACATGGTCGGCGGCCTCAGGCATTTCGTCTGGGACCTGGGTCACGGCTATGAGCCGCAGACCCGGATGAACATGGCGAAATACAGCGTCTTCGTTTCAGGCGGGCTGACGCTGCTCGTCTGGATCGTCGCCTACGCGGTTCGTTGAGGAGGCAGACGATGCATTCCAACTCCTCCATGCGCACGCCTTTGTCGCGCGTCCGCGGCCTCGGCTCGGCCAAGTCCGGCACCGGCCATTTCTGGCTCCAGCGCGTCACCGCCGTCGCCAACGTCATCCTGACGGTGATCTTCCTCGGCGTCGTGATCTGCCTCGTCGGCAAGCCCTATCCGGCGGCCATCGCGATCCTGTCGCATCCGCTGGTCGCGATCCTGATGCTGCTCTTCATCATCTCGGGCTGCATCCATATGCGGCTCGGCATGCAGGTCATCATCGAGGACTACATCCATGGCGAGGGGCTCAAGATCGCCGCCGTCATGGCCAACACCTTCTTCGCGATCGCGGTCGGCGCTGCCTGCGTCTTCGCGGTGCTGAAGCTCTCGTTTGGAGGCTGATCCGATGGCGATCACCAGAGCCCGCCCGGTCCCGGCCTATGCTGGCCAGGCCTATCCGATCAC
>DATDBB010000018.1:0-10728 GCA_036525085.1 Allobosea sp.
CTCGGCATGGTCTTCCAAGAATACAACCTCGTCGAACGCCTGACCGTGATCGAGAACGTGCTCTGCGGCAGGCTCGGCTATGTCCCGGTCTGGCGTGCCTGGACCCGGCGCTTTCCGGAGGCCGATCTTGCGCGCGCCTTCTTGCTGCTCGACTCGGTGGGTCTGGGCGAATTTGCCACCCGCCGCGCCGACCAGCTCTCGGGCGGACAGCGCCAGCGGGTCGGCATCGCGCGCGCCGTGATGCAGGATCCCGATCTCGTGCTCGCCGACGAGCCGACCTCGTCGCTCGACCCGAAAACCTCCGTCGAGATCATGGAACTGCTCGCCCAGGTCGGGCGTGACCGCGATATCCCCGTGCTGGTCAATATCCATAACGTCGCGCTCGCCAGGCGCTTTGCGCTGCGGATCATCGGCATGTCGAAGGGGCTGGTCGTCTATGATGGACCACCGGGAGGTCTTCAGGACAGCCATCTGGCCGAGATCTACGGCGGCGAAGGCTGGATGGAATGAGCGCGCCTCCGATCGCGTCCGGCAGCCTGCGGGCCCGGGCGTTCCCGCCGAACTGGCCGCTGCGCATCGGCGCGGCGCTGTTCCTGGTCTATGTCGGATATGCGGCGCGCATCCTCGACATTCGTTGGGAGCGTTTCGTTCAGGGCCTCGACAACGGAGCGAAGTTCCTCGGCCGGATGTTTCCGCCCAACACGGCGGCCGACAAGATGCAGCTGCTGCTCTCGGGCATGCTGGAATCGCTGCAGATCGCCATCATCGCGACGGCCGCAGGCGTACTGCTGGCGCTCCCGCTCGGGCTGTTCGCCGCCCGCAACCTGATGCCGCTGCCGGTCACCATCGCGGCCCGGGGTGTGATCGCGCTGTGCCGCACCTTCCATCCGGTCATCGTCGCCATCCTGTTCGTGAAGGCCGTCGGCTTCGGCGCGCTCGCCGGCGTGATGGCGCTGGTGATCGCGACGCTCGGCTTCATTGCCAAGCTGATCGCCGAAGCGATCGAGGAAATGTCGATGAAGCCGATCGAGGCGCTGCGCGCCGCCGGCGCGCCGTTCCTCTCGGTCGTGACGATGGGCGTGGTGCCGCAGGTCCTGCCGCGCTTCATCGGCTTTGCCGCCTATCAGCTCGATTCCAATCTCAGGAACTCGGCGCTGGTCGGGCTGGTCGGCGGCGGCGGGATCGGTGCGACGCTGTTCACCGCGTTCCAGCGCTTCGATTATGATTTCGTCCTGAGTATCATCATCGCGATCATCGTGACGGTGATGGCGGGCGAATTGCTTTCGGCCTTCATGCGCCGGATCTATCAGGACGAGGCGCCGTCGGGCGTCGTCGTGAAGAGTTCGGCCGGCCGGCTCTGGCGCCGGTTCACGCCGCTGGAACGTGGCTTGCGGCTGGTCTTCTGGGGGCTGGCCGCACTGGCGCTGGGCTGGTCGCTGCAGACCATCGAAATCATCCCGGAATTTCTCTACGATGCGCCACAGCAGACCGCCGACCTGTTCGGGCGGATGTGGCCGATCGACTGGAGCTATTTCGGCAAGACCGTCGGCGCGGCCCTGGTCGAGACGCTGCATACCGCGACGCTCGGCACCATCCTCGCCATCCTGCTCGCCACGCCGGTCGCGCTGATGTGCGCCCGCAATGTCGCGCCATCGCCCTGGGCCAATGCGCTCGGCCGCTTCATCCTGGTGGCGACGCGTTCGGTCCATACACTGGTCTGGGCCCTGCTCTTCGTCGCGGTCTTCGGGCCGGGCGCGCTGGCGGGCGTCATGGCGGTCGCAGTCCATTCGATCGGCTTCACCGGCAAGTTCCTTTCCGAGGCGATCGAGGAAGCGAAGGCCGGTCCGATCGAGGCACTGCGTGCCGCCGGTGCTTCACGGCGCGCCATCCTGCTCAAAGGCTTCTGGCCGCAGGTGAAACCGGCTTTCCTCGCCGTCAGCCTGTTCCGCTGGGACATCAATGTCCGCGAAAGCGCCGTGCTTGGGCTCGTCGGCGCGGGCGGACTTGGCGTGGCGCTACAGGCCTCGATGGACAACCTTTACTGGGATCAGGTCGGGCTTGTGCTGCTCGTGATCTTCGTGGTCGTGGTCGTAACGGAGATCGTTACCACGACGATCAGGTCGCGCGTTATATAGCAAGCGGCAGGGCAGGCGATTGAAGAAGACGAAGGTCACAGCGCCCAAACCCAGAATGCAAGTCGGAGCCCTCCCCATACGCAGCGCGGCTGATGGGTCGAAGGAAATCCTGCTCGTCACGACGCGAACGACGAGACGATGGACCATTCCCAAAGGCTGGCCGATCAAGGGACTCAAGTCTCACGAAGCCGCGGGACGTGAGGCCGTCGAAGAAGCAGGCGTGGTCGGGAAATGCCGGAAACGCGCCGTCGGACGCTACTTGTACTGGAAGCGGAGGGAGGCGCACTTCGAACTCTGCAACGTGCGGATTTTCCTAATCGATGTCAGGGACGTACTCGACGACTGGCCGGAGAAAGATGAGCGTCTGCGTCATTGGTTCACCTTGCGCGATGCGTCTGACCTCGTTGAGGAACCGGGTCTCAAAGCGGCTTTGCGGACGCTGCGGCTTTCCTGACGTGGAGCGGCCTTTGCTCTGCAGTATAGAGTCTGCTTGTGGGTAGCGGGCCGATGGCAGCCTATGGCGCTTGTCATCCGATGCCGTCGCGAAACGGCCGGTTTCACTCTCAGAGATTCGAGCGGCGGACGGTCAGGTCCGACCGCTCGAACACGGCGGGCAGGAGTTCGACGCCGAGACCGGGGCCTTCCATCGGCAGGACATAGCCGTCCTTGAACACCGGCATCGTCGTGACGAGCTCGTTGTACCAGCCGGTATAGAAAGCGCGCACCGATTCCTGGATCAGCGTGTTGGGCTGGCTGAAGGAGGCGTGGATCGCGGCGATGAAGCCGACCGGGCCGATGCAGTCATGCGGCGCGAAGGGGCGGTGATAGGTGTCGGCCATCGCCGCGATCTTGCGCCCTTCCGTCAGGCCGCCGGTCCAGCAGAGATCGGCCATGACGATGTGCATGGCGTCACGGTCGAGCATGTCCTTGTAGGGGAAGCGCGACCCCAGCGTCTCGCTGGCGCAGACCGAGACCGTGGTCGAGCGCGCGAACTCGGCCAGCGCCTGCGGCGAGTTCATCCGGATCGGGTCCTCGTACCAGGTCGGGCTGTACTGCTCGAGCTCGCGGGCAATCTTGATCGCGGTCGGCAGGTTCCAGAGCGAGTGCAGCTCCACCATGATCTCTATTTTGTCGCCGACCGCCTTGCGGATCTTCTCGAAGGGCTCGCAGGCCTTCCGCATCTGCTCCGGCGTGATGAACAGGCCCTGGTTCTCGATCGCGGCCGGATCGAACGGCCAGATCTTCATGGCGGTGATGCCGCTCTCCAGCAGGCTCTCGGCGACGGCATCGGCTCGGTTCATGAAACCGCCGAGATCCTCATACGGGCCCTCGGTCTCGCCGAGATTCCAGGTCGAGACCGGCTTGATGTTCTGCGAGCGGACATAATTGTAGCCGGCGCAGGTGTTGTAGATGCGCTGCCTGTCGCGGCAAAGGCCCCCGAGCATCTGGTGCACCGGCTGGCCGCAGACCTTGCCGAAGACGTCCCAGAGCGCGATGTCGACCGCCGAGGTCGCGCGGGATTCGACGCCGGTCGAGGCCTGCGCCATCGGCAGGTTCGTCATCTCGCGGTGCAGCGCCTCGATATGCAGCGGGTTCTTGCCCAGCAGCCGCATCGCGAGCGTGTCGTGCAGATGCGCTTCGACGGCGCCCGCGCCGTAGAAGGTCTCGCCCAGCCCGATGATGCCGGCATCGGTATGGACGCGCACCCATATCACATTGGCGAACTCTTCCGTCCGAAAGGTTTCGAGCGCGGTGATCTTCATGTCACGGTTCCCTGATGGATTTTCGATTGGGTGGCGACGCGGGCAGCCACATGTGCTCTTGATTGGAGGTCCAGGCCGCCTACGGGACAAAGATCATGCCGCCGTCCCCATGGCTGATCCGTCCGGTCAAAAGCGGGACGCCAGAAAGACGCAGCTTTCGGCGAGCCCGTCCGACTGCCCCGCGAGATCAAACGGAATCGACAAGCGGCAGCATCCTATGCGCGGTTGAGCTGCAATGCGGGATGGGCCGGAGCGTCACCGTCGTCGAACATTTTCGCGGCGTATCTTCGGTACGATTCTCCGATGTGCTTGCGCATCGCCTCGCCCGCACCGTCAGGATCCTTGGCGCGGATGCGGTCCAGAACAGCAGCATGATCGGCCCGGCGAATGGCGATGTTGCTGCGATCGCCGCGATCCTTGTCACGCATGCTTTTGATAGAGCCCAGCAGCGGGCTGGAGACGAACTCCAGAACGCTCAGGAAGATCGGATTATGGGCTGCATTCGCGATAGCAATATGAAATGCGAGGTCGTGGGAGGCGCTGTCCTCCCCCCTGTCATCAGCCGCATTCATCTCCGCCGCAATTGCCTCGATGCGGTCAAGCTCCTCGGGTGTATGGCGAAGGGACGCTAGCTGCGCGGCCTCGACCTCCAGCCCGAGCCGGAACTCCAGGAACACCAGGATCGACTGTTCGGAGGCGGCGATCTCAGCGCGGCGAAGTCGCAGTGAATCCTGCTGGTTGACGAAGAGTCCGAGACCGCGCCGGCTTTCGACGATGCCATCGGCCTTGAGATAAGCGATGGCCTCGCGCACGACAGGGCGGCTGACGCCGAGTTGGCGCGCCAGTTCCGTTTCTGACGGCAGACGCGCGCCAGGCTGCAGGCGACCCTGTCGAATCGATCCCGCCACCGCAGCGGCGGCGTCGGCGGCAAGGTTCGGTCGCGAACCGATAGATGATAGCAGCATGATGCTCCCTCGATGCTTGCACTTTTGTCATGCTGTCAGTTGTTTGACAAGCTGACATCAGTCCGCTTATCTCGCCGCAATGGCGCCGTCTTCAGAGCGTCTCGAACATGGAGGACGACATGACCAAGGGAACACGCCGCGCCGTATTGGGCGGCCTCGCTGCCGCTGCGGCCGCCGCCGCCATCGGCGGGCCGGCGATCGCCCAGGAGGTGAAGACTGCCAAGCTCGGCCATTCATTCACCGATGCGCATCCTCGTGCGGCCGCGATGAAGCGCTTCGCCGAGGAGGTTGCCAAGGCGACCAACGGTAGCGTCAAGGTCGAGGTCTTCGGCAATGCGACGCTGGGCTCCGAAGAGAAGATGCTCATCGCGGTGCAGTCGGGCACGGTCGATTTCTACATGGGCGCGCTCTCGCCGATCGCGACCCGCAAGAAAGAGCTGCAGATCTTCGATTTTCCGTTCCTGTTCGGGAGCGATGCGGAGGCTGCTGCCGTCCTGGACGGCCCGTCCGGGCGACGCCTGCTCGACAGCCTGTCCGACATGAACATGCAGGGGCTGGTCTGGTCGGGCGGCGCCTTCCGCAACCTGTCGAACAGCAAGCGTCCGGTCACGTCGCTGGCGGATATGAAGGGTTTGAAGGTGCGCGTGATGCAGAGCCCGATGGCTCTGGCCAGCTTCAACGCGATGGGCATGAATGCCGTTCCGATGGCCTTCACCGAGGTCTATACGGCTTTGGAGACCAAGGCGCTCGACGGCTACGAGCATCCCTTCGTCGACATGTACGCCAACAAGATGTTCGAGGTCCAAAAGCACCTCACCGTCACCAATCACGTCTACACGCCAGTGGCGCTGGTCGCTTCAAAGCGTTTCTGGACCGCGCTGACACCGCAGCAGCAGGCCGCCGTGCAGGCCGCCGCGGAGACGACCCGGGCCTTCCAGCGCGAGGCCGAACTGCGCGAGGCGGTGGACGTGCTCAAAGAGCTGAAATCCAAGGGCATGGTCGCGACCGAGATGCCGCCTGCTGAGCTGGATGCTATCCGCAAGGCGATCCAGCCCGTGATCGAGAAGAACACCGAAGTGATCGGTGCCACCTTCGTCAACGACTTCTACGGCGAGATCAAAAAGCACCGGAAATGACGGCGCGTCCGTAGGCAGGCGGAGGCAGGGGCTATAGCGTGCCTTATCAAGAGAAAATTGGGAGATGAAACCGTGAAGAACACGACTCTGACGCGATCCGGCTTCATTGCCGCTCTGACCGCTGCCTTGCTCGGCTCGACCGCCGCTCTCGCCGAAGTGAAGGCCAAGATCGGGCATGCCATGCCCGATACCCATCCGCAGTCCGCCGCCGTGGCCAAATTCACCGAGCTGGCGAGCACCTACACGAACGGCAACGTCAAGATCCAGGCCTTCCACTCGGCCATGCTCGGCAGTGATGAAAAACAGTTGCAGGCCGTCCAAGCCGGAAGCCAGGAATTCTATATCGGCACGCTGGCCCCGCTCTCGACGCGCGTGAAGGAGGTCCAGGTCTGGGATCTTCCGTTCCTTTTCCAGAACGTGAAGGAGGTCTACGCGGTCCTCGACGGCCCCTCGTCCAAGGCGATCTTCGAAAAGATCGAGCCGAGCGGTCTGGTCGGCCTGACCTGGACGGGCATGGGCTTCCGCAATCTTTCAAACAGCAAGCGCTCCGTGAAGACGGCGGAAGACGTCAGCGGTCTGAAGCTGCGCGTGATGGCCAACCCGGTCGCGCTCGACACATGGAAGAGCATCGGTGCCAACGCGGTCCCGATGGCGTTTTCCGAAGTCTTCACCGCTCTGGAGGTGAAGGCACTCGACGGGCAGGAGAACCCGCTCCAGCATATGTGGGCGAACAAGATGCAGGAGGTGCAGAAATACATCTCCGTGACGAACCACGTCTACACGCCGGTCGCCCTCGTCGCCTCGAAGAAGTTCTGGGACACGCTCTCCGCCAGTGACAAGGCCGGTGTCCAGAAGGCGGCCGTCGAGGCCGGCCTGCTGCAGCGCAAGCTGCTCGACGAAGGCGATCGCGACGTCATCACGAAGTTCAAGGAAGCCGGCGTCACCGTCGATCAGGTCTCGACCGACAATCTGAAAAAGGTCCAGGACAAGGTCAAGCCGGTGGTCGAGAAGTTCAAAGCCCAGATCGGCGACGAATTCGTCAACGGCTTCATGGCCGAGATCGCCAAGGTCCGCGCCTCCAACTGATCCCGTGACAACCCAGTGCGGCCGGCTTTCGCCGGCCGTACGCGTGTCTGCGCTGGCGAGAAGCCGGCCGATCCTGTCGCATCACCGGCGAGGTTAAGCCAGATGAGCCATTTGCTCGACAGAGCCGTGAGCGGATTTTATCGCCTGATCGAGATCATCCTCGTGCTCTGCATGGGCGTGATGCTGGTCATGGTGTTCGGAAACGTTGTGCTGCGGCTGTTCTTCAATACGGGCATCGATCTGTCCGAGGAGATGCCGCGCTTCGCTTTCGTCTGGATGACCTTCCTCGGCGGCATTATCGGCCTGCACCGGCGCAGCCATCTCGGCGTCGACATGGTGGTGCAGGCATTGCCGGTGCTGGGCCGCCGAATCTGCTGGGCGATCAGCCAGGTCATCATGCTGATCTGCGCGCTGTTCATCTTCTACGGAACCTGGCTGCAGCACGACATCATCGCCGGGAATGCGTCGCCCGTTGCCCAGATCAGTATGCTCTGGGTCTATGGCGTGAGCTATGTGACCGGCGCCGCGATAGCGCTGATCTGCCTGTCGAACCTGATCCGCCTGGCGCAGGGCAGGGTTCCCGACAACGAACTCATCGACGTCCATGAGGAGGGCCTTGCCGAGGGCCTCGAAACCGAGCGCGACATGAAGGCGCAGCAGATGACCGGAGGCGCCAAGCAATGATCGTCTTCATCTTCATCGCCTCGCTGCTTGGGCTCATGGCGCTCGGCATGCCAGTCGCCTTCGCGCTGATCGGCTGCGGCCTCGCCATGATGCTTTACATGGGCATCCACGACCCGCAGATCATCATCCAGAACATGTGGGACGGCGCCAACAGCTTCCCGCTACTCGCCGTTCCCTTCTTCATGCTGGCCGGTGAACTGATGAATGCCGGCGGTATGACGCGCCGCATCATCACCATGGCGATGGCCTGGATTGGCCATATCCGTGGCGGCCTCGGCTATGTCGCGGTCATCGCGGCGGTGATCATGGCCTCGCTTTCCGGTTCGGCCGTAGCCGATACCGCCGCGCTCGCCTCCGTCCTTATCCCGCTGATGCGCAATGCCGGCTACGACATCAACCGCTCCTGCGGCTTGATCGCCTGCGGCGGCATCATCGCGCCGGTCATCCCGCCCTCGATCGGCATGATCATCTTCGGCGTTACCGGCGGCGTTTCGATCACCAAGCTTTTCATCGCCGGCATCGTGCCCGGGATCATGATGGGCATCGCGATCATGCTCGCCTGGCGATGGAGCATCAACCGCGACAAGCCCCGAGTCGAGCCCAAGCGCACCATGGCAGAGCGCTTCACGGAAACGCGCAACGCTCTGTGGGCGCTGGTGTTGCCCGTCGTCATCATCGGCGGCCTGAAGATCGGCCTGTTCACGCCGACCGAAGCCGCGGTCATCGCCGCAGCCTATTCTCTCTTCGTCGGGCTGGTAATCTATCGCGAGATCAAGGTCTCCGACCTGTTCGGGCTGATGTATCGTGCCGCCGAGACCACGGCCGTGATCATGTTTCTCGTGGCCGCGGCCGGCGTCTCTGCCTGGCTCATCACGACTGCGAACATCCCCCAGCAGGTCGCCGACATGGTCCGGCCCTTCATGGACAACAAGATGCTGCTGACGGCAATCTTGATGCTGCTCGTCCTCGTCGTGGGTACGGCCCTCGATTTCACGCCAACGGTTCTGATCATGACCCCGGTACTGATGCCGGTCGTGAAGCAGGCCGGAATCGACCCGGTCTATTTCGGCGTTCTGTTCATCATGAACAACGCGATCGGGCTGGTGACGCCGCCGGTCGGGACCGTGCTGAACGTGGTTTGTGGTGTCGCGAAGGTGCCAATGAGCGGCGTGATCAAGGGGGTAGTACCCTTCATGGTCGCGCAGATCACTGTTCTGGCACTGCTTGTGATTTTCCCCCAGATCGTGATGTGGCCGTTGCAGATGATGTCGCGCTGAGGCGCTGCGCTCGTTGAGCGGGTAGCGAATGTCCGGTTCCTAGACGGACGTTGATGACTGCTGTTGGCGCTAACTCCGATACGACGCTAGGCGGTATGACGGAGACCTCGCTGCCGCGTCGCGGTGACAAGGGCCGTAGCGAGGGCTGTTTCACCAAGCGCCCGATCTTCCGGATCGGCTGGACTGAAGCAATGGCAATCAAATGCGCTCACTAATCAAGCGCATTCCCGATTACGCCGCCTGCATCGCTTCGACGATGCTCACGTCGGAGCTGGTGGGGACCACCCGCATCAAGCGGAAGCCGGCCTTGGCGAGGAGCTGGCGGTATTCCTCCTCCGTTCGCTCCTGGCCACCGGGCAGCACCAGCATCACCATGTCGAGCACTTTACCGGGATGGGGCGCGTCGCCGTCGGGCAACACCATCTCCACCAGCAGCAGCCGCCCGTCGGGCTGCATGGCCTTTCGGACATGGCGGAGAATGGTGAGGCACAGCTCCTCGCTCCAGTCGTGGATGACGTGGGACAGCACATAAGCGTCGCCGCCAGTGGGAACCTTCTCGAAGAAGTCGCCTGGCTCGATCGCAACGCGCGCCTGCACGCCCCGTTCCGCCAGCAGGGCCGGCGCGTCGGCCACCACGTGGGGCCGGTCGAACAGGATGCCGCGCGGCCCCTCGTGCCGCGCCAGGATCGCCGCGAGCAGGTTGCCGGTGGCGCCTCCTACGTCGACGACGGTGCCGTAGGCCGAGAAGTCATAGGCCTCCGCGACAGCGGGCGGCTCCCGGCCATGGAAGCCGATCATCGTCTCGCTGAACAGCGAGGCCTCATCCGGATGCCGGCCGAGATAGTCGAAGACCGGCGTGCCGTGCATCTTCTCGAATGCCGTCCTGCCGGTCTGCAGCGAATAGACGATTTCGTCGAAAGCCCCCGCGAACCAGGGGCTGCCGGTGGTGAGGATGGTGGCCCGCGCCGAACCGGGCGCGCCCGCCTTCAGCGCCTCCCCCAGCGTCGTCAGGGCAAAGCGCCGGCCGGCCTGCTCGGCGACCAGGCCCAGGCTGGCGAGGCTGCGCATGAAGCGATGGAGCGAGGGCACATGGAGCCCGAGCGGGACGGCCAGGTCCTCGGCACTGCGAGGGCCGGTGGCCAAGTGATCGGCCAGGTCCAGTCTCGCCGCTGCGTAGACCAGACGCGAAACCCAAGCGGCCGTCGCCATCTGGATCAGGCTGACATGCGGGGGAGGCTCCTGCGGTGCCGCGGGAGGCGCAAGGGTCGAAGCGGCGTGGGGCGTGTCGTCCATGGTACTCTCCCGAGAGGCCGACGATGGACTGCTACCGCAACCCTAGATATCACGGCCGGCCAACCCTGGCACGACATTGATGAGGTTGAATCATGCCTTCGGGCAGGTGGCCGGGTTCGCGTTCTGCTGCGGCTCCAGCGCGACGGCCACTACGGGGGGTGCACCATCGGCGGCCTTGAGGATGAAGTTGTGATCGCGGCATCTGGCCGGCGAATGTCGGCTTGCAGGTGGTTAGTCAAGGTTGGCTTCTGTGAAGGGTTTCGGATGCCGGCCCGTGCGAGCGGGTTTGGACCGGGCTGAGGGCCGGCGTTCGAAAGCCTCCAGTGGAGGAAGCCGCGGCCCGGGGCCGTGGGCTATGGGGATTTCGCCGCGCGGCTTGGTCGACGGGA
>DATDBB010000019.1:0-14669 GCA_036525085.1 Allobosea sp.
CGGCCTGCGCGACGGTGAGAAGCCGATCGGCTGCTATCTGTTTGCGGGTCCGACCGGCGTCGGCAAGACCGAGGTCGCTCGTCAGCTTTCGGCGTCGCTCGGCGTCGAGCTCGTCCGCTTCGACATGTCCGAATATATGGAACGCCACACCGTCTCGCGGCTGATCGGCGCGCCTCCCGGCTATGTCGGCTTCGACCAGGGCGGCCTGCTGACCGACCAGATCGACCAGCATCCGCATTGCGTGCTGCTGCTCGACGAGATCGAGAAGGCCCATCCCGACCTGTTCAACATCCTCCTGCAGGTGATGGACCACGGCAAGCTGACCGACAACAACGGCAAGCAGGTCGATTTCAGGAACGTCATCCTGATCATGACCACCAATGCCGGAGCCGCCGACATGGCTCGCAACGCCTATGGCTTCACCCGCAGCAAGCGCGAGGGTGACGACACCGAGGCGATCAACAAGTTGTTCGCGCCGGAATTCCGCAACCGCCTGGATTCGGTGATCTCCTTCGGCCATCTCCCGAAGACGGTCGTCGCCCGCGTCGTCGACAAGTTCGTCCTGCAACTCGAGGCGCAGCTCGCCGACCGCAACGTCACGATCGAGCTTTCCGACGAGGCCCGCGAATGGCTGGTCGAGAACGGCTATGACGAGGCGATGGGCGCTCGCCCGATGGCCCGCCTGATCCAGTCGACCATCAAGACCCCGCTCGCCGACGAGGTGCTGTTCGGGCGCCTCAAGAACGGCGGCACGGTCAAGGTCGTGGTCGTGCAATCCGAGACCGGCATCAAGGTGCTCGGCCTCGAATTCCCCGACGGTCCGGTCAAGCCCAAGCCCGAGAAGGATGTCGCGGCCGCGGCCGAGAAGCGCGAGCGCAAGCCGCGCGCCAAGGCCTCATCTGCGCCGAAGCCGGTCTCGGCCGGCCCGCGCCGCGGCGGCACGAGCGGTGGCGGCAAGGCCGGCAAGGGCGATGGCGGTGGCGGTGGCAAGGGTCCCGAGGCGCCGAAGGTGCCGCGCTCGGTTCGCACCGTCCCCAAGGTCCCGCTGACGAAGGCTTGAGACCGTGTTCTTCAGGCGCAAGACTGACACTCTGCTTGCACATGCGGCCGAGCCTGCACCGGAGCAGGCCCGCCCGGCGCGCAAGGAGAAGCTGAGCTGGTTCGAGAAGCGCGACCGCCGGCGGCGGCGGCGTATCATGTTCGAGGAGATTCTCGGCTGGATCCTGGTTCCCGCCTTCGCCTACGGGATCTATCTCGCGGTGAAGGCGGTCGGCGGTATCCCCAAGGAACTGATCGATTTCGGCAACGAACTGATCGGTATCGTCTTCAAGGGCGGGCGGTAGAGCAGTTGCAAGCGCCTGCCGGTCGAGGAAGCAGATCGGCCGGCAGGCATTGCGCGCGAGTGGCGTAGCGTCGAGTGCCCTACTTTGCGCTTACGGTGGAGCGGACGAAGTCCATCACGGCGATGGTTGCCGCCTTTGTCGCTTCCGGATCGGCACCCACGGTGGGACCGATCCTGACACAGTCATCCGTATAGGCGAACGGCTTCTGCGTGGCCTCGTTGATGAGGGTGGCGGATTCGTTCTCGCGAATCTTGCATTCTCGCACCGACTGGTCGGCCTTGGTCGGCACGGGCGGATTGGCGCCCAACGGATTGTCGAACCCATGCGCGGCGTTGGGATACTCGGTTAGCTGCACATCAGCGCCGGCCTGTTTCAGGCGGGCCAGATATGCTTTGCATGAGGAGACGGGATTGTAGTTGTCCGGCGAGCCGTGAAAAATGCGGATCGGTTTGCTCGAGATCTTGTCGTCCTCGCGATAGGTGGTTCCACAATCCGGATAGAAGACCACATAGGACGCGAAATTCACGCCACTCTTGTTCCACAGCCTTTGGAAGCGTTCGACGCTGGAGTAGAGCGCCGCCTGTCCGCCACGCGAGAAGCCGACCAGGACGACCTTCTCCGGGTCGACGCGCGGGTGCTTTCCGAGGATGTCGAGGGAACGGTAAATGTCGAGGATGAAGTTGAGGCGTCCCAGCGACGCCTGCTTGTCGCCGACCCCGGTGAAACCACGCCCTGTGACGCCGTCGATGACGAATGTCGAGATGCCTGCCGCGTTGAAGAGCCTCTTCCAGTATTGAACGTTGCCGCCGATTCCGCCGGAGCCGTGCATCAGCACAGCGACGGGGAGCCGCCCGCTTCCTTGCGCGATGGCCAACTCACCCGTGACGGTCGTGGCCTTGGCGTTAGCGTCGCCGGATAGAAACTGGCCGTCGCTCAACGTCAACGTGGGGATGGCGAAGAGCTCGACCCTGGCCGGGAGGTCCTTCGGCGCGGCCTCCTGTGCAGACACGCTCCCCGCCGCCATAAACGCAGCGACGGTCAAAGCCTTGATAGGCAAGCAGAATCCCATATCGTCCTCCCTGTTGATAGCGCCTGGGTTTCTGTCCCGTGAGTTGTGTTCACGCCCATGGCGGTGGCAGGATCGTGCCGCCCCGTCGGTGCGTCAAGGCGATAGCCTACGGCCGTGCTGCCCGCCTTGACAGACGGCACCGTCGCACATTTCACCGGCGGAACATGCGGTCGATTTCGACGAGGGAACGGAAGGACGACAAGAAGCCGAGAATCCACCCGGGCGCTCCGGTTATGCGGCCGATAGCGCCTTGCACGCCGCGCGGGGCTGTTCGGCTACAGGCGCGCCGCGCGATTCCCGCGGGTCGAGCTAGAAGGGAGCCATTGCCAGATCGTCCCTCAATCGCGCACACCGGTCGTTATGCAGCAGTCGTCATGAAAGCATCGCCCGATCCGAGTTGGGCGCGAGTCGCGCTCGCCGGCATGCGCGATGCGCTGTCCCTGCCGGCCTGGGTCGTCGGTTTCGGCCTGATCGGCGTCGGTTCGCTGGCGCGCGATGTCGGCTACCCCGTCGAGATCGCGGTGCTCTCGACCATGCTGGTCTGGGCCGGGCCCTCGCAGGTCATCTTCTTCGCCTCGATCGCGGCCGGCGCGGCCTGGAGCGCAATCGCGATCGCGGTCGGCTTCGCCTCGCTGCGCTTCCTGCCGATGACGGTGGCGATCCTGCCCCTGCTCCGGCGTCCCGGACAGAGCGTCTGGATGCAGCTCCTCCTGGCGCATTACGTCGCGGTGACCTCCTGGACGGAAGGCCTGCGGCGCTTGCCGCATGTGCCACCGGCGCAGCGCGTGGCCTACTTCCTCGGCTTCGCCAACACCTGCATGGCGATGAGCTCGCTCGGGACGTTCCTCGGTTATTATCTCGTCGGCGCCTTGCCGATCCCCTTCGCCGCCGGGCTGCTTTGCCTGACCCCGATCTTCTTCCTGGCCTCGCTCTGCGCCGGCCTGCGTCATCGCGGCGACGTTGCCGCGATCGTGCTCGGGCTGGCGCTGGCGCCGGTCTGCGACCGCTTCATCGGCGGCGGTTTCGACCTGATCGTGGCGGGGTTGATCGCCGGGACGGTCGCATTCGCGCTGCGGCCGGGGAAGCACGCGGCATGACCCAGCCAATCGCCTGGCTCGACGGCCCGCTCTGGCCCTATCTCGCGCTGCTGCTCTTTGCGGTGCTGCCGACCGAAATCTGGCGCTGGCTCGCGGTGGCGTTCTCGCGGCGCATCGATGCCAATTCGCCTGCGCTCGAATGGGTCCGGGCTGTCGCCACGGCCCTGCTCGCCGGCATCGTCGCCAAGCTGATCGTGGCGCCGCCGGGCGCACTCGCGGCCGTGCCTCTGGCGCTGCGGGTCGCGGCGCTGAGCGTGACGCTCGGCATCATGCTCTTCGATCGCAGGCGCGTGCTGCTGGCGGTGCTGGCGGGCGAGGCGGCGCTGATCGGCGGCGGATTGCTGGTGCTATAGGCCTTACGTTTCCGGTGGCTGCTTTGGAAAGCGGCATTCCGTTGTCAGGTCGAGAGCACATCCCATACGGTCGTCCTGCAGCACGACATGGCGTAGCTTGTCGGGGTTGCGCACCGCATAGATCGCATGGATCAGGCCGTCGCGGATATCGAGTGCGGTGGCCTGAAGCGTCTCGCCACCTTCGAGACTGACATAGCCCGGCAGACCGTTGATCCGCGCCGGCCGATAATGCGTCTGCGCATCGCGGAGGAACTTGCCCGCGATGCCTGCGAAGAAGCGGGCCACCTTGTCGGCACCGGAAATCGGATTGATCGCCGCGGGCACTTTGCCGCCGCCATCGCTGTGAAGGACGACGTCCCGTGCCAGCAGCGCCTGGAGCGCGCTCGCGTCGGTGCGATGTGCGGCCTCGAAGAAGGCGCGAGCATAGCGTGCTCCTTCTTCGCTCGAAACGCGATTGCGCGACGGCATGTCGATCTTGACGTGCTGGCGCGCCCGGCTTGCCAACTGGCGGCAGGCGGTCTCGCTACGATCGAGCATGCGCGCGATCTCGGCGAACTCCATATCGAAGATGTCGTGCAGCAGAAAGGCGGCACGCTCCAGCGGGGACAGCCGCTCCAGCGCTAGCATCAGCGCGATCGGCGCATCGAGTTCGTCATCGGCAGGGTTCGAGGCGCCCAGCGCCTCGACCAGCGGCTCGGGCAGCCAGGCGCCGACATAGAGCTCGCGGCGGCGCCTGGCCGATTTCATCAGGTCGAGGCAAAGCCGCGTGACCACGCGCGTGAGATAAGCGCGTGGGTTATCGACGGCTGTGGGATCGGCCTCACGCCAGCGCAGCCAGGCATCCTGCACGGCATCCTCGGCATCGCTGATCGACCCGAGCATGCGATAGGCCAGCCGTGTCAGGTGGCGGCGATGGGCCTCGAAGCCATGTTCGGGTGCGTTGGTCATGCGGTGCGATCCGTCGTCGTCACGCGGCCGCCTGGGGCCGGCGATCCTGCGGATGCCGGGTCCTGAAGCCGGCATTGATGCGGTTCCAGACATTGATCGTGCCGATCGCGACGGAAAGTTCCACGCTCTCGGCCTCGCTGAAATGCGCGCGCAGCTCGGCGAAGGCGTCGTCGCTTGGGCTCGCCTCGGAGAGGCGGGTCAGCGACTCGGTCCAGTGCAGTGCAGCGCGCTCGCGCGGCGTATAGAGCTCGGATTCGTGCCAGGCATTGAGCAGATGGAGCCGCGCTTCGGTCTCGCCGGCCTTGCGCGCGTCAGTTGCATGCATGTGCAGGCAATATGCACAGCCATTGATCTGCGAGGCGCGCATCTTCACCAGTTCGAGCAGGCTGTGCTCGAGCCCACTCCCTTCCGTGTATTTCGACAGCGCCAGGACGGCATTGATCGCGGCGGGGCCGGCTTGGAAGGCATTGAGGCGTTGGGTCATCTTCATCTCCATCAGTGTCGATGGAAACAAGACGAGGCAGCCTTCGCCGCTGTGACATGGCTCAGATGTTTTTTAGCGCCTCGCGAATTTTCTCCGCATTCGCCGTCAGGATCTCCGGCTTCTCCATCGCGCCGGTATGGGGCCGCAGCGCCACGCCCTCGAAACGCGGCATCACATGGACATGCAGGTGGAACACGACCTGCCCGCCCGCCGCCTCGTTGAACTGCTGGATGGTGACGCCGTCGGCGTTGAAGGCGGCCTTGACCGCACGCGCCAGCGTCTGCGTCGTCAGGCCGACCGCCTTGAGGGCATCCGCAGGGGCGTCGAACACGTTGCGGCAGGCCGCTTTCGGGAGCACCAGGACATGCCCGTCGGCGCGCGGCATGATGTCCATGATCGCCAGCGTCTCGGCGTCCTCATAGACGGTGTGGGAGGGCATCTCGCCGCGCAGGATCTTGGCGAAGACATTGGCGCTGTCATAGGCGGTCATGGCGGGTCCGGGGCAGGCGAGGGGAAGCGCAGGCGAGAAAGCACAGGCACGCAGCCTGTCGCGTGCCGGGCGGCTGCGTCAAGGCCCGAGGCGCGGCAGCCGACCCGCCGGCCCAGCATGCAGTGGCAGGACATCGGCCAGCTCGGCATCGAGCACGAGATCGTCGCGGGCGCCGAGCAGCCATAGCGTCGTGGTCTCGAAGCGCAGCAGAGGCTCGTCCCACCAACGCTCGATCAGCGCGGCCAGCGCGGCCGTCTCTCCGGCATCGAGATCGTCGGTCAGGTTGTAGAGGCCGACCAGGTAGAGATCGCCCGGTTGCCGGCCGAACGCCGCCTGGATTGCGTGGATCGGGTTCGTCTCGCCGCGGCTTTCCGGGTAGAGGCGCAGATAGAGCCGCCCCCGATTGACGTTGCCGGAGAACAGGCCGCGCAGCTCGACCTTGAATGGCCCGATGCGGGAGAGAGCCGCGCGCGCGGCCGGATCGAGCACGGGCGCATCGCCGGTCGACAGCGTGCCGCACAGCGTGGCATGCAGCCGGCCCGCCCGTCGCGGCATGACAGCCCAGGCGATCTTCCGCGCGAAGGGAGCCCGCCGCATCTCGTCGTCCAGTCGCTCGAGGGGCTCGGACGCGGCCAGTTTGGCTTCGTCGATCGGCAGCACGAGGGAAAACACCCTCGGATGCCGACCCATCTCATAGAAGCGGCCGTCCTGCCGGGCGATCACGCCGGGATGGCTCGGTGCGACGAGCGGCAGATGGGCGAGACGATAGGGCTCGTCGAGCGTCAGCGATGCACCATATGGCAAGGCGGTGCGGCTGCGCAGATAGCCCAGTTCCGCGTCGTTGCAGAAGGCTGGCGCAGCTTCCTCGGATACCGGCCTGCTACCGTCATTCATGGGTATCTCCCGCCTTGCGGAACGGGCTCTCCGTCGCGAGCGCCTCCTGCGCCTGCGCGATCTGCTGCCGTTCTCCGGTCAGATAATGCGCCACCGCACGCCGCAGCCCGGGATCGGCCAGATGATGCAGCGAACGCGTGACGACCGGCCGGTAGCCGCGCGCGAGCTTGTGCTCGCCCTGGGCGCCGGCCTCGACGCGGGCAAGCCCATGCGCGATCGCATAGTCGATGGCCTGGTGGTAGCAGAGTTCGAAATGCAGGAAGGGGTGGTCCTCGATGCAGCCCCAGTTGCGGCCATAGAGCGTGTTGGCGCCGCGGAAATTGATCGCGCCGGCGATGTAGCGCCCTCCGCGCTTCGCCATCACCAGCACGATGCGCTCGCCCATCGCCGCGCCGACGCATGAGAAGAAGGCGCGGTTGAGATAGGGCCGGCCCCATTTGCGCGCGCCGGTGTCCTCATAGAAGGAATGGAAATCGTCCCAGACCGCCTCCGTCAGGTCCCTGCCGGAGAGAACCTCCACCGAAATGCCGGCGGACAAGGCCTCGCGACGTTCGCGCTTCAAGGCCTTGCGCTTGCGCGAGGCCAGCGTCGCCAGGAAGTCGTCGTAAGCCGCGAAGCCCTCGTTCTGCCAGTGGAACTGGAGGTCGTGCCGCTCAAGATAGCCGGCCTCGCGCAGCGCCGAGATGTCGGGCTCCTGCGCGAAGGTGACATGGACCGAGGAGGCTTCCGTCTGGTCGCGCAGCGCGTCCAGCCCGGCGATCAGTGCCGCCCGCGCCTCGTCGGCGCGCGGTCCGTCCGCGACCAGCAGGCGCGGCCCCGTCGCTGGGGTGAAGGGCGCCGCGACCTGGAGCTTGGGGTAGTAGCGCCCGCCGGCGCGCTGATAAGCATCGGCCCAGCCATGGTCGAAGACATACTCGCCCTGGCTGTGGCTCTTGAGGAAGCTCGGCGCGGCCGCGAGCAGGGCGCCATCGGCATCCTCGACGAGGAGATACGCCGGCGACCAGCCCGAGCGCCCGCCGATGCAGCCGCTCTCCTCCAGCGCCCGCAGAAATTCATGGCTGACGAAAGGGTTGTCGGTGTCGAGTCCGGCCTGGACAGCCGCGACGTCTTCGCAAGGCGCGCCCAGCGCTGCGCTCAGCGCGCCCGCATTGGCGCAGGCATTCCAGGCGCCCGCCGGCACCGTCTTGAGCGAGGTCGTGACGCGAACCCTGAGGTCGCCGCCCTCGCCGGAGTTCAAGGTGTGAAGCCCTCGAAGACCATCTGGTCGGCGTGGCGGGCCGCCATCTCGCGATCCGCCGGTGTGCGCACCGTCCAGGTCATCAGCGGCATGCCGATCGCGTTGCGGCAGAGATAGGGCGCGGCACTTTCGAGGTCGACGACCTTCCAGGACAGGAAGTCCGGGCGGCTCTCGCCGAAATGCAGCAGGTTCGCCATCGCATGCCGCTTGGCGTCATCGAGATGGGCGTAGTCGTCATAGAGGGAATAGTCGTTCATCGCGACGATGCCGCGCGGAATCGCGGGCGCGAGATCGCGCAACGCCGTGACGATCTCGGGATCGAACGACTTGAACACGATCGGCTGGCCGGCGCGTTCCGAGACGATCTCTGCGGCGCGGCGTGTCAGTGCGAGATCGCCGTTGAAGCGGCTCTTGATCTCGATGACGAGGGGCACGCGCCCGGCGATCACGTCGAGGAAACCGGAGAGCGTCGGAATCCGCGCCCCGCTGCCCTTCAGCGTGATCGCGGCCAGCGCGTCGGCCTTCAGCTCGGCGACCTTGCCGGTCTTCTCCGTCAGCCTGTCGAGCACGAAATCATGGAACACCATGGCCTCGCCATCGGCGCTGAGCTGGACGTCGCATTCGATGCCGAAGCCCCCGGCGATCGCCGCTTCCGCGGCCGGGATGCTGTTCTCGATCACGCCGGCCGCGACATCGTGCAGGCCGCGATGCGCGATCGGCCGGGCGATCAGCCAGCCGAGGCCGGAATGGGCATGCTCGCTCCCGGAGGGCGAGTGCTCGCTCGTCGATCGGTCGCGCATCAGGCGATCTCGAACATCGCCTCGACCTCGACGGCCGCATCGGCCGGGAGTTCCGCGACGCCGATGGTCGAGCGGGCATGGCGGCCCTTGTCGCCGAGCACCTCGACCATCAGGTCGGAGGCGCCGTTCATGATCGCCGGCAGGGCGGCAAAATGCGGCCCGGCATTGATGAAGCCACCGAGGCGCACGCAGCGCGTGATGCGGCTGAGATCGCCACCGAGCGCGGCCTTCGCCTGGGCCAGGACGTTGATTGCGCAGAGCCGAGCGGCCTCGAGACCCGCCTCGTTGAAGACCTCGACGCCGAGCTTGCCCTTGTGGTTGTCGGAGAGCTTGCCGTCGAGCCCGAAGCAGAGCTGGCCCGAGATCACCAGCAGGTTGCCGGTGATCACATAGGGCACGTAGTTGGCCACCGGCGCGGCGGGCGTGGGCAGGGTGATGCCGAGTTCGGCAAGCTTGGCGTCGACGGCATTCATCGGGGTGGACTCCACCGGAGGGCAGGGGGCCGGCGGAGACGAAAGGCCTCGCGCTGGCCGGACGCCTTTCATGGCCGATGGCCGGCCAAGCCGCAAGCGTGGGCGCCATGCTTGCGCGGCAGGAATGATCGTCGCCGCCGGTCTGCTCTCGTCTGCCTTGTTTGCGCCATTGCGGCATTGCACCTAGATTCGGTACATTGCGAAGCGAAAGCGGCGGGCGTCATGAACATCAATGGTCTCGGCCTTGCGGGCATTCTGGGAACTGCCGCGGCGCTGGCGCCGGGTTTGGCCGTCGCGCAGCCGCAAGCCTCCGGGCGCGTCGTGCTGGTTCCGCACCGCGCCGTCTACGACCTCGTTCTCGACCAGGGCAAGGCCGCCAAGAACGTCGAGTCGGCCCGCGGGCGTATCGCCTTCGATTTCACAGGCGATGCCTGCGAAGGCTACGCGCTGTCCTTCCGCCAGGTCACGCAGCTCCAGACCGGCGAGAGCGGACCACGCGTGATCGACGCGCGCACCACCAGCTTCGAGGCCGGCGACGGTGCGAGCTACCGCTTCCGGACGGAAAGCTCGGCGGCCGGCGCACCGACCGAGACGGTCGACGGCACGGCCATCAAGGCCGGCGATGGTTATGAGGTGAAGCTGAACGCGCCCAAGGCCGAGACGCATCGCGAGCCGGTCGGCGCGCTCTTCCCCAATGCCCAGATGAAGGCGGTGATCCAGGCCGCGCGCGAGGGCAAGAGCACGCTGAATGTCAGGCTCTATGACGGCGCCAATGGCGGCAAGGACGTCTATGAGACGCTGTCGGTCATCGGCAAGCGCATCGACGGGAAGGCGGGCGAAGAGCCGCTGCAGCGGCCGGAATTCGAGAAGCTGGCGCGCTGGCCCGTGACCATGTCCTATTTCAAGGTCGGCTCGGGCGAGTCGACGCCGTCCTACACCATCTCTTTCGAGCTTTACGAGAATGGCGTCACCGGCGCCGTCAGGCTCGATTACGGCAGCTTCGCGCTGCGCGGCACGCTCACGCGTCTGGATCTTCTGCCTCAGGCGGCGTGCGCGAAGTAGCGCCGCCGCTGCCGGCCCGCTGCGGCAGGCGCAGGCTCAACCCCTTGCCGATCGCGGCATCGCCGAAGCGCGCGCGCAGGGCATCGAGCGCCCCTTCCATTGCCTTCAGGCGTGGTGTCGCGACATCGGCGAGGTCGCCATGGTCGGCCTCCTCGGGGCCGGCGAGGTCGCTCGCTCCGATTCCGATCAGCCGGTAGCGCGCGCCGGTGCATTCGCGCCGCAGCAATTCGCGCCCGGCTGCGAACAGCCTCGCGGCGAGCTGCGTCGGCTCCGGCAGGCGGCTGGCGCGCGTGATCGAATGGAAATCGGCCGTCTTCAGCTTCAGGGTGATGGTCCGCCCGGCAAGCTCCTGGTGTTTCAGGCGTTTCGAGGTCTTCTCGCAGAGCCGCCAGAGCACCGGCTCCAACTCGTCGAAGCCTGAGAGATCGACATCGAGCGTGGTTTCGCTGGAGACGCTCTTGGTCTCGCGGTCGGGCGTCACGCGGCGCGGGTCGATGCCGTTGGCGAGGTTCTTCAGCCGTGGGCCGTCCTTGCCGGCCAGCCGGAAGAGCTTGTCGACCGGCGCCTCGCGCAGGTCGCCGATCAGCCGGAAGCCGGCTTCGGCCAGCTTGGCAGCGCTGGCCTGACCGATGCCGGGAATGATGCCGACCGGCTTCGTCGCCAGGAACGCGACGGCCTCCGCCCGCCCGATCACCGAGAAGCCGCGCGGCTTGTCCATGTCGGAGGCGACCTTGGCGAGGAACTTGGCATAGGACAGGCCGACCGAGACCGTGATGCCGATCTCGTTCTCGATCCGCCTGGCGAAGCGCGCGAGCGTTACCGCCGCGCTGGCATGGTGCAGCAGTTCCGTGCCGGCGAGGTCGAGGAAAGCCTCGTCGATCGAGATCGGCTCGACCAGTGGCGTCAGCTCCTGCATCAGCCGGCGGACCTGGCGGCCGACCGCGACGTATTTCGCCATGTCGGGCTTGACCACCACCGCCTCGGGGCAGGCCTTCAGCGCCTTGAACATCGGCATGGCCGAGCGCACGCCATAGGTCCGGGCGATGTAGCAGGCGGTCGAGACCACGCCGCGCTTGCCGCCGCCGATGATCACCGGCCTGTCCACCAGGGATGGGTCGTCGCGCTTCTCGATCGCCGCATAGAAGGCGTCGCAGTCGACATGCGCGAGATTCAAGCTGTCGCGCTCGGCGTGGCGCAGCAGGCGCGGCGAACCGCAGGAGGGGCAGCGGCGCGGCTCGGTCGCGTTTCCGTCATGGTCGCTCAGGCAGTCGCGGCACAGGACCCGCCGCACCGCCGGGGAATGGATCTCGGTCAAGACGGGTCGCTGGCAGGCGGCCCGTTCAGCCGCTCGCGCGCCTGCGCCACGGTCTCCGGACTCAGGCCCAGATTTCCGGCAAACTCGAGCAACAGCGAATCGCTGCCGCAGATGTGGTCGAGAACGGCGCCGAGGAAGCCGGGGTCGCTCGCTGCGGCCCGCAGCGTCGCCGGGCCGAGGCCAGTGGTCGCCAGGAACGGCTCGAGTCGCTCCGGTTCCGCCGCCAGGAAGCCCAGCGCGCGCAAGGCCAGCGTTTCGGCGTCCTGGGTGCTGGCGTGGCGAAGGCTTGTGGGGCGGGCCATGGCGGTCGAGTGCTCCTGTCTTGAGTCCGGTATCAGGTTTGCGTTTCGTCAACGGCTCGCATGCTAGAGCAGCATCATTGGACGAGGCCGCCAGCTTGGACAATCCGAATGACAGCGGATGTCCGTGGCGCAAATGAAGGGCGGCATCATGAAGACGGTTCTGATCGTCGAGGACAACGAGCTCAACATGAAGCTCTTCAACGACCTTCTGGAGGCGCATGGCTACGCCACGCTGAAGACCGCCGACGGCATCGAGGCGATCGAACTGGCGCGCGCGCATCACCCCGATCTGATCCTGATGGACATCCAGTTGCCGGAAGTCTCGGGGCTGGAGGTCACGAAGTGGATCAAGGAGGACGATGCGTTGAAGTCGATCCCCGTCATCGCCGTCACGGCCTTCGCGATGAAGGGCGACGAGGAGCGGATCCGCGAGGGCGGCTGCGAGGCCTATCTCTCGAAGCCGATCTCGGTCGCCAAGTTCCTGGAGACCGTCCGTGCCTATGCCGGCACAGCCTGAGCCCTGAAAGCAACCCATGTCAGCGCGCGTCCTCGTCGTCGACGACATCGTCACCAATGTGAAGCTGCTGGAGGCGAAGCTTTCGGCGGAATACTTCGACGTCGTGACCGCGCTCAACGGGCCGGAGGCCCTCGCCATCTGCGAACGCGGCGAAGCCGATATCGTGCTGCTCGACGTGATGATGCCGGGCATGAACGGCTTCGATGTCTGCCGCCGCCTCAAGAGCGAGGCGACCACGGCCCATATTCCTGTCGTGATGGTGACGGCGCTCGACCAGCCGGGCGATCGTCTGAAGGGGCTGGACGCGGGCGCCGACGACTTCCTGACCAAGCCGCTCGACGACACCGCGCTGTTTGCGCGCGTGCGCAGCCTGGTGCGGCTGAAATCGGTGACGGACGAATTGCGCAACCGCGCGCTGGCTTCGCGACGCCTCGGCATCGCCGATCCGCTCGCCGCCGCGGCCTCCGAAACCGGCTTGAACGGGCGCATCCTGATCGTCGAGGACCGGCCCCGGGTGAGCGAGCGGCTGGAGAGCGCGCTCTCCGCTTTCCATGCGGTCGAGATCGAGGCCGATCCGCAGCAGGCGCTCCTGCGTGCGGTCGAGGGTGATTTCGACAGCGTCGTCGTCAGCCTCGATCTGGTCAACTATGACGGCCTGCGCCTGTGCAGCCAGATCCGTTCGCTGGAGCGCACCCGCAACGTCTCCGTCCTGATGATGGGCGAGGCGGAGGATCGCGCCCGCATCCTGCGCGGCCTCGAGATCGGCGCGCATGACTTCCTGATCCGGCCGATCGACCGCAACGAACTGCTGGCCCGCGTCCGCACCCAGGTCCGGCGCAAGCGCTTCACCGAGAAGCTGCGCGACAGCGTGCAGTCCTCGATGGAGATGGCCGTGATGGACCAGCTCACCGGACTGCACAATCGCCGCTACATGGACACGCGCATGGCCGCGATGTTCGACGAATCGGCTCTGCGGGCTCGGGCGCTCGCCCTGCTGCTGCTGGACATCGACCACTTCAAGTCCGTCAACGACAGCTGGGGGCATGATGCCGGCGACGAGGTATTGCGTGAATTCGCCGACCGTGTCCGCGCCTGCACGCGCGGCATCGATCTCGTCGCCCGGATGGGCGGCGAGGAGATCGTCGTCGTGCTGCCGGACACCGCGCTCGACGCTGCCTATGCCGTCGCCGAGCGCATTCGCGAGCGTGTCGAGGCCCAGCCCTTCAGCATCCAGGGCGATGCCCGCGCGATCCCCGTGACCGTCTCGATCGGCGTGTCGAGCCGGCGTGCGGGCGATGCCTCGCCGGCCGAGATCATGAAGCGCGCGGATGACGCGCTCTACCGGGCCAAGGCGAGCGGCCGCAACCGCGTCATCGCGGCGGCCGCCTAGCTTCAGCGGCGCCCGACTGGTTACCCGGTAAGGTTAAGCATCGATGAACATTGGCGAATCGGTCGTATTCGATTGATTCGGCCGTCCGCTGGCTGCAAGGGTCTGCGTCGACGCAGCGACGTTTCCGCTGCCTCGCGACGCCCCTCGGCTACTCAGGTCCGCCGCATCTCCTGGGAAACCGGAGGGCTCGGCCGGCCGGTTGCGGACACTCTGGCCTCCTCAGAACCGCGGCCGGCCGGCCACCTTCCCACGGTCAGAAATGGCGCGACAGCAGGGCCGGCAGCCAATAGCCGATCGCGGCGAACCCGGCCAGGATCGCGACCAGCAGCAGGCCGGCGCCGAGGCGATTGGCCAGGAAGCGCGAGGAATCGATCTCGACGAGCAGCTTCAGCAAGCGCCGGGCAGGCCCATGCGAGCCGTGGTGCCGTCCGGGTTGTTTGCTGCTGGCGGTCAATGTCGCAATCCTGCGGGTGGACTCAAAGCAGCCGCCAGCGAGAGTGGGAGCGCGCGGCTCTCCGACTTTCGTCTTCGTCGCTGAAGGCGTGGTCGGAGACGGCAGTCTGACACCGATGCGCGCGTATGAGCGTGACATATTCGCCGCAAGCCGATCGAAAATCGCCGATCTCGCCGGGCAAATCCACGATTCTTATGTTGCGGTGCAGCATGCATATCACCGCCGTCGCCCGAGCGTGATATCCTGATGACGATTCGCATCCTGCTTGCTGATGCGAAGATGCTGGCCTGACATCCTCAATCACTGGAGCGACCCATGCGTATTTTCGCATTGGCGCTCTGCCTCGCGGCATCACCGTGGGGCGGAGGGCTTGTCTACGCGCATAGTTGGTACCCCTATGACTGCTGCAGCGACCGCGATTGCTGGCCCATGGGGCTGGAC
>DATDBB010000020.1:0-6677 GCA_036525085.1 Allobosea sp.
CTCACCGGACGGTTGTCCGGCGCTGGTCCTCAATGCCGATTTTCGGCCCCTGAGCTACTATCCTCTCTCCCTCTGGAGCTGGCAGGACGCGATCAAGGCGGTCTTCATGGACCGCGTGAACATCGTCTCCGAATACGACACCGTGGTGCGCAGCCCGAGCTTCGACATGAGGCTGCCCTCGGTCGTCTCGCTCAAGACTTATATCAAGCCCTCGCGCACGCCGGCCTTCACCCGGTTCAACGTCTTCCTGCGCGACCGCTTCTCCTGCCAGTATTGCGGCACGCGCGACGAACTGACCTTCGACCACGTCATCCCGCGCTCCAAGGGCGGCATGACGACCTGGGAGAACGTCGTCGCCGCCTGCTCGCCCTGCAACCTGCGCAAGGGCGACAAGATGCCAGCCACCGTCGACATGTTCCCGCTGCAGAAGGCCTATGCCCCGACGGTCAACGACCTGCACCGCAACGGCAAGCTCTTCCCGCCGAACTATCTGCACGAAAGCTGGCTCGACTATCTCTACTGGGATTCCGAACTGGAGCCGTGAGCCTAAGCCCTATCCGCGCCGCCGCCTGACGAGGCCGGTCAACGCCAGCCCCAGCAGGGCGAGCGAGGCCAGCGCGTTCCAGCCCGCCAGCGACAGGCCGAGGAAACGCCAGGCTGCCTCCGAGCAGGCGACGACGCGCGTCGTCTGGAGCTGCTTCATGAAGTCCTGCATGCCGGCCGCCGCCGGCGCAGCCGCGCCGCCGCAATCATTGGGGCCGGCGAACCAGCCCCATTCGACGCCGGAATGATAGACGCCGAGCCCGGTGCTCCAGGCCATCAGCCCGGCGAGCCCGAGCAGCACGAGCCATTGCAGCCGGGCCGAACGCGCCAGGACGAGCGCGGCGCCGGCAAGCCCGATCGCGGCATAATGCGGCACGCGCTGCTCGAGGCAGAGCTTGCAGGGCCGCAGACCCCAGACGATCTCGAAGAACCATGCTCCGGCGATCAGGGCGAGGCAGCCAAGCCCGATCAGCAGGATCAGGCGGGAGGGGGCAAGCATGGCTCGCGCCGGGGCGGCGGGAGCGGAAACGGATGTCATGGGCCGGCGCTCAGCAGGAGAGTAGCTGGCCCGATCCTGCGACCAGCTTGAGGCCGAAATACAGCAGGATCAGCAGCGCCGCAGCCACCACCGCGATCACTTTCAGGCGACGTTCGATGAAGTGTCGGATCGTCGCGCCGTAGCGCCGCAGCAGGAAGGCGAGCGCGAAGAAGCGGAAGCCGCGGGCCAACACGCAGGACAAGACGAAGAAGCCGAGGCCAATATGGACCGCTCCGGCCAGGATCGTGACGACCTTGATCGGCGGCAGATGCGCCAGCCCCGACGTCGTCAGCAGGATCAGCGTGGTGTCCGGTCCCGCGCAGGCACGCAAGGTCTCGAAGGCGCCGAGCTTGCCGTAGAAGGCCAGCACCGGCCGCGCCAGCGCCTCGAAGGCATGGTAGCCGATGGCATAACCGGCGATGCCGCCCAGGGTCGAGAACACCGTCGCGACCAGCGCGAAGCGATAGGCCCGCGACGGCCGCGCCAGTGCCATCGGCACATAGAGCACATCGGCCGGGATCAGAAAGAACGAGCTTTCCACGAAGGCGACGATGGCAAGCCAGAGCTCTGCCCTCGGCCGAGCGGCCAGCGACATGGTCCATTCGTAGAGGCGCTTGATCATGGCGCTGCTCCAGAGCATTGCCCGAAAAAGTGGGAACCGGTTTTTCGCATGAGCAATGCTCTGAACTTTTGGATCGATCGCGTTTTTCGTATTCGGACGTCTTCTTCCGAATACGACGTGATCTAGCGTCAGGCCCGCGGCGCGTCCATGCGCGCCGGGCGCATTTTTGCTGCGCCGCGACAGATTGACCGGGCAACGCCGATCGCTATAGTCCGGCCGCCCGCAAGGGGCCCCTGTGGCGGAATTGGTAGACGCGCTCGACTCAAAATCGAGTTCCGCAAGGAGTGCTGGTTCGATCCCGGCCAGGGGCACCATCTTGATTTAATTGGGATTTTGGGATTTTGGGATTTTCTGCTTGAACGCGACGGGCACCAGAACGTCCGGTGTCGCCGCGGCAACAAAAATCGACATTCTTTACTGACTTTGGAAGGGCCTGTGATCGGGCCTCGTGGATATCCTCGCGGGTCACGCTGGCGGCGTCTCGCTTCATTCTCCGCCCGTTACTGATTTCCACAGAGCGGCATCGGAGATCAACAGGTCTCCCTCGTCCTCGCGCTTCGGCCACGTATCCATAGGAACCGCCTCGCCGCATCGCCAGAGTGGATAGGCGTCCCCCTTCCACAGGACCCAGACCTCGTGGAACGCGTCTTTGGCTGCTGCTGTGCAAGGCTGCATCGCGACCTCGATCTGTTGCTGTCGAATGTCCCATTCGTGGAGGTTGAGATAAATGAGCAGGCTGACGCTCGGATCGTAGCCTTTCGCCGCTTTCGACGTAGCGGCATGCTCCAGCATCTGCGGGCCATTCGCTGCGCGCGCGATCCAGTCTTCAACGGGGTCATCCTCAACCGTTGCAGACTCTCCTCTTTCGGCTCTTTGAATTAAATCACGATACTCTGCCGACCGCTGACGGCCCGGCTGATCGGCCTCGACAATCTCGAATAGGTCGCGCCTGCCCTGAAACGTAAGCTCGCAGTCAGGGCGCTCTCCCGGCCAGAGCCTGACGGCATCAGCACCGCGAGCCCGGGCAAATCGGACAGCGGTCCAAGCGTCTCTGATAAACTCAAGGCCAGCCTGCACATGCATATGGCCGCGCAGTACATCTTTCAGCTCAACGACAAGCTCAATCATCACGTCGGGCGCCATTGGCTGTTCTAAGCGGATGCGCCAGCTCTTCCGCTCGGCCTTGGTCAATGGTCGCCCGGTCACGCTACCTCCGAAGACTTGATGCCGACGCGATGCTCGACGCATTCACCGCAGGGGCAATCCACTCGATCCCGGCGAGGGGCATCATCTTCACGGCAACACCGCCGCCACCGCCCGCCGAGGCCCGGGTTGCCAGCGGCATCCTCGCCGGCCCGAAGCTCGATTCAGGCCAGCAGATGAGACCGGGCCAAGCGCCGGCAGTTCCCTGGCACCCGGCGGATTTACCATTTCTTAACCATCCGAGCGCCCCCTTGCAGCGTCCAATGGGCCTTGGGGGGCTTGGAAAGGACTGTGACCATGCACGAGCTCAACCCTGATCAGACCGTGGTGGAACAGCTCGTCGGCCAGCCGGTCGCCGATGTCGAAAGGGAGCTGATTCTGGCAACCCTGCGGGAAACGGGGGGCAATCGCACCCACGCCGCCAGCCTGCTCGGCATCGCCATCCGCACCTTGCGCAACAAGATCGGCGCCTACGCCGCCGATGGCTACGACGTGCCGGAGCCGGCACATCCGGCTCAGTGAGGGCCTGCCCATGACCACTTCCGATGCGATGGCCGCCAGCAATCTGGTCTCCTCGGCGACGATGGCCGGGTTGCTGCGCTGCCTCGTTCAAAAGGGCGTTCTGCAGGCCGCCGACATCAGAGAGGTATACGAGGCGGCCCTCCTGCTTCTGGAACAGCAACAGGCGGCCGTCCCGCAGGCGCAAGCCAGCTTCTGCGCTGCGCGAAGCGTCATCGAGCGGCAGCTTTCGCTGATCTGATGGCCTTTGATCGTCGGGCCATTGCCTTGCCGCTCCCGCAGGGCGAAGACTGGCACGTCGCCTGCAGGCGAGCCCTTTGCCGCCCATCCCCGAGACCGCCTTGCGCATCCTGCTGATCAATCCGAACACGACGGCCGATGTGACCGCCCTGATGGAACGGGTGCTCGCGCCGCAGCTTCCGGCCGGCGTCGCGCTCGTTCCCGTCACCGGCCGCTTCGGCGCGCGCTATATCGCGAGCCGGACCGCTGCCGCCATTGCAGGCCACGCCGCGATCGAGGCCTATGCCGAGCATGGCCGCGATTGCGACGCCGTCTACCTCGCCTGCTTCGGTGATCCCGGCCTGCTCGCGCTCAAGGAACTGGCGCGGGTGCCCGTCATCGGCATGGCCGAGGCCAGTTGCCTCGCGGCGGCCGCGCGGACGGAACGCTTCTCAATCGTCACCGGCGGCGAGCGCTGGGCGCCGATGCTCAGCGAATTCGTCGGGACGCTCGGGTTGGGCGGCCGTCTCGCCGCGGTCGAGACCGTGGCCCCGACCGGCGCCGAGATCGCGCGCGATCCCGACAACGCCATCGCCCTGTTGGCCGAAGCCTGCCAGCGCACAGTGGCGCGTGACGGCGCAGGCGCCGTCATCCTCGGCGGGGCGGGGCTGGCTGGCCTCGCAGCCCGCATCCAGCCCCATCTCGACATCCCCGTGATCTGCTCGGTCGAGGCCGGCATGCAGGCCGTGCTGGCAGCGCTGCGCGACCCACCCGCCAAGCCCGCGAGCGGCGATCTCGCCTTGCCCGCGCCGATCGGCAGCACAGGTCTCGCCGACAGTCTCGCCGCTTTGCTCGCCCGCCCCTGAGCGAGCGAGCCTTTCCTGGAGCGTGCTGATTACGCTGGGAAACAGGCCGTCATCCTGGGCTTCGCGCAGCGAAGTCCCGGGATCCATCATAGAGCGCTGTCATGCCCTATGATGGATCCCGGATCTGCGCCGCTTCGCGGCTTGTCCAGGATGACGGGCGTGGTTCCGGGCAAGATAACAGGCCCCGGCCTCCTCTCCTCATCAACCCTTCCTGGCCAGCGATATGCCGTTCTGCGATGCCACCCAGTCCGACAGCATCGGCACGTAATCGTCTCCCTTGCCGGCGGCTACCGCCGTCGCGAAGCTGTTCTTCACGGCATTGCCGATGGGATTGGGCACGCCGGCCGCATTGGCGACGCTCTCAAGATAGCGCACATCCTTCAGCCCGTTGACCAGCGTGAACTTGTGGGCGTCGCGGTCGCGTTCGAGCACATATTGCATGAAGGTCTGGTAGAAGCCGCAATCCATGCGGCTGCCGCGCAGCACGCTGTCGAAGGTCTGCGGCGTGATGCCGATCTTCGAGGCCAGCGTCAGCGCCTCGGCATAGATCGCGGCATAGCCCATCGACAGGAAGTTGTTCAGAAGCTTCATCTTATGGCCGTCGCCGACCGGGCCGAGATGCACGACCTTCTGCGCCCAGGCCTCGATCGCCGGCTTGATCCGGGCGAAGATCTCCGGCGTCGTGCCGACCATGGCGGAAAGCTGGCCGAGCGCGGCCTGGGCCGGCGTGCCACCGAGGGGCGCGTCGGCCAGATGCAGGCCCTTGGCCTCCAGTTCTTGCGCGATCCGCACGGTTACGGTCGGGTCCGAGGTCGAGCAGTCGACGATCACGGTGCCGGGCCTGGCTCCCGCGACGATGCCGTCTGGGCCGTTGACCACCGCCTCGACCTGGGCCGACCCGGTCACGCACAGGAAGATGATCGTGGCATTCTGGGCCAGTTCCTTCGGCGTCTTCGCCTCCTTCGCCCCGGCCGCGACGAGTTCCACGACCGGCTTGCGGTTGCGATGCCCCATCACGGTGAGCGGGAAGCCCTTGTCGACGAGGTTTCGCGCCATCCCCTGCCCCATCAGCCCGACGCCGATGAAGCCGACTGATTCTTTGGTTGCGGCCATCTTCAATTTCTCCTGTTTATATGAGAATGACGTGTCGATGCGACGGAACGCCTGACCAGGAGCTGGTCTCTTGGTCGTGCTTCCGGCATCGGAGAAGAGCGTCATGACCAGCAGCGGCCCTATCGGCGCCGGGTCTCCCGTCAAGCCGCCGCCCGTCGCTCCAGGCAGCCGCGGCCGGGTCACGCTGCAGATCATCGCGGATCGGCTGACGGTGTCGACCGCAACGGTCTCGCTGGCCCTGCGCGGCTCGCCCCTGGTGGCGGAGGCGACGCGGGCGCGAGTCCAGCAGATGGCCCGCGAGATGGGCTACAGCTACAATCGCAGCGCAGCCTCGCTCCGCACCGACCGGACGAACATCCTCGGCGTCGGCTTCCACGACATCACCAACCCGTATTTCGCCGAGCTCCTGGCCGCGATCGAGGAGACCACCACGGCCAATGGCCGCTCGATCCTGCTCGGCACCTATGGCGAGGATCTCGAGCGGCAGGATCGCGTGCTGGGCACACTTAAGGAGTACCGTCCCGACGGCATGATCCTCTGCGCCGCGGGCGGCAGCACGCCGGAGACATTCGCGCATCTGATCGCGGCCGGCGTTCCGATCGTCCAGCTCTCGCGCGAGATCACGGACACTCTCGACTTCGTCGGCTCCGACGACCGCCACGGCACCATCCTCGCCATGGAGCATCTGATCGGCCTCGGTCACCGCCGCATCGCCTTCATCTGCCAGAACCAGCGCATCTCGACCGGCGCGAACCGCTATCGCGGCTATTGCGAGGTGCTGACGCGCTACGGGATCCCAGTCGATCCGAGCCTCGTCTACCCCGGGCACGGCACCCGCGAGAACGGCTCGCGGGGCATCCAGACGGTGCTCGATGCATCCGATCCGCCGACGGCGGCCGTCTGCATGAATGATCTCGCCGCCTTCGGGGCGATGCTCGGGCTGCGCCATCGCGGGCGCGAGGCCGGCATCGATTTCTCGATCGTCGGCTGCGACGACGTCCAGGAAGCCGCGCAATGGTATCCGGCCCTGACCACGATCCGGAATTTCCAGGAC
>DATDBB010000021.1:0-4819 GCA_036525085.1 Allobosea sp.
GACGGATATCGCCCCTAACGGCCGCAACGGTGTACCCTGCCTGGCATGTCCGCTGCGGCTCAAGCCCGCCTTCAAGGACAAGACGGATGAAGAGGTGCGCTTCATCCAGTCGATCAAGACGGAGCATCGCTCGCTGGCGGCCGGGGCCGACATCATCCACCCCGGCCAGGAGGATGCCGAACTCTATACGTTGTTCTCCGGCTGGGCCTTCCGCTACCAGCTGCTGCCCGACGGGCGCCGCCAGATCCTGAACTTCCTGCTGCCGGGCGATCTCGTCGGGTTGCAGGCGTCGCTGCTCAGCGCCGCGCAGCACGGCATCGAGGCGCTGACCGATGTCGAGCTCTGCGTCTTCCCGCGCAAGCGCGTCTGGGACCTGTTCGTGCACATGCCGAGCCTGGCCTATGAGGTCGCCTGGCTCGGCTCGCGCGAGGAAAGCCTGATCGACCAGAATCTGACCTCGGTTGGGCAGCGCAGCGCGAGCGAGCGCATCGCCGCACTGGTGATCTCGCTCTATCGGCGGGCTCAGGCGCTCGGCCTGGTCAGCGACGACGGCTTCCGCTTTCCCCTGTCCCAGCAGCAACTCGCGGATGCGCTCGGCCTCTCGCTGGTTCACACCAGCAAGACCTGGTCGCGGCTTCGCAAGGCCGGGCTCTTCGCGATGGCCGAGGGGCGCTTGACGCTGCTCAACCCGCGCCTGACGTCGCGGATGGCCCTGCTCTATGAGCGCGAAGTGGCACCGAGACCGCTGATCTGAAACCAACACTCGTCTCGGGTGTATGGTGATCTGCAGGCGAGGCATCGTCGATATCGACAGGTTCGCAGCATAAGGACTTGGCTCAGGGGCACTCTTGACCCCATATGACGCGCAGGTAACGTTCGCAGAACGTCAGGGTCGTGCCTTTTCGGCAACGACGTCAGGGGCATCATGTCACTCACCTCCCATCGTCGGCCTTCGCAATCGCTGGCAACGCGTCTCGGGCAGTCGCGCGTCGCCTCGCGTATCGAGGACGAGATGCGCGTCACCGCGGCCGACCTTGTCGACAGCGTCGCCGAGGCCCGGCTGAAGGTCGCGACCGTGCGCTACAAGGTGCAGGACGAGGTCCGCAGCAAGACCGAGAAGCTGCGCACGAGCATCAGCGAAGCCCGCACCAAGCTCGGCGACGAAGCGCGCTTCATCAAATCCTGGATCGACGACCCGATGCGGACCGGCTCGGTCACGCCGTCGAGCCCGGCGCTGGCCCGGCGCATGGCGTCCTTCGTCGATCCCGCCTTGCCCGGCCCCGTCATCGAGATCGGCCCCGGCACCGGCCCCGTCACCGAGGCGCTGATCGAGCGCGGCATCAGCGAGGACCGGCTGATCCTGGTCGAGTACAGCCCCGAATTCTGCAAGCTGCTGCGCGAGCGCTTTCCGCGCGCCACCGTCTTCGAGGGCGACGCATACGCATTGTCGACGACGCTCGCGGAGCATCTCGAAGGCAAGGCGATCGCCGTCGTCTCCAGCCTGCCGCTGTTCAACCAGCCGCCGGCGATGCGCAGCGCCCTGGCGAAGGACGCCTTCACCCTGCTGGTCGAGGGCGCGCCGTTCATCCAGTTCACCTATTCGGTGGTTTCGCCGGTTCCACGCAAGGGTTCCGGCCTGAAGAGCTTCGTCTCGGACTGGGTCCTGCGCAACATCCCCCCGGCCCGCGTCTGGGTCTACCGCCAGGCGAGCTGACCGCGCTTGCGACGCGAGGCCGCGCATCGACGCCGGCCGGAGCGAACAAAGTCGGGTCTCCGTCCAACCCAATCGTAGCCGTTCGCCGCTATCAGCGCGCGACGAAGCAGCGGCCGGTCGCTACCGGCAACCGTGGGAGCACGCCGGGCGCATGAAGGGCGAACCTCCGCGTTTCAGCCTGCCGCGCTGGTCAGCATCGGCGCCTCAGTCGGAATCGCGTTCGCACCGGGCGCGGCCGGCCGGTCTTTCCGGCACGGCCTGGTCTTGCGGCCGCTCCGCTTGACCTGGACCGGAGGCTCGGGCTTGGTTCGGCCCTGCGCGGTCGGAGGCTGGAGAAGCGTGACGGAGATCGGGCGGCTCGTCCGCGACATCGCCGACGAGATGGCGGCCCAGCCTGAACGCGGCGACGTCGCGACCTATATTCCGCCGCTGGCGGCGATCGATCCACGGCATTTCGGCCTCTGCATCGTGCTGGCGGACGGCAGCGTCCACATGGCCGGCGATGCGCTCGAACCCTTCTCGATCCAGAGCATCTCCAAGGTCTTCGCGCTGACCCAGGCGCTCGGCAAGGTCGGCGAGGCGCTGTGGAGCCGTGTCGGGCGCGAGCCCTCGGGCACAGCCTTCAATTCGATCGTCCAGCTCGAGCGCGAGCATGGCATCCCGCGCAATCCCTTCATCAACGCCGGTGCGCTCGTCGTCGCCGACGTCAATCTCTCCGGCCACGAGCCGCGCGTGGCCATCGGCGAGCTCCTGCGCTTCGTGCGCTACCTCGCCGATGACGACAGCATCGCGATCGACGAGGTGGTCGCGCGCGCCGAACAGGCGACGGGCTTCCGCAACATCGCGCTCGCCAACTACATGAAGGCGTTCGGCAATATCAGGCATGCAGCCGAGCTGACGCTCGGCGTCTATTTCCACCAATGCGCCATCGCGATGAGCTGCCGGCAGCTCGCCATGGCCGGGCGCTTCCTGATGCATGGCGGGCTCTACGTTCCCGGCGGCGCGCGCGTCGTCCCATCGTTGAGGGCGCGCCGAATCAACGCGCTGATGCTGACCTGCGGCCATTACGACGCCTCGGGCGACTTCGCCTTCCGGGTCGGACTGCCCGGCAAGTCGGGCGTCGGCGGCGGCATCCTGGCGATCGCGCCGGGCAAGGCCTCGATCGCGGTCTGGTCGCCCGGTCTCAACGCCTCCGGCAACTCGAAGCTCGGCACGCTGGCGCTGGAGCGGGTTGCCGAGGCGACGGGCTGGTCGGTCTTCGCCGCGGGCTGACGGGGCCGGCGCCATGCGCTGCGCGAATGCTCGATCAGCGCATCGCGCAAAGCGAGCGGTCGAATCATAACGCAACCCTAGAATGGTAAACGCAACGTCAACCCTTTCGCGAGAGAATTCATCAAATCTGCGCGACCACTCGCGGAGAAGAGCCACTGGGGGGGCGACGTTCATGCGGATGGTTCTTGGGCGGGCATCGATCAGGCACATCCTGATCGGCCTGATCTGCGCGATGGCGCTGGTGAGCGGTGGCCTTGCGCTGCAAGGCATCTGGTCCGCGACCAAACGCTATGCCGTCGCCCAGCAGGTCGTCGGGCTGGCGGGCCTGAACAAGAATCTGTTCGATGCCCTCGGCGCCTTCCGGCTCGAACGCGCCTCGATGCAAAGCGCAGCCATTCTGGCGAGCGACAAGAACCAGAACTCGATCAACACCTATATGCAAAGACGCAAGCTGGTCGACGAGGCCATGGCCCAGGCGAACGCGACGTTCGCGACGACGGCCCGGCCGGCGCTGGCGAGCGTGCACAGCGACTTGACCGCCATCTACAACGAGAACCGGGCATTGCGCGAAAACGTCGAGAGGGAAGTCAAGCTCCCGCTCGAAAGCCGCGACAAGCAGATGCCGGAGCGGATTCTGAATGTCGGCGAGAAGCTTCTTCGCAGCCTCGACAAGGCCTCGCTGGCCGTGGACAGCGAGATGCGCGCGCTCAACCCGGCGCTCACCGAACTCGTGATCGCACGCGCTCTGGCCTGGGCCACACGCACCTATGCCGGCACCTCGGGCGTCATGATCAGCTCGATTACCGCGCAGCAGCGCCCCTTCGACGCGAAGGAGGCGCGCATTCTGCTGAACAACGACGCCAGCGCGCTGGCGAGCTGGCAGGCCCTGCGCGACATGGCGGACACCGCGCAGACCGACCCGGCGATCAAGGCCGCCATCGCCAAGGGCCACGCCGCCTATTTCGCAGGCCCGGTCAGGGAGATGCGCGATGCGCTGACCACGCTGACGACCACGGGTGGCAAGCCCAACGTCTCGGTCGACCAGTGGCGCAGCGAGATCGTTCCGGCGCTCGAAGGCATCGCGGCCGTCGCCAATACGGCGCTCGACCAGGCGATCGCCCTGGCCAATGCTGCGGCGCGCGAAGCCTTCGTCGCGATTGCCGAATATGCCGCGATCCTGCTGGCCTGCTTCCTGATCGCCATCGCTGGTTATGTCGTGGTGCGTTCGCGCGTCACCACCCCGCTCGCGCAGATGACCACATCGATGACGAGGCTGGCCGATGGCGATCTCGCCACAGCGCTACCGCGCATTGATCGACAGGACGAAATCGGCGCAATGGCCTCCGCCTTGTCGGTCTTCCGCGACAATCTGGTGAAGATGCGCGACCTTGAGCAGCAGGAACGCGAAGCGTCAGCACGCCGGCTGCGCGCGGCGGAGAGCATGGCGCTGGTCGTCACCGACGTCGGCGAGGTCGTCGCTGCTGCGGCAGCGGGTGATTTCTCGGCGCGTCTGGCGATCGAGGATGCCGACGAGCAGATGCAGAAGCTGGTCGCCGGCATCAACGAGATCAACATGGTGGTGGATTCGGCGACGAGCGAGTTCGCAAGGGCGCTGTCGGCGGTCGCCGGCGGCGACCTGACGGCGCGGGTCGATTCGGCCTATCGCGGCAAGTTCGCCGAGCTCAAGGGCGCGATCAACGAGACCGTAGACCGGCTGTCCTCGACCGTGCGCACGATCCAGGTCACCTCGGCCGATGTCGGGCTCGCGGCGCGTGAGATCAACATGGGCGCCGACGACCTCTCCAAGCGCACCGAGGAGCAGGCCTCCTCGCT
>DATDBB010000022.1:0-4432 GCA_036525085.1 Allobosea sp.
GCTGGTTGGTGATGCCGATCGCGGCGATCGCGCCCGCATCGAGCCCGGCCTTGGCGATCGCCTCGCGGCAGGTCGCGAGCACGCTCTCCCAGATGTCCTCCGGCTCGTGCTCGACCCAGCCCGAAGCCGGGAAATGCTGCGGGAATTCGCGCTGGGCGCTGGCGACGAGGTTCAGTTCGGCATCGAAGATCAACGCGCGCGAGGAGGTCGTGCCCTGGTCGATCGCGAGGATATGGCGTGCGGCGGCCATGCGGCGGTCCTTCCGTGAAGCGGCGGCCGAGTCGGGGCCGTCTCGCGCGGAGACTGGCCGAAGCCCGCCCGCAAGGGCAAGGGCGGGGACGGGAGAACGACCTGCGGCGAGACCCGGCCTCCCCTGCCAATCTTCCGCCGGCGGAAGGTTCCGCTTGGCACCTTAGTCCCGCTGTTGTTACGCTTGGTTCCAAAGAGGCAGCCGGGCTCGTCGCCCGGCTCAGCCGCAACGCTCCAGGGCCGATGCGCCAGGGGCAGATGCGGCAGGCCAAAGGAACGGGTGAAAGTGGCGGTCGAGGACCGGCAGGAGCGGGATGTCGCAGCGGTAGCGCTTCCGCAATTTCATGGTGCGAGCCCCGATCCGGGCGGCGCGGCGCACACGATTGTGCCGGAAACGGTCTCCCCGGGCATCGAGGCGCTGCGGATCCACCCGCCACGCGCCCCCGCCACGACCTATGCCGCGCTCGATCTCGGCACCAATAATTGCCGCCTGCTGATCGCCCGGCCGGCGCAGCACGGCTTTCGCGTCGTCGATGCCTTCTCGCGAATCGTGCGGCTGGGCGAAGGGCTGGCGGCGAGCAGCCGGCTCTGCGACGCAGCGATGGACCGCGCCGTCGATGCGCTCAAGGTTTGCCGTGGCAAGATGCTCCACCGCAACGTCACGCGCGCCCGGCTGGTGACGACGGAGGCCTGTCGCGCCGCCGTCAACGGCTCCGATTTCGTCCGCCGCGTCGCCGACGAGGCCGAACTCGAACTGGAGATCATCGACCAGCGCACCGAAGCCACGCTCGCGGTCTCCGGCTGCGCCGCGCTGGCCGATCCCGTGGCCGAGGGCGTCATCGTCTTCGACATCGGCGGCGGCTCGACCGAGATCGTCTGGATGGGCGGTCGCAACGAGGCGCGCGACCCTGCCGCCCGCATCCGCGAATGGGCCTCGCTGCCGATCGGCGTGGTCACGGTGGCCGAGCGCTATGGCGGTATCGATGTCAGCCGGGCCCTGTTCGAGACCATGGTCGAGGACTGCGCCAAAGAGCTCGCCCCCTTCGCGAAGAAGGCTGCCGCCGCGCGCGGCGCCAGGGCGTTCCACCTGCTCGGCACCTCGGGCACGGTGACGACGGTGGCCGGCATCCATCTCGGCCTGCCCCGCTATGACCGCCGCGAGGTCGACGGATTGTGGATGCGCCAGGAGGATATTCTCGCCGTCATCGACCGGCTGGTCGAAATGGACTATGCAGCGCGGGCGGCCAATGCCTGCATCGGCCGCGAGCGCGCCGATCTCGTGCTGGCCGGCTGCGCCATCTTCGAGGCGATCCGCCGCGCTTTCCCGAGCGAGCGGGTCCGCATCGCCGATCGCGGCCTGCGCGAGGGCATCCTGCTCAGGATGATGCACGAGGACCGCGCCTGGTGGCGCCGGAGATGACATGACGCCTTTGAGGACACGGGCCGGCAGCACGGCAACGCCGCCGGGAGCGCAGTCATGAGCACCATCAAGTCGGGCGGAAAATCGGCGGGCAAGTCGGGCGGCAAGTCGACGGGCAAGGCGGTCGGAGTCGCCGGCAAGTCGGGCGGCGCGCGCGACATGCGCGTCAAGGTCAAGAAGGCCGGCAAGCTCAAGCATTCCTCGCAGCTCTGGCTCGAGCGCCAGCTCAACGACCCCTATGTGAAGCGGGCCCGCGAGATGGGCTATCGCTCGCGCGCGGCCTTCAAGCTCGAGGAAATGGACGACCGCTTCAAGTTCCTGAAGTCGGGACAGAAGCTGATCGATCTCGGCTGCGCGCCCGGCGGCTGGTGCCAGATCGCGGCGGCACGGGTCGGGTTGGAGAAGGGCAAGGGCCGCATCGTCGGCATCGACCTCTTGCCCGTCGATCCCATTCCCGGCGTCGACCTGATCGAGATGGACTTCATGGCCGACGAGGCCCCTGCCCTGCTGACGCAGCGGCTCGGCGGGCGCGCCGACGGCGTGATGTCCGACATGGCCGCCAACACCACCGGCCACAAGAAGACCGACCACCTCAAGATCATCGCGCTGGCCGAGGCAGCGCTGGAGTTCGCCTACACCATTCTCGCACCGGGCGGCTTCTATCTGGCGAAGCTCTTCCAGGGCGGCGAGAGCGCCGAACTGCTGGCCCAGCTCAAGCGCGACTTTACCACCGTGCGCAACGTCAAGCCGTCGGCGAGCCGGGCGGATTCGTCGGAGCTCTATGTGCTGGCGACGGGCTATCGGCGGAAGGCGGACGAGCAAGCCGGTGACGAACGGGCCGATATTTCGGAAGCGTGACCGACAGCGCGGCTACGGAAACAAATCCCGCGGCAGCCTGTCGGGGCTGTAGATCCCGGGCCGGCTCTTCTCGACCGACTGCCAGATCCAGGCGCCGAAGCCGATCAGACCCGCCATCGGAAACAGCACTTCCAGAACCGGGATGGTGCCGTCGGCGGTCTTGGCCAGAATCCAGAGACCTGCGCCGCCGAAGATGGCGAGGAACAGGACGAGGACGCCCAGCATGAATTTGTGCCGGCCCTCCGGGATGCCGCGCAGGAACCGGATACGGGCGGCATCCGCTGCCGGAATGCGGCGATGCAGTTCCTCGACGAAGGCGATGAAGACCGGGTCGCGGCCCGGATCATTGGCGCCCCAGGGCGAGCTGGAATGCACGAAGAGAGGCTTGCCGCGGTCGAACGCCAGCTCGATCATGGCTTCCCAGGGGCTGTTCTTGCCGCCATGGACGGCCTGCATCCTGACGCTGCGCAGATTCGTGTAAGCGCGCAGGCCGGCCCGCTCGTCGAGCGTGTAGCTGATGCCCTCGTCGCTCAGCATCAACCGCGCCTCGGCGAGCTTGAGCCGCATCCCGCCATCGCTGATGGCGAGGTCGAAATGCGCCTCGGGCTTGGGTGCAGCCGTCTCCATGGCCCGACTGTGCCCTGCCGTATCGGCAGACGGCAAGCCGGACCTCGTCCATACCGGCCCCTTCGGCTTTGCCGCAAAGCGACAGCTTTGCGGGCTGATGGACCCGTATCGGCGCTCCTGGCACGGCCTGTCCGGGACGACGAGGCGTTGCCATGAGAAGAAGACAGCCTACGGAACGCGCGCCTCTCTCCCTTGCGCCTTGAGCAGGGCGACCGCCTTGTGGTCGAAGGACAGGAAGGTTTTTCCGCCCAGCCACGCGCCCTCATGGGCGATCACACCATCGGCGAAATCACCGCCGGCATCGAGCACGGCGAGCCCGGCCTCGACGGCCGGCCTGTTGGCCTCGACATTCGCGGCGGCGAGCAAAGCCCGGATCGCGGCCGATATCTCGACATGTCGAAAGCCATAGAGCTTGCGCAAAACCCAGACGAACTCGCACAAACACGGCAACGTCACCGCGATCACCGTCGCGTCCTTCAGGCATCGCTCGGCAAGACGCGCCTGCTCAGCGTCATCGCGGACAACGGCCCGAATAAGGATGTTGGTGTCGACAGTGACGCTCATTCCTCGCCGGCCCAGCCCCGCGCGGCGGCCTCGTTGATCTCTTCGATCGTGGCGACGGCTGTCGTCTTGCCCGCGAGCAGCCCGAGAAAGCCGTCGATGGTCCCGGGCGGGCGCGCCGCCCGCAGCGCCGCACGGCCATCGGGCAGGAGGTCGAGTTCGATCTTCTCGCCAGGCCTGATGCCGAGATGCTGCAGGATTTCCTTTCGGAAAGTGACCTGCCCCCGCTCGGTCACGGTCAATGTCGTCATATCGGCATCCTCCACCGATCATACATAATGCAATTTCGCATTACATTCAAATGGCAAGCCGCTTTCACTCCAGCGGTTTCTGGTCGGCGATCGCCTCGGCCGTCGCCTTGCGGGCGCTGAACGGCGGATTGCTCAGGTTATGGCCGGAGACCTCGGCGCCGGCATCGGGCGCGAGCTGCGCCATCATGAAGACCGAGGAGGCGGAGATCAGCCCGACCAGCATGAAGGCCGGCCAGAAATCGCCGGCGCCGAGGGCTGCACCGCCATGGAACGCATGCGCCGTCTCCAGGGCGAAGGCGCCGATGGTGACGCCGAGGCTCAGCGACAATTGCTGCGCCACGCTCGACAGGCTGGTCGCGCTCGACATCTCCTTGTTGGAGACGTCGGCATAGCTCAGCGCGTTGATGCCGGTGAATTGCAGCGAGCGGAAGCAGCCGCCGATCAGCAGCACGCACAGCATCAGCCA
>DATDBB010000023.1:0-2001 GCA_036525085.1 Allobosea sp.
ATGGCCAACACCTTCTTCGCGATCGCGGTCGGCGCTGCCTGCGTCTTCGCGGTGCTGAAGCTCTCGTTTGGAGGCTGATCCGATGGCGATCACCAGAGCCCGCCCGGTCCCGGCCTATGCTGGCCAGGCCTATCCGATCACTGACCACACCTTCGACGTCGTCGTCGTCGGCGCCGGCGGCGCCGGCCTTCGCGCCACCGTCGGCTGCTCGCAGGCGGGCCTGCGCACCGCCTGCATCTCAAAGGTGTTCCCGACGCGCTCGCACACCGTCGCGGCCCAGGGCGGCGTCGCCGCCTCGCTCGGCAACATGGGCAAGGACACCTGGCAGTGGCACATGTTCGACACCGTCAAGGGGTCTGACTGGCTCGGCGACCAGGATGCGATCGAGTATCTCGTCCGCAATGCGCCGGCCGCCGTCTATGAGCTCGAGCATTGGGGCGTGCCGTTCTCGCGCACCGAGGACGGCCGGATCTACCAGCGCCCCTTCGGCGGCATGACCACCGAATTCGGCGAGGGCCCGCCGGCCCAGCGCACCTGCGCCGCAGCCGACCGCACCGGCCACGCCATGCTGCACACGCTCTATGGCCAGGCGCTGCGCTACAACACCGAATTCTTCATCGAATACTTCGCCATCGACCTGATCATGGACGAGGACGGCCATTGCCGCGGCGTGGTCGCGCTCAAGCTCGATGACGGCACGATCCATCGCTTCCGCTCGCAGCAGACGATTCTGGCGACGGGCGGCTATGGCCGCTCCTATTTCTCGGCGACCTCGGCCCATACCTGCACCGGCGACGGCGGCGGCATGGTGCTGCGCGCCGGCCTGCCGCTGCAGGACATGGAGTTCGTGCAGTTCCACCCGACCGGCATCTACGGCTCGGGCTGCCTGATCACCGAGGGTGCGCGCGGCGAGGGCGGCTACCTCACCAACTCCGAAGGCGAGCGCTTCATGGAGCGCTATGCCCCCTCGGCCAAGGACCTTGCCTCGCGCGACGTCGTCTCGCGCTCGATGACGATGGAGATCCGGGCCGGCCGCGGCGTCGGCAAGAACAAGGACCACATCTACCTGCATCTCGACCATCTCGACCCGAAGATCCTGCATGAGCGCCTGCCGGGCATCTCCGAGAGCGCCAAGATCTTCGCCGGCGTGGACGTGACGCGCGAGCCGATTCCGGTGCTGCCGACGGTCCACTACAACATGGGCGGCATCCCCACGAACTTCCACGGCGAGGTTCTGACCAAGGTCGACGGCAACCCGGATCAGGTCGTGCCGGGCCTGATGGCGATCGGCGAAGCCGCCTGCGTCTCGGTGCACGGCGCCAACCGGCTCGGCTCGAACTCGCTGATCGACCTCGTCGTCTTCGGCCGTGCGGCCGGCCTGCGCTGCGCCGAGACGGTGACGGCGGGCGAAAAGCAGCCGGAACTGCCGAAGAACTCGGCCGATCTCTCGCTGACCCGCCTCGATCGCTACCGCAACGCCTCTGGGGCTACGCCCACGGCCGAGCTGCGCGGGCGCATGCAGCGCACGATGCAGGACAATTGCGCGGTCTATCGCACCGGCGAGACGCTCGAAGAGGGCCACAAGCAGATCCACGAGGTCTGGGCCGGCATCACCGACATCGGCACCACCGACCGCTCGCTGATCTGGAACTCGGACCTGATCGAGACGCTGGAATTCGAGAACCTGATCACCCAGGCCGTCGTCACCATGGACTCGGCGCTGCAGCGTCCGGAAAGCCGCGGCGCCCATGCGCGCGAGGACTATCCGAACCGCGACGACAAGGACTGGATGAAGCACACGCTCGCCTGGATCGACGACGAGAAGCGGACCGTCACCCTCGATGACCGGCCGGTGCACACCTACACGCTCTCGAACGACATCGAGTACATCAAGCCCAAGGCGCGGGTGTATTGAGGACGATCTGACAGATGGCCGAATTCAATCTCCCGCAGAACTCCCGCCTCGTCGCGGGCAAGACCTGGCCGAAGCCGGCCGGCGCC
>DATDBB010000024.1:0-6215 GCA_036525085.1 Allobosea sp.
AGACAGGCAAGCCGCCGAGCTAGTCGGCTACAAGGCCTGGCGTTCCAGTGAAGCGCAGAAGAGGCGCCGCTCAGCGGCGGCGCCGTCTCGATGGGCGGTTTATAGGACCCACCCCCGATCCATGTCAACACGGTTTTTGAAGAAAATGACGACGCGCGTCGCTCCGGCGCGTCCACAGGCTGGCTCCGCACCTGTTTTGGCCTGCCGAACGGCCCATTTTGGGCCTCCGACGTCGCATTTCGGGCCGAATTCGAAAAATTTCGAATCGCGCAATCCGACCGCCCACCATCCATAGCGGTTGGCAGCCGACAGTTTTGTGACGTCAGCCGATCCGGTTGAGCCTGCCGCCGGTCAGCGGCTGCGGGACGCCGGTGGTCCCGGGCAGGCTGAGCGGCAGCCCCTTCACCGATCGGATGGCGAGATAGGCGAAGAGCTGCGCCTCGAGCGCGTCGCCATCCCAACCTGCGGCCTCGACCGGCTCGACCGGCACGCCAAGTCGGTCGGCCAAGCGCTTCATGAAATGACGATTGAGCCGGCCGCCGCCGCCGACGAGCCAGCGGCGGGGCGCGCGCGGCACATGACGCAGCGCCGCGACGAGGCTCTCGACCGTGAAGGCTGCAAGCGTCGCCGCGCCATCGGCATCCGACAGTGGTTCGACGATCTGGGCCCGGCGATGGAAATCATTGCGGTCGAGCGATTTCGGCGCCGGCCTATCGAAGAAGGGATTGTCCATGAAGGCCGCGACGAGATCGTCATGGATGCGGCCGCTCGCGGCCAGTTCGCCATCGGCGTCGAAGGGGCGCCCGAGACGGCGCAGTACGAAGTCGTCGAGGATCGCGCTGGCAGGGCCGGTGTCGAAGGCGATGACGGTGTCGCCGTCGATATAGGTGACGTTGCCGACACCGCCGAGGTTCAGCACCATGACGGGCTGCGCCATGCCCTGTGCCAAGGCGCGGTGATAGAGCGGCGCGAACGGAGCCCCCTCCCCCCCGGCGGCGACATCGGCATAGCGGAAGCGATCGACCGTGGGGATTCCGAGCGCGGCAGCGACGGCCGGCCCGTCGATCAACTGGCGGGTGAAGCGCTGTTGCGGCCGGTGATAGACGGTCTGGCCATGAAGGCCGACGAGGTCGATGCCGGCCGGGTCGATGTCGTGATCCGCGATGAAGCGCCGGATCGCGGCGAGATGGTCCGCGCTGACTTCGGCCTCGAGCTCGAGCAGGGGCTCGGTGAGTGCACGCTCCGCCTTGGCGATCAGCGCCTGAAGCGACCGGCGCGTGCTGTCACGATAGGGGTAGGATGTTCCCGCACCGAACGAGACGGTATCGCGCCCGTCGCTGGTGACGATCGAGACGTCGATGCCGTCCATCGAGGTGCCGCTGATGACGCCGATGGCGGTGAGGCTGTCCTGCTGAAGCCGGTCCATCTGCACTCGCCGCGACCTATCCTTCAAGCGCGATCGAAGCGAAGCCCTACTCGCCGGGCTGGGCTCCGTCATAGCCGCCGATGATGACGAGATCGACCTGGCCGACCTGGGCGAGGTGCTTCACCGCCTCCTGATATTCCGGCGAGGCGTAGCAGGCGCGCGCCGTCGCCTCGTCCTTGAACTCCAGCACGACGTTGTGCTTGCGGCCCTCGCCACGGGCGAGCTTGTACTCGCCGCCGCGAACCAGGAACTTGGCGCCGTATTTCGCAAAGGCGACGGCGTTCAGCGCGCGATAGCGGGCGTATTCCTCTTCGTTCTCGACATCGAGCCGAGCGATCCAGTAGCCTTTGGCCATGCTCAGGCCCCCTCGACCGCGACGAGATCGATCTCGCCGGCGCCCTCGCGCAGCTTGCGGGCTTCGGCATATTCGGGAGAGAAGAGATAGGAGCGCGCCGAGGCGAAATCCGGGAACTCGATGACGACATTGCGGGCGCGGCCCTCGCCCTCGCCCACCGTCATCTGGCCGCCGCGCACGATCGGCGTGCCGCCATAGATCTTCATCACCTCGGAGGCCTTTGCGGCATAGGCACCCCATTTGGTCGCGTCGGTGACCTTGGCGCGGCCGATGACATATCCCTTGGGCATGAGCGTGTCCGTCTGCTGGAATCAGGTCGAGCGGAGCTTATGAGGCCGCTGCGATCTCGTCCATGATCGCGGCCGCCGCTCCACGCGGGTCGGCCGCGCGGATGATGGGACGGCCGACGACGAGGTGGTCGACCCCGGCGCGGATCGCCTCGCCGGGCGTCAGGGTGCGCTTCTGGTCGCCAGCGGCGCTGTCGGCAGGGCGGATGCCAGGCGTGACGATGACCATGTCGCTGCCGATCACCTCGCGGACGATCGCCGCCTCGGCGGCGGAGCAGACGATTCCGTCGATGCCGCTGGTGCGGGCCTGCTCGGCGCGCAGGCGCACGAGATCGCGCACGGCGAGCCCGTAGCCGGCATCGCGCAGATCGCCGTCGTCATAGGAGGTCAGGGCGGTGACGGCGAGGAGCTTCATAGCGGCATCGCCGCGCCCTTCGACCGCGCCGCGCATGGTCTGCGGGTAGGCATGCACCGTCAGGAAGGCGACCCCGAGCTTGGTCAGCGACTCGACACCCTCCGTCACGGTGTTGCCGATGTCGTGCAGCTTCAGGTCGAGAAAGACCTTCTTGCCCTCGCTCGTGAGTTGGCGGGCGAGGTCGAGCCCGCCGGCGAAGGCCAACCGATAGCCGATCTTGTAGAAGGTCGCGCCGTCGCCCAGCGTCGAGACGATGCGGTAGGCATCCCAGATCGTCGGCACGTCGAGGGCGACGATCAGGCGGTCACGCGTGTCATTGATCTTCTGCATCATCGCCCCTCCGCTGCCTGCGGCGATGGGCCATGATTCGAGCGCGGTTGCAAGCGGCCGGCGCGAGCTTACCCGCCGCTACCGATCGTGACCTGTCATCAGCGCGGTTGCTATGCGTCATGTTTCGCGTGAGACTACCGCCTTGCCAGCCTATGATGAGGTCATTCGATGACGATCTGGGCGGAATTCAGCAGTCCCATCGGCAAATATTTCGAGGCGCTTGCGGCATCGTCGGGCATGGGAGTGCGCCCGACCGCCGGGGGAGCCAGAGGCAAAGCGCAGTACGGCGATTTCCAGCTCACCAAGCGCACCGACAATCTGAGCCCGATGCTGGTGCAGCATTGCGCGAGAGGGACGGCGTTTGCGCTCGTCACCCTCGAATTCTACAACAAGGCGGATATCCTGCAGCTCACCTATCAACTGACGAACGTGATCATCACGTCTTTCCAGTCGGGTGGCCGTGGCGACGGCGTTCCGACGGAAAGCCTGTCGCTGAATGCCGAATCGATGTCCTACGAGTATTATAGGCCGTCGCCGGGCCCGTAGCGTTCAGGCCGCGTCGGGCAAGACCTGCGCGAAGACTTTGGCCCAGACATCGGGCGTCTGCGCACCGGAAACCGCGAGCTTGCCGTCGACGATGAAGAAGGGCACGCCGGTGACGCCGACTTGAGCCGCATGGGCCTCCAGCCCGATGATGGTCTCGCGCAGTTCGCCATTGGCGAGTTCGTCGCGCGCCGCCTGTTCGTCGAAGCCCTGCTCGACCGCGATCGCAACCAGGGTCTCAGTATCGCCGATGTCACGGCCATCCTGCCAATAGGCCTTGAACAGCGCCGCCTTCATCTCGCCGCCGCGCTGGACGGTCGAGGCAGCCGCGACCAGCATGTGCGCCATGCGGGTGTTCACGCTCTTCTTGACGGCCGCCCAGTTGAAGGTGACGCCGCTTTCGAGCGCCGCCTCCGACAGGCGCAGTTCGATCTCGCGGCGCTTGCCGGCGCCGAACTTCGCATCGAGATACTGCGTGCGATCCATGCCCTCGGCCGGCATGTCCGGATTGAGCTCATAGGGCAGCCAGGTGATGGCGACGCGCTCGGTCAGGCCATGGCGGGCGAGCGCGGCCTCGAGTCTGGCCTTGCCGATGAAGCACCAGGGGCAGGCGAGATCGGAGACGATCGCGATCGGCAGTTTCTCTTGCATCATGAACCTCCTTCAGACCCGGCGCACCGCCCGGCCATAGCTGGCCAGCGTCGCATCGGCCGTCAGCAATATCATCCCCTCGACGGTCGCCTGGGCGACCAGCAAACGGTCGAAGGGGTCTCTATGGAGCCCCGGAAGCTTTTCGATCGCCAGCGCATGTTCGCCGGTGACCGGTATCTCGCGGTAGCCGTTATCGAGGAGGCGACGGCGCAGCAACGCCAGATCGACCGAAAAGTCGCTTCGCCCCAACCCATTCTTGATCGCGATCTCCCAAAGGCCAACGACGCTGTAATTGATCTCGTTCTCGGGAGCGGCGATCAGGCCGACCGCCTCTCTCGACAGCATTTGTGACTTTCCGGCCGTCCAGAGCAGAAGGTGCGTGTCCAGCAATAGCCTCACGTACGGCCTTCGAACATGTCCAGGATGACGTCGGCGCCCATCGTGTCGAAATCATCCGGCACCTGGATTTCCCCATCCATGAACCCGATCCGACGCACCGGCCGAGTATCGCCGTCATCGAGCGGCACGAGCTTCACCATCGGCTTCCCGGCCTTAGCAATGACGACGCTTTCGCCTTTCGAGACCCGCTCGACCAGGCGCGAGAGGTGGGTCTTGGCCTCGTGGATATTCACCGTTTCCATGACATCCCCTCGGCTTGGTCCAGTAGACTTAGTTTAACAGCATCATGCACGGAAAGCATCCGGCGCCCGGCCTTCAGCCTTCAACCCGGCGGGTAGCGGTGCTGCTCGCCATGGCGGTCTTCGGCAAAAGCCTGGGCGCCCGGCGTCTCGCAGGCCGACAGGAAAGCGGGACCGACGGGGATCTTTCCGGCCCCGCCGGGAATGTCGAGGATATAGGTCGGCTGGCACAGGCCGGAAAGATGGCCTCGCAGGCTTTTGACGAGGGCCTGCCCTTCCTCCAGCGAGAGCCGGAACCGCGCCGTGCCGGGCGCAAGGTCGGGATGGTGGAGATAATACGGCTTGACCCGGTTCTCGACGAAGGCGCGCATCAGGGCGGACAGCGTTTCGACATCGGCGTTGACGCCCTTGAGCAGCACGCTCTGGCTGATCAGGACATGGCCGGCATCGGCGAGGCGGGCCAGCGCAGCGCAGGCGGCTTGCGTGAACTCGCGCGGATGGTTGGCGTGAACAGCGATGTAGCTCGCCTTGCCGGGGATGCGCAGCGCCTTGGCATAGTCGTCCGTGATCCGGCCAGGGTCGACGATCGGCACGCGCGTATGCCAGCGCGCGACCTTGATATGCGGAATCGCGGCGAGGCGCCTCGCGACCTCGCGCACGCGCCGCGCGGAGAGGATCAGCGGGTCGCCGCCGGTCATGATGACCTCCCAGATCTCCTTGCGCTCGGCGAGATAGGCCAGCGCCGCATCGAGCTTTTCGCCGGTCAGCGCATCGCCGCCCGGTCCGACCATCTCGCGCCTGAAGCAGAAGCGGCAATAGACCGGGCAGGCATGGACGAGCTTGAGCAGCGCGCGGTCGGGATAACGGTGGACCACGCCCTCGACCGGCGAATGCGCCTCGTCGCCAATCGGATCGGCGATCTCCTGCGGCAGCGTCACGAGTTCGGCGGGATCGGGGATGAACTGCCGCGCGATCGGATCGGCCGAATCCGCGGGATCGATGAGTTCCGCCATCGCCGGCATCACCGAAACCGCGTAGCGCTCGGCCACGGCCTGCAGCGCCTCGCGCCGCTCCGGCGCGGCGAGACCGGCCTCGACGAGCGCGTCGATGCTGCGCAGCGGCTGGCCGCCAGGGGGCTGGTGAATGGTCATGCCCCTCCCCTGCCCGGTTCCGCGACCGGCGTCCAGAGCACGTCCTCGATCCGGCGGGCGCCGGTACAGAGCATCACGAGCCGGTCGAAGCCGAGCGCGATCCCGCTCGCCTGCGGCATCGCGGCGAGCGCGGCGAGGAAATCCTCGTCGATCGGATAGCGCTCGCCATAGATGCGCGCCTTCTCGTCCATGTCGGCCTCGAAGCGGCGGCTCTGTTCGGCCGGGTCGGTGAGTTCGCCGAAGGCATTCGCCAGTTCGACGCCGCAGGCATAGAGTTCGAAACGTTCCGCGACGCGCGGATCGCCGGGTTTCGGCCGCGCCAGCGCCGCCTCCGAGATCGGGTATTCGCACAGGATCGTGGCCCGGCCGCGTCCGAGGTGCGGCTCGACCTTCTCCGACAGCACGCGGCTGAAGATGTC
>DATDBB010000025.1:0-9686 GCA_036525085.1 Allobosea sp.
CGTGTTCCACTCGACGACCTCGAAGTCGATCTTGATGCCGACCTCGGCGAGGTTCTGCTGGACGAACTCGTTCATCGGCAGCGGCTGCATCTGGCCCGAGCCCGAGGGCGCGATCAGGATCTTGGTCGTCACCGGCTTGGCCGGTGAGAAGCCGGCCTCGGCCAGGAGCTTCTTGGCCTCGGCCTGGTCGAGCTTGAGCTTGAACTTCGGGTTGCCGAACCACTGGTGCCCGGGCGGGTAGAAGCCCTCGGCCGGGATCATCAGGCCGCCGAGCAGCTCCTTCAGGCCCTGCCGGTCGACGGCGAGGTTGGCGGCCTTGCGGACGCGGACGTCGTTCCAGGGCGAGCCCTCGGCGCGCGAGAGATGCCAGGTCCAGTTATGCGGATAGGCGTTGGTGATGATCTGGAAGCCCGCGGTCTTCAGCGAAGGGATCAGATCCGGCGACGGCGCCTCGATCCAGTCCACCTGCCCAGCCCTGAGCGCAGCGGCGCGGGCATTGGCCTCCGGCAGCGGCAGCAGCACCATCTTGTCGAGCTTCGGCACACGCGCCTTGTCCCAGTAGCCCGGGAACGGCGAAAGCTCAGCGCGCTCGCGTGGCTGGAAGGCGGTGAGCTGCCAGGGGCCGGTGCCCGACGGCGTCTTGGCGAAGGCCTCCCAGCTCTTGCCGAGCTTCTCCCACTGGGCCGGGGACGACATCATCACCCAGGCGATCTGGTAGGGCAGCGTCGCGTCGGGCGCCTTGGTCGTGATCTCGACCTTGTATTTGTCGACGACCTTGTAGGAGGCGACGGCGGGAATGCGCGAGCGGCCCTGCGCCGCCTGGCGCTGGTCGAACTGCGGGGCGTCGTTCTTCAGCAGCTTGTCGAGGTTCCAGACGACCGCATCGGCGGTGAACTCCGAGCCGTCATGGAACTTCACGCCCTCGCGCAACACGAAGGTCCATTTGTTCTTGTCGGTGGCATCGACCGCCCAGCTCTGGGCGAGGCCCGGCGTCAGGTCGGAGGCCTTGTCGGCCTTGCTGAGGTCCCAGTTGATCAGCGCGTCATAGACCGTATAGCCCATGAAGCGCATGCCCTCGCCGCCCTGGTCGGTCTGGCCGGTGGTCAGCGGGATATCGGACGCCGTCATGCCGATCCGCAGCGTGCCCTGGGCCTGCGCCGAAGCTGCAAATAGGGAAACGCCGGCGGCAAGCGTCAGGGCAAGGGCGGTGCGGATCATCGGGCTACTCCGAAATGGAAAAGTTCGAAGCTGGCTTCGCAAGGGCTGTGCCAGCCTCTTTCCTTCTCCCCTCGGGGGAGAAGGTGGCCCGGCGCAGCCGGGTCGGATGAGGAAAGACCGGGTGAGCGTGACCGACAGAACGGCCGTGCGTCGGCACGGCCCTCAACCGTCAGCGCTTCGCGCTGCCACCTTCTCCCCCGGAGGGGAGAAGGAGACGCCCGCCGTCACTCCATCGACATCGGAGCGAGGTCGATGAACCAGCTCTTCGGCTGGACCACGCCCTTGACCTTCGCGCTCATCGCGCGCGGGCCGACGTCATGGGCGACCCAGACGAAGGGCGCTTCCTCGACGATCCGGGCATGCAGCTTGGCGAGAGCGGCATCGCGGGCCGAGCCCTCGAACGAGGTGCGGGCATCGGCGATCAGCTTGTCGAACTCGTCATTGCCGAAATAGCCCCAGTTGTTCGACACCGGCGGGAAGGCCTTGGTCGAGGTGAAGCGCACCATGGCGAAGAACGGGTCCATCGCCGCGAAGGTGACGTTCGTGGCGTTGGCGCCGCGGGCATTGGCGTGCTTGGCGCCCTCGCGCCAGTTGGTGAAGACGGCGTTCCATTCGCCGACCTCGAGCGCGACGTCGAAGAAGCACTCCTTCAGCGCCTGCTGCATGAACTCATTCATCGGCAAGGGCTGCATCTGGCCCGAACCCGAGGCCGAGGTCAGCACCTTTACCTTCGCCGGCTTGGAGGCCGAATAGCCGGCTTCGGTCATCAGCTTCTTGGCCGCGGCGAGATCGTATTTGATGTCGAACGTCGGATTGCCCCACCAGGGATGGCCGGGCGGAACCGTGCCCTTCGGGATTTCCATCAACCCGCCGAGCAGCGTCTTCAGCTCCTCGCGGTTGACGCAGAGATTGGCGGCGTGGCGGACCTTCTTGTCGATCCAGGGGGAGCCCTCGACGAAGGAGAGCTGCCAGGGCCAGACATGCGGCTGGGCGTTCGTATAGACGGTGAAGCCGCGCTGCTTGATCTGCGGGACGGCATCCGGCGAAGGCGACTCGATCCAGTCGACCTGGCCCGAGAGCAGGGCCGCGGTGCGGGCATTGGCCTCGGGCAGCGGCAGCAGCACGACGCGGTCGACCTTGGGCACGCGCTTGGGGTCCCAATAGGCCTTGTTGGCGACCATCTCGAAGCGCTCGCGCGGCGAGAGCTTCACGCCCTTGAACGGGCCGGTGCCCGACGGATCGGCCGAGAAGGCGGCCCAGGCCTGCTTGGCGCGCTCGACCGGATCGGTGACGGAGGCCGGAACCGCCGCGAGCTTGGCAGCCCAATGCGTCGGCGAAACGATGAAGAGGTTGGTCAGGTTGATCGGCAGGAAGGCGTCGGGCTCGCTGGTCGTCAGCTCGACGGTCAGCGGATCGATGACCTTGGCGCTTTTCAGCGTCGGCATGCGCGAGACGGTGACGCCGATCTGGTCGGGCGCGAAATGCGCGGCCTCCTTGTTCAGGACCTTGTCGACGTTCCAGACCACTGCGGCGGCATCGAAGGCCGAACCATCCTGGAACTTGACGCCCGGACGCAGCTTGAAGGTCCATTTGGTCTTGTCGGCGGCATCGACCGCCCATTCCGTGGCGAGGCCGGGGATGACGACGCTCGCCTTGTCCGCCGAGGAGAGGTCCCAATGCGTCAGCGCATCATACATCGGGATGCCGGTGAAGCGGTTGCCCTCGAAGCCCTGGTCGGGCTGGCCATGGGTGCGCGGAATGTCCGCCGCCGTCATGCCGATGCGCAGGACCTTCTCTTGGGCGAATGCGCCGGTGACGAGCGCCGTGGTGAAGCCCAGGCCGAGAAGGACGGAGCGGGTGAAGCTGGATACGGACACGATTGTCTCCCCTGTGATTGGCCGGCGACTCATGCGAGCGACGGCACTCGTGGGTTAGCAACCGGCATGCCAGACGAAGGTCTTAAGACTAGCACTTTGGGATAGGGCGGCGGCGCCTTCTGCCTAAGTCGTGACCTCCTGGAGGCATCGCGTATACCTCACGCGCTTTTTTGATCATTAATTGAGCATATCGCCCATGCGATCGGCAGATCAGTGGAAGTCGCGCGACTTCGGGAGGATGCGGACATTGCGCGGGTGACGGCCGCGATGGGGTAGCGGGTTGCGGATCTCGTCCGCTCGCGCGAGCGAGATTTCGGCCCGGTGGGTGTCCGAGAGGCCCGCCAGATCGGCCGTGCGATCGACGACGCGCTGCCCCATCAGATGCACCACGCCTTCCGGGCTCTTCTGCACCCTGCCCTCGACCTGCAGCAGGCGCCCGCTCATGACCTCGCGCCGGAAGCGCTCGAACAGCCTGGCCCAGAGCAGGATATTGGCGATGCCGGTCTCGTCCTCGAGCGTGATGAAGATCGCCTTGCCGTTGCCGGGGCGCTGGCGCACCAGCACCACGCCGGCCGTGCGCGCCCAGCTTCCATCGGGCCGACCTTCGAGTTCGGCGCAGCTCAGCACACCGCCGCGCCGGAAGAGCGGCCGCAGCATGCCCATGGGATGGCCCTTCAGCGAGAGCCGCACCGTCTGGTAGTCGGCGACGATCTGCTGCGGCAGCGGCATGACGGGCAGCGCCATGGCGGGCTCGGAGCCCAGTTCGCGAGCCTGCGCGGCGGCGAAGAGCGGCAGCGCCTCGTCATCCGGCAGTCGGCGCACGGCCCAGAGCGCGTCGCGGCGATCAAGGCCGAGCGAACGGAAGGCGTCGGCGTCGGCCAGTAGCCGCATGGCGCGGCCGGGAAGGTTCGCGCGGCGCATCAGGTCCTCGACATCGCGATAACCGTCGGCGCGGGCTTTTTCGATGCGCAGGCCCCATTCCTCCTGGAAACCGTCGATCTGGCGGAAGCCGAGGCGCAGTGCGAAGGGGGATGGCTTACTGACACCCTCACCGTCATCCCGGGCGACCGGAGGGAGGCCCGGGATCCATTCCGGAACCTCTCCGGCCAACGCTCCGGCATGGATCCCGGATCTCCGCTTCGCTGCGTCCGGGATGACAGCGCCTTCTTTTTCAATGTGATCGACACGTTCTAGCCCGTTGTCCCAGAAGCTCAGGTTCACATCGACAGCGCGGGGCTCGACGCCGCCATATTCCTGCGCCTCACGGACGATCTGGGCGGGGGCATAGAAGCCCATGGGCTGCGAATTGAGCAGCGCGCAGGCGAAGGCGGCCGGGTGGTGGCACTTCAGCCAGGACGAGATGTAGACGAGCTTGGCGAAGGAGGCGGCGTGGCTTTCGGGGAAGCCGTAGCTGCCGAAGCCCTTGATCTGGTCGAAGCAGCGCTGGGCGAAGTCGCGCTCATAGCCGCGCGCCACCATGCGCCCGACCATCTTTTCCTCGAACTGGCCGATGGTGCCGACATTGCGGAAGGTCGCCATGGCCCGACGCAGGCCGTTGGCCTCGACATCGGAGAACCTGGCCGCGACCATGGCGAGCCGCATGGCCTGCTCCTGGAAAAGCGGCACGCCTTTCGTCTTGTTGAGAACCTCGAAGAGTTCCCCCTTGTCGCCATGCTCCGGCGAGGGGGCAGGATAGCTCACCTCCTCCAGCCCGGCCCGCCGCTTCAGATAGGGATGGACCATGTTGCCCTGGATCGGCCCAGGCCGGACGATCGCGACCTGGATGACGAGATCGTAGAGGCAGCGCGGCTTCAGCCTCGGCAGCATGTTCATCTGCGCCCGGCTCTCGACCTGGAAGACCCCAAGCGACTTGCCCTCGCAGAGCATGTCGTAGGTACCCTTGTCGTCCCCGGGAACGTCGGCGAGGCGCAGATCCTTGCCCTCGTGCTGACGTAAAAGGTCGAAGGCCTTGCGGATGCAGGTCAGCATGCCCAATGCCAGCACATCGACCTTCATCAGCTTGAGTTCGTCGATGTCGTCCTTGTCCCATTCGATGAAGGTGCGATCGGCCATGGCCGCCTTGCCGACCGGCACCATCTCGTCGAGACGCCCGCGCGCCAGCACGAAACCGCCGACATGCTGGGAGAGATGGCGCGGGAAGCCGAGCAGCCGGACGGCGAAATCGACGGCGCGGCGCACCGTCGGATTGACCGGATCGAGCCCGGCCTGGCGCACCCGCTCATCGCCGATTTCGGTGCCCCAACTTCCCCACTGCGTGTCGGCGATGCGGGCGGTGACGTCCTCGGTCAGCCCCAGCGCCTTGCCGACGTCGCGGATGGCGCTGCGCGGGCGGTAGCGGATCACGGTCGCGGCGATGCCGGCGCGATGGCGGCCGTATTTCTCATAGATCCACTGGATCACCTCCTCGCGCCGCTCATGCTCGAAATCGACGTCGATGTCGGGCGGCTCGCGGCGCTCGGTCGAGATGAAGCGCTCGAACAACACGTCGCTCTCGGCGGGATCGACGGCGGTGATGCCGAGCACATAGCAGACGGCGGAATTGGCGGCCGAGCCGCGGCCCTGACAGAGGATGCCTTCATCCTCCGCGAAATCGACGATATCGCGGATGGTCAGAAAGTAGCGGGCGTAGTCGAGCGTCTCGATGAGTGCGAGTTCCTTCGCCAGCAGATCATGCACCTTCGCCGGGACGCCGTCCGGATAGCGTATCTCGCTGCGGCGCCGGACGAGTTCCTCCAGCCAACCCTGGGCGCTCCAGCCGGGCGGCACGGGCTCGTCGGGATATTCATAGGTGAGTTGGCCGAGATCGAAGTCGATGCGGCTCATCAGATGCTGCGTCTCGGCGATGGCCTCGGGCGCGTCGCGGAACAGCCTCGCCATCTCCTGCGCCGTCTTGAGATGGCGCTCGGCATTGACCTCGAGCAGGCGCCCTGCCCGCTCGATCGAAACGCCCTCGCGGATGCAGGTCAGCACGTCCTGAAGGTCGCGCTGTTCGGCTGAGTCATAGAGCACGTCGTTGGTCGCCAGCAGCGGCGTGCGGGTCGCGGCCGCGACCGCCTTCAGGCGCGAAAGGCGGCGGCGGTCGTCGCCACGGCGATGCATGCTGGCTCCCAGCCAGATCGCGCCGGGCGCGGCCTCGTCGAGCCGGGCGATAAGCGCCGGCAGGCCGTCGAGGCTGCGGCCGGGCATCAGGATCAGCAGGAGATCGCGCGCATCGGCGAGCAGATCGTCGAGATGCAGGATGCAATCGCCCTTACCCGCGCCTTCCTTGAGATTGCCTTGGCTCAGCAGGCGGCAAAGCCGTCCCCAGCCCTGCCGGTTGGCCGGATAGACGACGATGTCGGGCGTGCCATCAGCGAAGACGAGCCGGCTGCCGACCGCGAGCCTGAAGGCCTCCGCCATGGCCCGAAGCTGATCTTGCGTGAAGGGCAGATCGGCGAATGCCGGATTCTCGATCCAGATATATTCGCCGGGGCTGCCGCCTTCCCTGATCTTCTCGGGCGAGGGCAAGCCGTCCTCGCGCAGAGCCCTGAGCGCGCTCCAGGCGCGGACCACGCCGGCCACTGTGTTGCGGTCGGCGATGCCGATGCCGGCATGGCCGAGCAGCAGCGCCGTCAGCACGAGATTGGGGCCGGGCGAGGCGCCGCGCAGGAAGGAAAAATTCGTCGTGGCAACGAGTTCGGCGAAGGGGTTACGAGTTTGATTCATGCGAAGAGCCCGTGCAGGAACCAGCGCGGCGGCGCCTGCTCCGGCTCATGGAAGCCGATGCGGAAGAGCCAGAAGCGGCGTCCTTCAGCGTCCTCGACGCGGTAATAGTCGCGCATCGGCTCGCAGGAGCCGTCGCGCCACCATTCCGGCGCGATCCGTTCGGGCCCCTCGGCGCGGGCGACGTCATGGATCAGGCGACGCCAACGGAATCGGATCGGTGGGCCGTCCGGCACCTCCGCTATGGCCTCGACCGGATGGGGCGGCTCGAAAATCTGGAGCGGACGAGTCGGCGGCTCATGCGGCTCCGGCGCCGGCCAGGCGGCACTCGAGACCGGAAGCGCTGCCGACATGGCTGCAGATACGGCCTTGGCCACGCGCACCGGGTGATGGGTGTCCTGCGCCACGAAGCGCAGCACGCGGTCGCGACCGAAACGCGTGACGAGCCGGTCGACGAGATCGGCCACTGCCTCGTCCTCGACGGCGCGGCGATCGAGGCTGGGCTGATGGGTGTCCAGCGGCTCGCAGACCGGCACGGCGAGCCGGACCGCATCGAAACCGAAGCCGGGGTCCAGCGGATCGGCCAGCGTGTCGAGACGCTCGCGCCAGAGCCTGATGATGGCGGCGGCATCGCGCGAGGGCCGCCCGGTCTCGACCATGAGCCGCCGGACCGCACCGTCGCTGCGGAAGAAGCTGATTTCGAAGGCGCGGCCGCCCTCGCCGCGCAGTTCGAGTACGCGCGCGGCTTCCGCGATCAGCCTTGCGACCACCGCCTCCAGTCCTTCGCTGTCGAGCATGGGCTCGGCGAAATGACGCTCGACGACGCAGGCCGGCGGCGGGCGCAGCGGCGTGATGCGCGCATCCTCCCGGCCAAGCGTGCGCCGTAGCTTCGTCACCAGTTCCTCGCCGAAGCGGGCGGACAGGGTGGCGGACGGGCGCTCAGCGAGGTCGGCCAGCGTTTTCAGCCCGGCCCGCGACAGCGCGATCGCGGTCTCGGCCGGCAACTCCAATGCGGCGACCGGCAGCGGGCGCAGCCTGGTTTCGTCCTCCCCCACCTGCACGATGCCGCCTCCCCCGAAACGGGACAGCGCATGCGCCGCCTCGGGCGTCCCCGCGATGGCGGCGCGAAGATCGAGGCCGCCGGCCCGCATCCAGCGGCCGATCGCCTCCTGAAGCATCGCCTCGCCGCCGAAGAGATGAGCGCAGCCGGTGATGTCGAGCATCAGCCCATAGGGGGAATCGAGAGCGACCAGCGGCGTGAAGCGGTCGCAGAAGGCTGCCAGCCGGCCCAGCAAGGCCGCGTCGGCTTGCGGTTCGGACTCGATCGCGATCAGAGACGGAATCCGGGCACGGGCATCGGCCAGCGTCAGATCGCGCGTCAGGCCGAGCGCCACCGCGCGCTGGTCGCAATCGACGAGCCGGAGCGCGTTGCGTACCGTGGCGAAGACCACGACAGGCGCATCAGCCGGCGCGCCGGATGTCGGGATGCGACGCTCCCGCCGCAGCCGGTCGGTCGGCAGGAAAGGGAACCACATCGCGAGATAGCGACGCGGCATCGGGGCTTGCCCTGGCTTGATCGGCCCTGCCGTGACGGCCTCTCGCGGCCTGATGGTCTCGGAGATCGCTGTCCTCAAAGGATTGTCGGTCACGGCTCCACTCCACACACCATTCGCGTTCGCCCAGGCCGCCGCGATGGCGCAGCAGCCTGAGGCTGAAAGCCGGATCGCCCGGCGCATTCGCCTCCAGCGCCCGCGACGGCAGCGCCGCGACCTGCCAGCGCGTCCGGGCTGCGCTCGCCTGCGGCGACACGGCGGCACGCAGGAGGAGCGTCGTCGCGCCCGAGCCCTCCGCCGCCAGCGAGAGCCGACGGCTCGCCGTCAGGTCGAGCCGGCGCGGCTCGCCCCAGGGCTCGATCAGCACCGCCCCGAGCGCCGGGCAGCGGGCCGCTTCCGAGCCGGCCCGCAGCACGCCCTCCGCATCGCGCGCCCGCACCAGCAGGACCCGCCCTGGATCGAGCCCGAGTTCGGTCAGGCCCGGCGGATGCAGCCGGCCGGTCTCGGCATCGACGACATCCTGCCGGACCCAGAGAATCGGACGCAGACCTGCCGCCCGGATCGCCAGCCCGATCGCGAAGCCCGTCGCCGCCACGAGATCGGCCGTGGCGGGCGCATAGACCTCGTGCAGCGCCGCCCGCGCGATGCCGCCACCCAGCGCCCCGTCGAGAGCGGGCGCGCCGAAGCTCACCTGTCCGCTTTCGGCGGAATCTCGGGCCGCCGGCACGGCGCGAAGCGACGCCTCCGCCAGATGGCGACGCAGATCGGTCAGGGCATAAGGGTCCGGTCGGGTTCGCATGGAGGCTCGTGTTCTTTATTTGTTCTTTTATAGAACGAGCCTTGGCGGAAGGCGAGTCGCAGTTGGGATGAAGGCGTGGAACAGCTCCGCAGCGCTAAAGCTGCACCCAATCCAGATGACGCGCTCCGTGCAGAATGCGCTCGATCACGAGAGCTTCATCCCGGACGGCATGAAAGATCAGGTAACGGCCGTGAACGGTCACGCTAACGCCCGCTCCGTATTCCTCGCGCAACGGATAGGCTTCCGGCTGGTCGGCGATCCTGGCGCAATGGGCACGCAATTCGGCTACGAAAGACAAAGCCCGCCTCGGGCTGTCGGCAGCAATGAAAAGCACGATGTCTTCGAGATCGTCCTCCGCATGCGGCGCAAAACGGTAGGAACGCGTCACCTATTCCGCCATCGCCTTGAGCTTTGCCTCGATCCGGTCGAACACCGCATCGGCGGGGCTGGTTTTTCCGCCGGCGCGCCCCTCGGCGATGGAACGGCGGATGTCCTCGACCGAAAGCTGGCGGGCCT
>DATDBB010000026.1:0-3010 GCA_036525085.1 Allobosea sp.
GAGGGCGGTGCACTGCACGATGATGGTCGTCGAGCGGTCGGGGAACTGGTCGCTGCCGGCATCGAAGGCGGCGAGGGATGGCTCCGGCGACGATCCGTCGAGAACGGCGAAAGCCGCCTTGTCGGGGTCGCTCACCAGCGCCGCGCCGCAATGGAAGCGCAGCCAGGCGCCGGCCGGGCCGTCGCGCAGCACCGGCGGCAGCCAGATCGGGGTTTCGTAGTCGGCGAGCGTCAGCAGCGCGGTCGCGGTGGCAGCCTGCAGGCCCTCCGGCGGCGCGATGCCGACCGCGACCTGCTGCCTTGTCCCGGGTTCGGCCAGGGCGGCCAGCAGCGCGCGGAAGGCGCCTTGCGATTGGAAGACCGGGTCGGAGAAGCCCGAGCCGATCAATGTGTCCGTCGTCATCAGGCGCCCCTGACCAGCGTGAAGAAATCGACCTTGGTGGCGGCGGCCTTGCGCGAGGCGAGGTCGCGGGCGGCGCTCTGCCGCTGGGCCAGATCGTGGACGGCACGGTGCAGGGCGCTGTCAGGCGCTTCCGCCTGCAATCTCGCGTCGAGAATCGCGGCGAGGCGAGCCTTGCGTGCGTCGCGGCCGAGCGCATAGGAGAAGCCCATCGCGCCATCGTCGAGCCTCACGATGCAGCGCGTCACGGTGGCTTCGCCGAGGTTGAAGCGGCGCCCCGCCCCCCCGGCGCGGCCCTCGACCATCACGGTGCCGGTCTCCGGCGCCTTGAGGATGTCGTGGCGCGGAAGCTCGGCGCCGAGGAGCTCGGCGATCTCGGCTCGCGAGGCGCGGGCGAGAATCGCCATCCAGCGCTGCCTTCGCGTTTTTTCGGGGGTTTTCTCTGCGGTTTTGGCCGTCATCGTCATCCGCCGTCTGGTCGCTCGCTAATGTCTAGACTATAATAGGCTGGCTGCGATGAAAGGTCTATACATTTTGCATGACGCTTTGGTGACTGATGCGGTCGAGGCCGTCGATGCCGGGACGGCCGATAGCGGAACGGCCTGGCGCCGGATCGCGGACGATCTCGCGGGCTCGATCGGCAAGGGCGAGTATGCGGCGGGCGACATCCTGCCGGCGGCGACCGCCCTGGCCGAGCGCTATGGCGTGCATCGGCACACAGTGCGGCAGGCCTTCAGGCATCTGGCTGAGCAGGGTCTCGTCACGGTGTCGCGCGGGCGCGGCACGCAGGTCAGCGCGCGGCGCGTGCCCTATCCGCTCGGCCGGCGCGTCAGCATGCGGGCCAATCTCGGCCGGATCGGCATGGTCGGGTCGAGCACCGTTCTGTCCGAGGAGCAGATCATCGGCGAGCCGGACACCTGCGAGGTGCTGGGGCTGGAGTCCGGCGCGGCGCTGTGGCGGCTCGAAGGTCTGAGCCTTGCCGACGGCACCCCGATGGGGACTGGCACGCACTGGCTCTCCGTCGCGCGCTTTCCGCATTTCGATGAGGCTTACCGCGCTGCCGAGGGCTCGATGACTGCGGCGCTGAAGGCTTATGGCATCATCGATTATGTCCGCCTCTCGACCCGCCTCACCGCCCGGCTCGCCAGCGAGCGCGAGGCAGAGTTGCTGCGGATCGAGCCAGGCGCGCCGGTGATGGTGTCGGTCGCGATCGATGCCCTGGCCGACCTGACACCGATCCACCTCGTCAGCAGCGTCTTTGCCGGGGAGCGCATGGAGATGGTGGTCGAGCCGTTCGCGGAAGACTCCCCTTCTCCCCTGGCGGGAGAAGGTGGCAGCGCGTAGCGCCCCCTCATCCGCCCCTGCGGGGCACCTTCTCCCGCGAGGGGAGAAGGGAAGAGACGCGATCACACCGCCCGCTGACCGATGATCGCGAAGCGCAGTCTTGCCGAGAGGAAGTCGATCGCCGTGACCGCCGCCAGGATCAGCAGGATCAGGAAGGAGACCTGCTGCCATTCAAGTGTGCGGATGGTCTCGGCGAGATAGAGGCCGATGCCGCCGGCGCCGACAATGCCGATGATGGTCGAGGAGCGCGTGTTCGACTCGATGTAGTAGAGCACCTGGCTCGCGATCACCGGCAGGACCTGGGGGATCAGTCCGAAGCGGATCTCGTGCAGCTTGCCGCCGCCCATCGAAGTCACGCCCTCGACCGGCTTGCGGTCGGCGGATTCGATGGCTTCCGAATAGAGCTTGCCGAAGGCGCCGATATCGCTGGTCATGATCGCCAGCATTCCGGCGAAGGGGCCGAGGCCCACGACATTGATCCAGATCAGCGCCCAGATCAGCGCGTCGACGCCGCGCACCGTGTCGAGCGAGCGCCGGGCGAGGAAATGCACGATCTTGTTGGCGACGACGTTGCGCGCCGCGATGAAGCCGAGCGGGAAGGCGAGGATGGCGGCCAGGATCGTGCCGAGGAAGGCGATCGCGATGGTTTCGAACAGCGCCTTCACGAAGATGATGGCGCGGGCGAGGGAGCCGGGATCGGGCGGCAGCATCAGGACGACGAAGGTGCCGAGGTTGCTGAGCCCGGGCAGGATGCGCCAGATCGAGACCTCCAAGGTGCTGACGCCGTAGACGAAGAGGCCGAGCATGGCGGCGACGACCGCGATCGTGGTCAGCTTCGCCGTGAGCGAGCCGTCGATGGCGGCCTGGTGGCGGGCGACGAGCGCGGCCTGTTCCGCAGGCGAAAGGGCGAGGCTCATTTGCCGTGCTCCAGGCTGAGGAGGGCGTGGCGCAGCCGCTCGGTGCCGTAGTCGATCAGCATTACCGCAGCGATGATCAGCAGCAGGATGGCGCTGACATCGGTGAAGTAGAATTTGCGGATGGCCTCGATCAGATCCTGGCCGATGCCGCCGGCGCCGACGAAGCCCATGATCGAAGCACCGCGCACATTGATCTCGAAGCGCAGCAGCGAATAGCTGGCGAAGTTGGAGAGCACCTGCGGCACCACCGCGAAGCGGATCGTCTGCCACCAGCCGGCGCCCGTCGCGGTCAGGCCGTCCACCGGCTTCATGTCGATGTTCTCGACGACCTCCGAGAACAGCTTGCCCAT
>DATDBB010000027.1:0-2416 GCA_036525085.1 Allobosea sp.
GCACATTGCTCGCCTGCTCGATGACGGTGCTTTGCCCGCGCCGTGTCGCAGACCGGCAAGGCGCGGGCAAAGGCACTGCTGCGGTGGGAGACCGAGCGCGCGCAACTGCTCGCCGCATACGATTGTCTCGTCAAGGAGCGCATGACCAATTCGGCCGCTGCTCTTCCCTCCCGCTGCGAGCCGCGCGACGCCTAGACCGTATGTCCTTCCTTGAAGAGGCGACTCACCCTCGATGAGCGTTCGAGGGTTGCCCGGATAGGCCGGGTAGAGCCTCACACAAGGAGGGCGAGTCGTGGGGCATCATAGCGAAGCTTTCATCGGCATCGATACTGCGAAGTTGCGCAATGCCGTGGCGATTGCCGAGGCCGGCCGCCGTGGCGAGGTGCGTTATCTCGGCGAGGTGGACACGAGCGAGGTCGCGACGCGCAGGCTGGTCGCCGGGCTCGCTGCCAGGTATCGCAAGCTGACGTTCTGCTACGAGGCGGGCCCGACCGGCTACGGTCTCCAGCGGCTGATCGCGAGCCTTGGTCACGTCTGCATCGTCGTGGCGCCGTCACTCATTCCGAAGAAGGCCGGCGACCGGGTGAAGACCAACCGGCGTGATGCCGAGGGGCTGGCGAGGCTCTTGCGGGCCGGCGAGTTGACGGGCGTATGGGTTCCCGACGCCCGCCACGAGGCGATGCGCGAGCTGACCCGGGCGCGTGATGCGGCCAGGCAGGATCTGACGCGCAAGCGCCAGCAGGTGTCCTCGATGCTGCTGCGTTTGGGGCGCCACTATCCGGGCATCCGAACGTGGAACGCGCGGCACCGGTCCTGGCTCGCCAATCTGAGGCTCGAGCACCGCGAGCAGCGCTTCGCACTGGAGGAGATGCTGCTGGCTGAACGCCAGGCGAGTGATCGAATCGGGCGGCTCGAGCAGGCGATCCGCGAGGCGCTTGCCAATTGGTCGTTGGCGCCGATCGTGCCGGCACTGATGGCGATGCGCGGCATCGATCTCGTCTCTGCCGTCACGATCCTCGGCGAGATCGGTGACCTGTCGCGCTTCGCGAGCCCGCGCCAGCTGATGGCATATCTGGGCTTGGTGCCATCGGAGCGATCGACGGGCGACAGCGTCAAGCGCGGATCGATCACCAAGGCCGGCAACGGCCGGGCGCGGCGCGTCCTGGTCGAGGCCGCGTGGTCATATCGCCATCCGCCGCGCGTCGGATACGAGAAGCAGGCTCAGGTTGCGGCGGCGCCACGTGTTGCGCGGGAGATCGCCTGGAAGGCGCAGGTTCGGCTCTGCAAGCGGTTCCGGACATTGTCGCGCAAGGGCAAGAAATCGACGGTGGTCGCAACCGCGATTGCACGCGAGCTGGCGGCCTTCATCTGGGCCATCGCTCGCGAGGTGCCCGACGCGACGACGGCCCGCACGGCCTGAGCGGATCTAATCGCTTAGCTGATCAACAGAGCAGGGATCGAGCCCGGCGATCGCACCGGGTGAGCTGAGCATTCGTGCAGCGGCGGGGCGAGGCCATGGCAGGGGAGCCCTCGCAAACACTACGTGGCCGATCCTCGCGATCGACGCCCGCCTCTAGACCGAGGCAGCCCCGGACGAACAAACGGACATGCGGTATTGAACCCGCGCATCAGAGCTTGATCACCGACGTCTTCGGGCCTCGTCTCCGCCTCTGCACGATCCATTCAATCGCCACCCGTCGAACCGCAAGGCTCGACGTCGACAACACGTGAGCGGAGTGCTTGACTTGGGACATCAGAGTGTGGCGATTTCGAAGTCCGCTTTATACTAGCGGCATACTCCAGTGCGGACTTCGAAATCATAAGCCACACTGGAAGCTTGGATTTGCTAGTGTCCTTATCGATCGCGAAGTTCGTCCGATAGCCATGCGAATGAAGCGAACTTCGCGATCGGGACACTAGGAGGGCTCTTAACCTAGTCTGCGCGCCGGCCCTGGTAATTCGGCGCCCGGCGGATAATGGTCGGGAGTGGCAGTAGTTCGACCTCGATCAGGACTGCTTCGAACAAGAGTCCGAGGCTTGTCACGCAGCGGCCGGCATGCGGTGCCTGCTGGTGGATTTGGGCACTGCACCCGCCGAATTGCTGGTGTATTCTGCCGCCGAGGGCGGCACGGGCCCGGCGGCGGGCACGTGGGGTTTGGCACGGCGCGACGCATGCGCCTTGGGACCGGAACGCAGCATGTCTTTCAACCCGCTTTACCTGTTGGCGACGGCAACCTTCGGCTTTGGGTTCAGCCTCGCGATATATCGCCCTGTCGCCGCTCGCTTCGGCTGGCCGATGGGCTTCATGCAGAGGAACCACCCGTTCTTCGTGACGGTGCTCGGTCTCGCGGCGCTGGTGGCGACGTTCCTCTTCATCATGGGCGATAGCGCGCAGCGTTGGCCGGTCCTGGTGCTC
>DATDBB010000028.1:0-12366 GCA_036525085.1 Allobosea sp.
CAGTCAACAGGCGGGATATACCATGAAAGCGAGCGTCAAGACTTCGGTCGTCGAAAGGTCTGAAGAAGCTGATCTGAAGGTCAAGCCTCTCTACCTGGAGTCACTCACTCTCGTCGAGCGGCTGCATCGCCGCCTGCTCGACGTCATCAAGGACGAGTTCGAGCGGCGCGGCCGCGACGACGTCAACAGCGTCCAGGCCCTGCTGCTCTACAACATCGGCGATGCCGAGCTCAGCGCCAGCGAACTGCGGACGCGCGGCTACTATCTCGGCTCGAACGTCTCCTACAACGTCAAGAAACTGGTCGAGCTCGGCTATCTCCACCATGCCCGCTCGCGGATCGACCGCCGTTCGGTCCGCATCAGCCTCACCGAGAAGGGCGCCGAAGTGCACAATCTCGTGAAGGGCGTCTACGACAAGCACGTTCGCACGGTCGAGCAGATCGGCGGTATCGCTTCCGACGACTTCGAGCGGATGAACAACGCCTTGCTGCGCCTCGAGCGCTTCTGGACCGACCAGATCCGCTACAAGCTCTGAAACCGGCGCTTCAGCCCGGATTCGGCGCCTCAAGCAGTCCTGCCAAGCTCCCGGCTCATCGCCGGGGGCTTCGCCGTGTTTGCGCTGCAACAGCTCCGGCCAAGCTTCGCCATGCATGCGGCAAGACGCGCCCGTGCCCTAAATTCGCCGCTCTCATCACGCGACGTTAACTGTGCTACGGCAGCGTCGCCTGAATACGAGATCACCCGTGCAGAGCGGGTGGTGGTGTTCTTGCGGCGCTTGATATGTGCCCGGGCGCGATGAACGAGTTCAAGAGGGAAGCGATGTCGACGAAGAGCCTGACCCGCCGCGAAACAGTTCTGGCGCTGCTTTCGGGCGCCGCTGCGACCACGGCCGTGCCGGCCTTCGCCCAGCAGGCGGAATGGCGCCAGAGCTATGATTCGGGCGCTCGCAATGCGGTTGCCCGCTCCCATACCCCCATGATCTCGCCTGAATCCCTCCAGGCGACCGAACAGGCGATCATCGCCTATCGCGACCTCGCGGCCCGCGGTGGCTGGCAGCCGGTCCAGCTCGGCGACAAGATGGGCGTCGGCTCGCGCGGCCCCGGCGTCGTCGCCCTGCGTCAGCGCCTGATCGTCACGGGCGATCTTCCCGCCAATGCCGGCAACAGCAATGTCTACGATTCCTATGTCGAGGCGGGCGTCCGTAATTTCCAGGCGCGTGTCGGCCTTTCCACCACGGGCGCGATCAACCGCGCCACCGTCGCTGCGATGAACGTGCCGATCGAGCGCCGCATTCGCCAGCTCGAGACCAATGTCGTCCGGCTACGCTCGCTCTCGGGCAATCTCGGCCAGCGCCACGTCGTCGCGAACATTCCCGCCGCGACGGTCGAGACCGTCGAGAACGGCGTCGTCGCGACGCGCCATGCCGCGGGCGTCGGCAAGATCGACCGCCAGTCGCCGCTGCTCTCGACCAAGATCCCCGAGGTCAACTTCAACCCGACCTGGACGGTGCCGGCCTCGATCATCAAGAAGGACCTCATCCCCAAGATGAGGAAGGAGCCGAGCTACCTCACCGAGAACAAGATCCGCATCATCGGCCCCTCCGGCGAGATCGCGCCCGAGCGCGTCAACTGGAACTCGGACGAGGCGACCCGCTACACCTTCCGGCAGGATCCGGGCGGCGAGTTCAACTCGCTCGGCTTCGTTCGCATCAACATTCCCAGCCCGCACGGCGTCTACATGCACGATACGCCGGCCAAGGGCATCTTCGGCGACGATTTTCGCTTCGTGTCGTCCGGCTGCATGCGTGTCCAGAACGTGCGCGACTACATCGCCTGGCTGCTCAAGGAGACGCCCGGCTGGGACCGCGCCAAGATCGACCAGGTCATCGCCTCTGGCGAGCGCGTCAACGCCCGCATCAGCAATCCGGTGCCGTGCTACTGGGTCTATGTCACCGCCTGGGCGACTCCCGATGGCGGCGTCCAGTTCCGCGACGACATCTACAATAAGGATGGGCTGGGCCCCGCGCCGATCGCCGCGTTACAGGCCGAGCAGGATATCTGAGCGAACACTGCTGACGGTTGAAAGCCCGCCGGTCGCCCGGCGGGTTTTTTGTTATCGCGAAGAGTCGCTGAAGGTTCTCGACATGATGGCGGCCAGGACCGAGATGCTTGCGAGCAGCAGCGCGGTCCCTTCGAACAGGCTGCGGTAGCCATGCAGGATGATGAGCGGCGTGCTGACCAGCGGCGAGCAGAATTGGCCGATGAAGATGGACGCGGTCAGCAGGCCGCCGGCGAGCCCCCTCGATCGCTGGGGCGCCAGATCGAGCGTGATGGCGATGAAGCTCGGCGAAACCAACGCATAGCCCGCGCCGACTAGCAGCGCTGCGAGGAACAGAGATGGCGTCGCGACCCATTGCGGGAGCAGGGCAAAGCCCAGCGCCATCACGGCATAACCGGCTGCGAGGATGCCAGCGTAACCGATCCTGTGCTGGAGGCGCGGATAGAGCAGCGCGAAGCAGCCGCCGGAGATCATCAGCATGCCGAGTACCGCGCCGGTCATCAGGGGGCTCGCATAACCCCGGCTTTCCAGGAAGAACGAGATTTGAGTGGGGATCAGGAAGAAGGTCATGTTGGTCGCCGCCTGAAGGACGACCAGCAAGGCGAACCGGATGCGCCAGGATGGCGTGCCACTGCCGCTGGTCGTCGCGCGGGGACCTCCACTAGATACCGCGCGCGGCCGATCGACGATGACGAGCCACATCAGGGGTAGGGTGACAGCGGCGAGTCCGTAGATGGCGAAGGGCAGGCGAGGGGACATCGCTGCCGCCCAGCCCGCCAGCGAGATGAAGACCAGCCCGCCGAAGTTCCGGGCGGAGATCTGCAGGCCCGTCAGCGCGTTGCGGCTGTCGCCCCTGAAATAGTCGCCGATCAGGGCCGTCTGGGCCGTCATGATGAGCGCGACGGCGACACCGAGGGCGAGCCGGCTTGCGAAGATCGTCGGCAGGTCCGGTAGGAAGAGCCCGGCGCAGCCCGAGACGACGAACAGCACCACTCCGGCGAGAAGCATGACACGCCGTCCCAACCGATCGGCCACCATCCCCGCGAGCGGCGCGCAGAGTGCGACGCTGAGCGATGGCGCCGGCACCAGCAGCCGCGTCAGCATCGCCGCATTCGGATCTGCTGAGAACAGGCGCTCCAGCCCGGGCAGGGCCGGGCTGATCGTCGCGTTGGCCATCGTCGTGAGAGAGGCGGCCATCAGCAGCGCCACGGCGCGTGGGTCCTGCCAGACGGGCTTTTCTTTCGTAGAAGCAATGCTTTCCATGATTCTTCCTCTTGCCGAAACCATCCGTTTGGCAGACCTTACGAATTCAAGTCGACTTGAGGTCAAGCATGCCCCTTCTGGATATCGGCGAGGTGGCTCGGCGCTCGGGCGTGCCGCCTTCGACGCTGCGCTATTACGAGGAGATCGGGCTGATCCGGTCAGAGGGCCGTCGCGGGCTGCGACGGCAATTCGATGCCGATGTCCTTCTCAAGCTGTCGCTGATCGGTCTCGGCAAGACCGCTGGCTTCTCGCTTGAAGAAATTGCAGGCATGTTCGGCCAGAATGGCCAACCCGATATCCCGCGCGAGCGGTTGCGCGTCCGGGCCGATGAATTGCAGCGTCAGATTCTCGGTTTGCGAATGCTGAGGGACGCGCTGCGCCATGTCGCCGATTGTCCGGCGCCGACTCATCTGGAATGTCCGACCTTCCGGTCGCTTCTGAAGACGGCCGCGCGGAGATCGCTGGTCTACCATCCATCGCAGCCGGCGGAGATCCAGCCGGCGCCACGGAGACGAAAAGGCTGATTTGACGGCCGGCGGCATGGACCCCTGCGCTCATCCATCCGCTTGGAGAGCGCCACGGCGCAGAGCTACGACCCCGCACCTTGATCGGGAGCCGGAGCGCGACCGCTGTCATCATGCGGGGACGGTCGGCGTCTCCATCTGCCGAAGGGACTGATGGCCCGCTGCACCTATCGCCGGATCGTCGAAAACGTATTCCCGGTATAGATCGCTGTGTAGGGCACCTGGATGTACTCGAAGGTCTTCTGCGCGAGTCTCGCCGGCAGCGTGTCCTTGTGCTTTGCGAGGTTCGGCAGCGAGCCTTGTCCGAAGAGGACTTCGTTCAGGTTCAGGCCGACCCCGACATAGAACGTTCGCTCGATCGGGTAACCGAGGGCGCGCTCCTTCTTCTCGAATCCGCGCGCATCGAAGCCCGCATGCAGTTCGACATAGCGCAAGGGCGTGTTCTTGAGTGAATCGAAGCCGCTGCCCTTCAGGGCCATGACATAGCGCTGGCGCTCATAGGGTGGCAGGAAACCGCCATCCGCGCTGGTGATGCCCGGCCTTTCATAGCTGGCTGGCGTGTACATCAGCCGCCAATCGAGCTTCTCGCGCATGCCCGGAATCGTGTTGCGGATCATCGAGAAGGCGGCGCCGACGGCGTTCGCGGCAATATCCTCGCGCGAGAAGCGGTGCCGGCCCGCGAAGCCGTCCAGCGTCTCGGCGAGCCCCATGATGCCGAAGGCGACCAGAGCGCCCGTGATCTGGGCGCCGGTCGGATCGGCCGCGCTCGCCCGGATCCGGTCGGTGATGAGGTCGGCGATGACGAAGGTCGAGAAGGCGTGGCCGATCTTGTCCATCCCGCCATGGCGCGTGTTCTTCGCGAAATAACCTTCCTCGATGAACTTGAAGCCGGAATCGCCCCAGCCCCAGTCTTTGAATCCGATCACCGCCAGGGCGCCGCCGACCGCGGCCAGTTCCCAGCGAACCGACCACAGATGGTCGCCCAGTTGGTTCATCGAGTAGAAGGTCGGTGGCGCGGGTGCAGGCGCTGTGGCGACGCTCCGCTGGTCGGCCAGCGCGGCTGGAGCGGGTGCGGGCGGCTTCGCATGCGGCGTGCGAGCCTTTTTCGCGCGGGAGCCGCGCCGTTCTTCCGATGCTTCGGCGGCCAGCGCGGACGGCAGGAAAAGCTCGGGCGCACCCGGCGGGCAGGCAACGGCGCCGAAACAGGCGAGCGCGGCGACGAGCCGCCTCTTTGGTTTCGCTGGAAACGGGCGATCGAGATCTCTGGCAGGCCACGGCGGGTATCCAGGCGTCATGCCAGCCACCTCAATGCTCGTCCCTATCGAAAGCAGTCATGGCTGACGCGCTTTCGGACGCATCTTTCGTCGAGGGACATCATTGGTCCATTGGTCAACAACGACGAAGGTATCATCGTCATACGCCTGATGTCGACTGCCGCAACGACATCATCTTGGGCGAGGGTGGTGGAACTGGGCTGCGCCTGCACTTGAACGTCAGCCGATTCGTCGTATCACCTCTTTGATTTATCTATTGAATGCCCGGCTTTCGACCTGCCCGCCATCTGTAGAACCACGGCGCCGGCGACCGCCGAGACCACCGAGCCGAGCAGCACGCCGATCTTGGTGGCCTTGCCGAGTTCGACGGCGTCTTCGGGAAAGGCGAGCGCCCCGATGAACAGGCTCATCGTGAAGCCGATGCCGCAGAGCAGGGCGACGCCGTAGAGCTGGACGAAACTCGTCCTCGCCGGCATCGCGCCGAGCCCAGCCTTCACCGCGACCCAGGAGAAGCCGAACACGCCGATCTGCTTGCCGACGAACAGTCCGAGCGCGATGCCCAGCGGCACCGGCGCGAGCGCGCTCGCCGGCGTCATGCCCGTGAACGAGACGCCGGCATTGGCGAAGCCGAAGATCGGCACGATCAGGAAGGCGACCCAAGGGTGCAGGAGGTGCTCGAGCGTATGGAGCGGCGAATGCTCCGGTTCGTCGCTGTCGCTGCCGTCGCCGATCGGGATGGTGAGCGCGAGCGCGACCCCGGCGAGCGTGGCGTGGACGCCGGATTTGAGAACGAACAGCCAGAGCAGCGCGCCGATGGCGAGATAGGCCCAGAGCCGCGTCACGTTCATGCGGTTGAGTGCGATCAGGGCGACGATGCAGGCGCCGGCCAGGCCGAGCATCGGCAGCGACAGGCCCTTGGTGTAGAACAGCGCGATGATGACGACCGCGCCGAGATCGTCGATGATCGCCAGCGCCGTCAGGAAGATCTTGAGCGACACCGGCACGCGCGAGCCAAGCAAAGCGAGCACGCCGAGCGCGAAGGCGATGTCGGTGGCGGTCGGGATCGCCCAGCCTCCGGCCGCTGCCGAATCGCCGCGCGTCATCGCCAGATAGATCAGCGCCGGGGCGACCATGCCGCCGAGCGCGGCGATTCCGGGCAAGGCGCGCCGCGACCAGGACGAGAGCTGCCCCTCGACGAACTCGCGTTTGATCTCCAGCCCGACGAGCAGGAAGAACACCGCCATCAGCGCGTCGTTGATCCAATGCAGCACGCTCAGCGGCCCGAGATAGGTTTCGAGCAGCGAGAAATAGAGCGAGGAAACAGGCGAGTTGGCGATGGCGATTGCGAGCGCCGCCGCGATCATCAGCAGCACGCCGCCGGCGGCTTCGCTTCTGAGGAAGGCGCCGAGCGGGGAGCGCCTGTCGAAAGCGGCGTCGTCACGGTCATGCTGCATCGCGGATCGGGTTCCCGGTTTCTTTGAAGCCAGGTTCCGTTCTGGCCTGCCCGCGCGCTCATGTCACCCGCTTGGCGCTTGTAAAAGGCGCATCGCGAGTGCTACGGGACCGGCGACGGCGGGATCGCGCGCGCGGATTCCGCAAGCCTTCGCATCCGCATGCCGCGCAGGGTCGAAAATGCCCTGTGGCCTGCGACGATCCAGCGCCGATGGAGCCTCGCCATGAGCCATGACGCCGCCACTGAGCCGCACCTGTCGAACTCGTTCTTCGCTGCATCGCTCGCCGATGCCGACCCGGAGATCGCCCGCGCTATCGAGCTCGAACTCGGTCGCCAGCGCGACGAGATCGAACTGATCGCCTCCGAGAACATCGTCTCCCGCGCCGTGCTGGAAGCGCAGGGCTCGGTGATGACCAACAAATACGCCGAGGGCTATCCCGGCCGGCGCTATTACGGCGGCTGCCAGTTCGTCGACATCGCCGAGAAACTCGCCATCGAGCGCGCCACGCGGCTGTTCGGCTGCAGCTTCGCCAATGTCCAGCCCAACTCCGGCAGCCAGGCCAACCAGGCCGTGTTCATGGCGCTGATGCAGCCCGGCGACACCTTCATGGGCCTCGACCTCGCCGCCGGCGGGCACCTGACCCATGGCGCGCCGGTCAACCAGTCCGGCAAGTGGTTCAATGTCGTGTCCTATGGCGTCTGCGTCGTCGATCAGGTCATCGACTATGATGCGCTGGAGCGCCTCGCCCGCGAGCACAAGCCCAAGGTCATCGTGGCCGGCGGCTCCGCCTATGCCCGCCACTGGGATTTCGCCCGCTTCCGCGCGATCGCCGACGAGGTCGGGGCCTATCTCTTCGTCGACATGGCCCATTTCGCCGGTCTCGTCGCCGGTGGCGCCCATCCCTCGCCATTCCCGCACGCCCATGTCGCGACCACGACCACGCACAAGACACTGCGCGGCCCGCGCGGCGGCATGATCCTGACCAATGACGAGGCGCTGGCGAAGAAGTTCAACTCGGCGATCTTCCCGGGCATCCAGGGCGGGCCGCTGATGCATGTCATCGCCGCCAAGGCGGTCGCCTTCCATGAGGCGCTGCAGCCCGAGTTCAAGATTTACGCCCGCGCCGTCGTCGAGAACGCCAAGGCGCTGGCCGAGACGCTGAAGACCAAGGGCTTCGACCTCGTCACCGGCGGCACCGACAACCATCTGATGCTGGTCGACCTGCGCTCCAAGAAGGTCACCGGCAAGGCGGCGGAAGCCGCGCTCGGCCGCGCCCACATCACCTGCAACAAGAACGGCATCCCCTTCGATCCGGAAAAGCCGATGGTGACCTCCGGCATCCGGCTCGGCACCCCCGCTGCGACCTCGCGCGGCTTCGGCGTCGCCGAGTTCAAGAAGGTCGGCGAACTGATCGCCGAGGTGCTGGACGGTCTCGCCGCCAATGGCGAAGAGGGCAACGCCGCCGTCGAGGCCGCGGTCAAGGCCAAGGCCCACGAACTGACGGCGCGCTTCCCGATCTATTGAGCGGGCGACGATGGGGCGGCTTGAAGGAGCCGCCCTACGGGGTTACATACATGACGGTAGGAGAAGCCGTCATGGGCAAGACCGCGATCACGATGCGTGAACTGCAGAAGATGTCGGCGGGGGCGATCAAGGCGCTGCCGCATGCGTTGCCGGTCAAGAGTGGCGACGAGACGGTCGCGATCCTGACGCCGCTGAGGAAGCCCGATCCGGAAAAGATGGCGGAAGCCTTGCGGCGCATCGACGAGCACAACGCGCTCCTCTCACCTGAAGTTCGCCTCGAACTCGAGCGTCTGATTGGCGAGCGGGAGAATTGACCAACAGGCGCACTCCGTCGCGGGCGCTCATCGTGGACGCCAACATCGTGATCAGCGTGGTTCTCGGCTTCAGGTCGCGGCCGACATGGGAGCGGGTGGCAAAGACGCGCCGTCTTCTCGTATCGGAAGAGGGCGCGTCGGAGGCTCTAGCGGTCGCCCGCCATCACAGCGATCGAGCCCCCGCGGCGCCGGCCGACGCCGCGGTGCTTCTCGAAACGATCGAGATCGTTCCGATCGATCACTATGCAGGCAGTGCGGACGCCGCCGAGACCGCACTCCGCAACGCGCCCGCATCGCGCAATGGCAGCACGAGCGACGCCCATATCCTCGCCTTGGCCTGGACCTACGACGCCGATATCTGGTCGCATGATCGCGACTTCGCCGGGACGGGCTGGCCATCCTGGTCGAACGCCAATCTCGCTGCAGCCCTGGCGGACGAGGCGCCCGCCTCCGTCGCTGCCCCCGAACGCTGAAGGCTCGGCAATCGCCGCTAGCTCAGGGGAATGTGCCCTTGAGCTGGAACATGATCAGGTTCTCCTGCGCGTTCTCCATGTCCGGGCGGTTTTTGCGGCTGAGGTCGACGCCGAGCTTCATGCTCTCGGTGAGCTTGTAGGAAGCCGAGGCGCTGCCGGTGATGTTGTCGTCCTTGAGATGGGCGGAGACAGCCAATCCGAAGCGGTCCTTGTTGGCGCCAAGTCTCAGGGTGATGTCGACCTTCGGCTTGGTCATGTCCTGCTTGACGATGCCGGTCAGGTTGATCACGCCGTACTTGACCATGACCTCGCCGTTGACTTGGGTCGTCTTCCCGACCGTGGCGACGATCTGGAGCGCGAGATCGATCTTGAGCTGCTCCCACTCGATCTTGCCGGTCACCTTGCCGCCATAGCGATCGGCCGTGGGATCGAAGACGATGCCGCCGACGCCGAGCTTCAGGGCGCCGAGCTTCACCACCTCGAATTTCAGCTTCTCGAGCTCCCGGATGCCCATCGCATAGGCCGGGCCGCTCGGCTTGGTGATGTAGAGGGCCACGCCCGCGCCGACCGTCAGTACGGCGCCGACGACATAGAGGATGCCCTTGTTGTGATCGACCCAGACGCCGATCGCGGATGACTTGGCCGCTTCCTCGAAATTCTTGAGCTGCGTTTCCAGCGCCTTGAACTTCGTCGAGCCCTTGATCTGCTTGAGATAGGCGTCTGTCGCGGCCGTGCGCACGCCGTCGACGACCGAGGATTGGAGCTTGCCAATTTCCTCGGGCGTCAGTTGGGAACTCGCGAAAGGGCTGCGCGATTTCGCGAAGCTCAGCATCGCCTTCTCGGCCGCCTGCAGCAGCGTCGGGCTCTTGAAGGTCTGGATCAGGCGGTCCGGCGACCGGCTGATCTCGGAATCGAGCAGATCGAAGGCCAGCAGCACGAGGCCGCCGAAGGCATCGACCGGGTTGCCTGCGTCGTCGGACATGATGTGCTTCCTGTCTCTCTGGTTCCGAGGGAATTTCAGCAGGCCGCATCGCGGATGCGATGCATTGCCCGGGTGCCTGCAGCGATCGGCCACAGACGATGAGGGTCACCGAATCCGCCATCGTGAAAGCTGGGGGCGGCGGCGGCGATGGGCCCCGCGTTGCTCCTGCCTTCCGCCATGGTAGAAGCTCCGCGTCATCGGGCGTGACGATCTGCGGGTTGGTCGTGGCGAGGCGCGTTGAGGTTCAGCGAGCCGGCTGCTTTTTCGCTGGCCGACGCCATGGCTACTGAGGCAAGGAAGCGCCTGACGGCATCGCCCGTCAGGCAGGTCGAAGGATAGGCATGATGCGCTGCCCCTATTGCGGCTCCCTCGACACGCAGGTGAAGGATTCCCGGCCCACCGACGATTCCGCCTCGATCCGTCGCCGGCGCGTCTGCCCCGATTGCGGCGGCCGCTTCACCACCTTCGAGCGTGTGCAACTGCGCGAACTGACCGTGGTCAAGCGCTCGGGCCGGCGCACCGTCTTCGATCGCGACAAGCTCCAGACCTCGATCGAGGTCGCGCTACGCAAGCGCGCGGTGGCGCCCGAGCGGATCGAGCGCATGGTCAACGGCATCGTGCGCCAGCTCGAAAGCTCCGGAGAGGGCGAGATCCCCAGCTCCACGATCGGTGAACTGGTCATGGAAGGGCTGAAGTCGCTCGACGACGTCGCCTATGTCCGCTTCGCCTCGGTCTACAAGAACTTCCGCGAGGCGCGCGACTTCGAGGAGATCCTCGGTCAGCTCGGCGGCGACGAGGAGGAGGGCGAAAGCCCGTCCACGCCCACCCGTGACTGAACCCGGGCGGCAGCAGGCCGCGATCGACAAGGCGTTCATGCGCCAGGCGCTCGACTTCGGCGCGCGCGGACAGGGCACGACCTGGCCGAACCCTTGCGTCGGCGCCGTCGTCACGCAGGATACGGCTGATGGCCCGGTCATCATCGCGCGCGGCCACACCCAGCCCGGCGGCCGGCCGCATGGCGAAGCGAATGCCTTCGACAGGGCGGGACCGAACGCTGCCGCCGGCGGGACGCTCTATGTCACGCTCGAACCCTGCTCGCACCGCACGATCCGCGCCGCTACGCCCTGCGTCGAGCGCACGATCCTCGCCGGCGTCAGGCGGATCGTTTCGGCGATGGCCGACCCCAACCCGCTGTTCCGCGGGCTCGGCTTCGCGCTGCTGCGGACGGCCGGCATCGCGGTCACGACAGGGGTTCTGGAAGACGAGGCGCAGCGCACCCATCGCGGCCATGTCCTGCGCGTGACGCAAGGCCGGCCGATGGTGACCTTCAAGATCGCGCGCACGGCCGACGGCTATGCCGGCGGGCCGGGCGGTGAGCGGATCGCAGTCTCCTGTCCGGCGGCGAGCGGCTGGGTCCATCTCCAGCGCGCCCATCACGACGCGATCATGCTCGGCATCGGCTCGGTGCTGGCCGACGACCCGATGCTGACAGTGCGCCTGCCGGGCATGACAGAGCGCTCGCCCATCCGGGTCATCCTGGATTCGCATTTGCGCCTGCCGCTGTCGTCGCAACTGGTGAAGACGGCCGCCGAGGTGCCGGTCTGGGTCGTCGCGACGGAGGCGGCGCCGGTTGATCGCGAGATCGCGCTCGTCGCCGCCGGTGTCGAGGTGATGCGCGTCTCCGCCGATGCGGGGGGCCATATCGACCTGGCCGAGACACTGCAGTTGCTCGGCACGCGCGGCCTGACGCGCATCTTCTCTGAAGGCGGGCCGACGGTTGCGGAAAAGCTCGCTCTCGCCGGGTTGCTCGACGAGGTCATCGTCTCGACCTCGCCGAATGCGCTGGGCCGGCCCGGCATTGTTGCCGTGCGTCCGCCTCTTGCGGCACTGCTGGCCGATGGCGATGTTTACGCCCGCATCGAGACCGGGCTGATCGGTCACGACCATTTCGAGCATTTCGTGAGGACAGCCTGATGTTCACCGGCATCGTCACCGCCATCGGCAAGGTCGTCGAGGCCGATCGCAAGGGGCCGAGCCTGAAGCGGCTCGCCATCGTCAGCCCCTATGACGCGGCGGGCATCGAGATCGGCGCCTCGATCGCCTGCGCCGGCGTCTGCCTGACCGTCACCGCGCTGAAGTCCCGCGAAGATGGCGAGCCCGGCTGCGTCTTCCAGGTCGAGGCCGCCGCCGAGACCCTGTCCAAGACGCTGGTCGGGGATTGGGAGCCGGGCACGGCGATCAATCTCGAACGCTCGCTCAAGGTCGGCGACGAACTCGGCGGCCACCTCGTCACCGGCCATGTCGATGGCGTCGGCCAGATCCTGAAGATCGAGCCGATCGCGCCCGATCCGGACGAGCCCTGGGGCGCGACCGCCCGCTTCCATATCCGCGCGCCGCAAGGCCTGCCGCGCTTCATCGCCGCCAAGGGCTCGATCTGCCTCGACGGCACCTCGCTCACGGTCAACACCGTCGAGGACGATGTCTTCACCGTGCTGCTGAT
>DATDBB010000029.1:0-9255 GCA_036525085.1 Allobosea sp.
GGTCAGGAAGTGGCCGCCATAGATCATCAGGCGGGTCTTGTTGGCGTCGAGCGCGATCGCTTCGGGAGCGGCGCCCCCACCATAGATCACGGCGGGTGTCAGGCCTTGACGACGAACTGCACGGGCGGCCCCCTTGCCGACCTGTGCGCGCGCCGAAGCCTCGATTTGCTTCACGGCGGTCATGGTATGTCCTTGCTTCAAATGACAAGGCCGCCTGCCGGCGGCCGTTTCGTTTCGCGCCCGTGCCTCCAAGGGTGTCAGTCGGGCGCTGGCAGCCTCATAAGCGAAAAGCGCCGCGATCTCAAGTCCGCAGGTATTCTGGTAGGGAGTCAGCTTGATTCCGCTTCCGACCCTACTCGGACTCTCCTTTCATCGTTCGGCAATGTCCGAAACGGAGTGGGAAGCGGCCGTGGTGCGGCGCATATGGCGATATCCGAAACACATTGGAGGCGTCGTCGCGCTCCGGGATATCAGCACTCTTGCGCGCTGTGTGCAGACACTCTCAGAACGTGGCATCAGCAACTCATCAATTCAGATCGCGTCGCTCTCGCGTTACCGCGCAACTCAAAAGCGCCGTCAGTATCGAGTGAAGGACGACTGCTGGCCACAGAAGGACGCCGGTCAAACCACCTGCAAAGCCGATGTAAGCAAGATACACCGCGACGGCTGCGCTGTAGGCCAACATGCCGACCAACGGGGGGCCGGGCCAGCAGGCGACCCCTAACGCGATCAGGGCAATACCCGCCACGCGCGCGACTGGTATGGCGACGCCATCCAGTTCTTCACCGAGCAGCAACAGCGCGACGAACGACGGCGCAAGCAGCAACGCCAACCCCGTCGCAGCTTCGCCGACCGCGGCGAACATCAGCGCCTTTTTCATCGCATCGACGACACCTGATTTTGCGCTCTTGCGGCTCGGTCAAGAAAAGTTGGAGTCAGCCAGAATCTTGCGTCGTTCACGGCAACGGCTCAAGCTTGAACGTCAGCTTGTTGATCTCGCCGGTGAACTTGAACGGAGCATCATAGCGATGCTCCAACAGCGCCACCCCGGTGCGGGTGTCCTGTCCCACGTCGAAGCTCTCGTCTTCTGGGAAGGTGATCGGGGTCGTGTGCTCCATGGAATTGCTGGCCACTTGCTTGCCGTCCACGGAGAGTACGCCCGTTCCTCCCTTGCCCAAGCCTGGGCCGTCGGATTTGAAGTCGAACACGATGGTGTGCTTGCCTGGGCCCAACTCGGGTCCCTCCCAGACCGTGCGCTTGAGGTCGAGCAGGTTGTAGAGAAACACAGGCTTGCCGCGGCCGAAGCCGAACTCGCCCTTGCTCAGGAAGAGCGCATAACCGCCGAAGCGCCCGCCATCGGTGACGATCACGCCTTCCGCGCCCCCGTCAGGGATCGTGACCTCGGCGGTGATCGTGTAGGATTTGTTCAGGATGCTCGGGGCACCGCTGTTGGGCACGCCCGTCAGTCCTCCGCTGTAGGTGAAGACCGTTCGTCCCGCCGTCAGGCTCGGGCGCGGCGTCGTGAAGCGGGCGAGCGTTGAATTGTCGAGCGGCAGCACGTCATATTTCTTCGCTTCGGAATAGAAGAGATCCTGCAATTGCTTCAGCTTCTCCGGCTGGCCAGAGGCTAGATTATTGGACTGGGTGGGATCCGCAGCGACGTTGTAGAGTTCCCACTTGTAACCTGTGATCACGTCCGGGGGCGCGCCGGTACCCGGCGCCCAGGGAAGGTTCGCCGGCGTCGTGGCCGCGACCCAGCCCTCATGGTAGATCGCGCGATTGCCGAGCATCTCGAAATACTGCGTGGCGCGCCGCGAAGGTGCTTCGGCGTTCGCCTTGTCCCATGTGTACTTCATGCTTACACCGTCCATCGGACGCTGTTTGATGCCGTCGACGGTCTCGGGCAGCGGGATGCCGGTCACCTCCAGAACGGTCGGTGCGATATCGATCACGTGGTGAAACTGCCGGCGGATGCCGCCGACGTCGGTGATGCGCCCAGGCCAGGACATGGCGACGCCCTGGGCCGTACCGCCGAAATGCGAGGCGACCTGCTTCACCCACTGGAAGGGCGTGCTCATCGCCCAGGCCCAGCCGGCCGAGAAGTGCGGAAAGGTTCGCTCCGACCCCCAGAAGGGATACCAGAGGAACTGGTCCTTCACCGGCACCTGGACGCCATTGAAGAAGGTGAATTCGTTCGGCGTGCCGTTGATCATGCCCTCCGCGCTCGCGCCGTTGTCGCCGGAGATGTAGATGATCAGGGTGTTGTCGCGTTCGCCGAGGTCTTCGACGGCCTGGACGACCCTGCCGATCTCATGGTCGGTGTAGGCGAGATAGGCGCCATAGACGTCCATCTGTTTGGTGAAGAGCTTTTTCTCTTCCCAGCCGAGGGAATCCCATTCCGGCAGTTCCTTCGGCCACGGCGTCAGCTTGGCGTCGGCCGGCATGATGCCCAACCGCTTCTGGTTGGCGAAGATGGTCTCGCGTAGCTTGTTCCAGCCCTCGTCGAAGAGGCGCATGTCGCTGATCTTCTTGATCCATTCCGGTTTGGGGTGATGCGGCGCATGGGTGCCGCCCGGAACGTAGTAGACGAGGAACGGCTTCTCGGGCGCGACGGCCTTGAGCGTCTTCATGTGCTGGATGGCCTCATCGGCCATGGCCGTCGTCAGGTTCCACTCCGGTTTGCCCTCGAAGGGGTAGATTGCCGTCGTGTTGCGGTAGAGGTTCGGTTGCCACTGGCTGGCGTCGCCGCCGACGAAGCCATAGAAATATTCGAAGCCCACGCCGTTCGGCCACTGATTGAACGGCCCGGCCTGTGTCGCCTGATAGAAGGGCGTGTTGTGGTTCTTGCCGAACCAGGATGTCGCGTAGCCGTTCTCCTTCAGGATCGCGCCGATGGTTCCATTCTCCTTGCGGATGACGGAGTCGTAGCCGGGGAATCCCGTCGCGGCTTCGCCCACCACCCCGAACCCTGCCACGTGATGGTTGCGTCCCGTAATCAGCGCCGCCCGCGTCGGGGAGCACAGCGCGGTGGAATGAAAATTCGTGTAGCGCAGGCCGGTATTCGCGATGCGGTCGAGCGCCGGGGTTGGAATGACGCCGCCAAATGTCCCTGGTGCGCCAAAGCCGACATCGTCGGTCATGATGAGCAATATGTTGGGTGCGTCCTTCGGCGGCACGACGCGCGGTGCCCACCACGCCTTTGAGTCCGATGCCTTTTGATTGATCACCCCGCCGAATGTCGGATCGGGCGGCGGAAGTTGCTTTCCGGTCAGCGTGGTGGTGGCGCCGGGCGAGCCTGGGACCTGCTGGCCCCCAGCCGAGAGACACGTCAACGTGAGGAAAGCCGTGCCCGCAAGGAGGCTGAGACTGAACCCTGCCATTTTGAGCTCCCGTGGCCTGAAAGGCTGATCGGTGCAACTTGGCGAAAGCGTATCGTCGATAGACGCGCCCGAATTTGATGCGGGTCAAGCGCGAAACCTGGACAAGATCGGGGGCTTTGACTGCTCAAATGGATATGTCAGAACGGCTTTTGGCATATCCCCGATGATCGAAAGAGCGATCTGATCCGCGATGGACAGGCGTCCGCAGCGGGGCGCGAGCAGACGTCAAGCCCAACGGAGCGGCACGTCAGCAAGCCAACCCTAAAACGTCATCGACTTCACGCGCGGACCTCTTTCACCTCGCCGCCTTCCTTTCGAGCCATTTGGTTGCGAGCGTGCGATCGGCCATGTCGTACTGCACATGCACTCATTGCCTGGCGCGGATCAGCCTGCTGCTGGTGAGCTTCGCGCTTGCCAACAGCTGTTACGGCCAGACGCCAACCACGCAGGCCAACACGGTCTATGCCCTCATTCCGCCCTATGACGAGTTCGGCCGGGACCAAATCTCGATGTTCCTGGCCTGGAACCCTGACCCGGTCGGCAACCACCAAGCCAACCTGCGGTCTCTCGCCCCGGTGCTCGCCAGGATGGTCCTCGATGCCCAGGCCGCGACGCCGGACCTGCGCTTTGTCATCGGCTCGGGTCGACGCGACCGAGACCAGCAGCGTCAGGCCGTGGCCTGGGGATGGTCGAGGACGCGAAGCACCCCTCATCGCGCCGGGCGGGCTGTCGACCTATGGCCGCTCGACCCGGACGGCCGCGTCGTCTTCGATCGCGCCCTGCAAGGCCGAATTGCCGCAGCGATGAAGACTGCCGCCTCCAGCGCCGGTGTTCAGATCCGATGGGGCGGCCACTTTCGCGGCTACAAGCACCGGGATCGCTCGCATTTCGAACTGGCATCGCGGCCCCGGGAACGAGGCCGTCCAATCAATCTCGGCGACTCGGCCGCGGACGTTGCCCCTCAGTTCACGCGATAGCCTGGCCGCGAACCCCAATGTCGGCAAACAACCCCGAGCAGAAACGCGAACCGACGCAGGACCGGACTCGCGATGCTCAGGCGGCCGTGGCGATGATGCCGGAGCGGATTCGGACGTCCCCGTCGGATTTCTGGCCGAAACGCTGCAACAACTCGGTGACGATCCCCGCCGGCATGGCCTGCGCATAGAGAAAGCCCTGGCCGAGATGGCAGCCCATGGCTTGCAGCCACTCCGCCTGGGCCGGTGTCTCGATGCCCTCGGCGATGACCTTCATGCCGAGTCGGTTGGCGAGGCCGACCATGGCCTCGACGATGACGCTGCTTCTGGAGCCCGTCCGGGCGGCGGCAATGAAGGAGCGGTCGATCTTGATGATGTCGACGGGGAAGTCGAGCAGATGGGTCAGCGAGGCGAAGCCGGTGCCGAAATCATCGAGGGCGACGGAGATGCCGATCTCGCGCATCTGTTCGATGGTGCGGGCGACGCTGTCCTTGCGGCTCCCCATGAAGACCTGCTCCGTGATCTCGACGACGAGATGATCGGGCGAGACCTGAGCCCGTTCGAGCGTCCTGAGAATACGCTGGACGAGGTCGCCCTTGCGGAAATCGGCCGAGGTGACGTTCAACCCGACATGCTGGAAATTGACGCCGGCGCGTTGCCAGGCGGCCATATCGGCGGCGATCGCCGCGAGCATCTGCCCGGTGATGCGATGCGCGACCTTGGGATCGAGCATGGCCTCCTGGAATTCGCCGGCGGTGGCCATCCTCCCGTCCGGCATGCGCATGCGGGCCAGTGCCTCGACACCGATGATCTCGTCGGTGTCGAGGCGGATGACCGGCTGGTAATAGGTGGCGATGCGCCCGTCCGTGAGCGCCCCGTCGACGCTGCGCCGGTTCTGCAGGCGCTGCATCATCGAGGTGCGCAGCCCGTCCCTGAAGCGGACATAGCCGCCGCGCCTGGTTTCCTTGGCATGATACAGGGCGAAATCGGCATTCTGCCGTAAGGTTACGCTGTCCTCGCCATCCTCGCCCGCCAGGGCCGCCCCGATGGTGACACTCGGGATGATGCCGTGTCCGTCGTGATCGAGCGGAGGCGCCATCGCCGCGAAGATCGTGCTGGCCAGAGTGCGCATCTGGGTCGCCTGCGTGCAGCCAGGCAGCAGCACGGCGAATTCGTCGCCGCCGATACGGCAGGCCGTGGCGTCGCCCACCGTGCCCTGCAGTCGGGCGCCGACGGCTGCGATCAGCGCGTCGCCGGCGGCGTGTCCCAGAGTGTCGTTGACCGCCTTGAGATGATCGATGTCGATCAACATCAGTCCGAAGGCGAGGGGCTTTTCTTCCGTGAGCCGCGTGATCGCGTCGTTGAACGTCGCGCGGTTGGGCAGACCGGTCAGCGTGTCGAAATAGGCGAGCCGGTGGTTGCGGGAGCGCACCTCCTCATGCTCGATCGCGATGGCGCAGAGATGGGTGCAGGTGGCGACGATCTGGCGCTCGGGTTCATCGGGGCCGCGAGGTCGATCGTAGTAGAAGGCGAAGCTGCCGACCACGCGCCCATCGCCGGCCTTGATCGGGCTCGACCAGCAGGCCCGCAGACCGAGCGGCACGACAAGGTCCTCGAAACCCCGCCAGAGCGGATCGGTCGCGATGTCGGTGACGCAGACGGGCTCGCCGCGATAGATCGCCGTGCCGCAGGAGCCGACGCGCGGCCCGACCGGGATGCCGCTGATTGCCGCCGAGTAATCCGCGGGCAGGCTGGGAGCAGCGAGCGCGGAGAGCCGGTTCTCCTCATCAACGGTCACGACCGAACAGATGGAGCCCGGAGAGATCGCCTCGGCCCGCCGGCAGAGGCGGTCCATGATCGAGCTCAGGATTTCCCCCCGCGCGACCGCCTCCAATATCTCGCTCTGGAGGGCTTGCAGCCGTTCGGCCGAACCGCTTCCGCGCATCTCAGGGCTTATGCTGACCATGCGGAACGCTATGCCAGCAGGGCATGAAATCGTGGTTTCAGCGATCGTTCAAATTGTCCGAAACCCGCTTTGAGGACGATGGGAGGGGATCCCGCCGGTGTGGTCAGGCCGCTGCCAGTCCAAGTTTCTCGTCGCGTCGGCGCAGCAGATGCATCAGCGGCAGGGCCAGCAGCACCATCCAGGCCTTGCCGATGATCTGGCCGCTCAGGAAGTCGAGGCTGCCGAAGGCGAGTTGCAGGAAGACGATGCTGTCGACGACGAGCCCGACGAGGCTGGAGGCGATGACCGCGGTGACGAAGCGGCGCTTCTGCAGCGGGGTATAGACCGCGAAATCGGCCAGCTCCGAGAGCAGGAACGCGGCGACCGAGGCGACGACGATCGCCGGCGGCGCCAGGAAGGCGGAGATCAGCGCGCCGATAGCAATGGCGCCGAGCCCGGCAAGGGCGCCCAAACGGCGCTGGACGATGTCGCGCAGGACAAGCGCGAGGCCGATCATCAGCACGCCGCTCGGCGCCTTGATGCCGGGCCAGACCGGCACGAGGCAGGGTCCGTTGGGCACGCAGACCGTGCCGGCATTGCCGATCAGCCAGTTCGCGGCGGGAATGGTCAGGGCGAAGAGGACGAGGGCGACCAGCCCTTCGGTCCGGCGCTGACGGTCAAGTGTCATGGGAGGGTCCGCTGTCTTCGGGGGAGATCAGATAGGCGGCGTAGCCATTCGCGCGCAGTTCGCAGGCGGGGCAGCGGCCGCAGCCATAGCCCCAGGCATGGCGCGTGGAGCGGTCGCCGAGATAGCAGCTATGGCTGTCCTCGACCACCAGATCGAGCAAGGGCTGGCCGCCCAGCGCCCTGGCGAGCGCGAAGGTCTGTGCCTTGTCGCGCCACATCAGCGGCGTGTGCAGCACGAGCCGCCTGTCGAGGCCGAGGCCCAGTGCCACCTGCATCGCCTTGATCGTGTCGTCGCGGCAATCGGGATAGCCGGAATAGTCGGTCTCGCAGACGCCCAGGACGATGTGCCTGATGCCGCGGCGATAGGCCAGGGCTGCGGCGAATGTCAGGAAGATCAGGTTGCGGCCGGGGACGAAGGTGGTCGGCAGCCCGGTTTCCGCGAAGGCGATCTCGGTGTCGCGGGTCAGCGCGGTGTCCGAGATCGCGCCCAGGGCGGCGAGATCGACACAATGGTCGGGGCCGAGCCGCTGCGCATAGGCCGGCGCGAGGCTCGGCAGCTTGTCGCGGATCGCCAGCCGGCATTCCAGCTCGACGCGATGGCGCTGGCCGTAATCGAAGCCGACGGTCTCGACCGCCTCGAACCGATCCAGCGCCCAGGCGAGCGCCACGGTCGAGTCCTGGCCGCCCGAGAACAGGACGAGGGCGCGGGAGGTCATGGCACGCGCAGTCCCGCCATCAGTCGAACAGGCTGGAGACGCTGGTTTCCTGCGCGGTGCGCTCGATCGCCTCGCCCATCAACTGCGCGATCGAGATGACGCGGATGTTGCGCGCCACCTTCACCGCCTCGGTCGGCATGATCGAATCGGTGATCACCAGTTCCTTGAGCTTGGAGTTGGCGATGCGCGCCACGGCGCCGCCGGAGAGCACGCCATGGGTGATGTAGGCGTAGACCTCGCGCGCGCCCTGGTCGAGCAGAGCCTCGGCTGCGTTGACCAGCGTGCCGCCGGAATCGACGATGTCGTCGAGCAGGATGCAGGAGCGTCCTTCGACAGAGCCGATGATGTTCATCACCTCGGATTCGCCCGGCCGGTCGCGGCGCTTGTCGACGATGGCGAGCGGGGCGTCGATGCGCTTGGCAAGCGCGCGAGCGCGGACCACGCCGCCGACGTCAGGCGAGACGACCATGGCGTTCTTCCACTCCAGCCGGTCCTTGATGTCGCGCGCCATCAGCGGGGCGCCGAACAGGTTGTCGGTCGGGATGTCGAAAAAGCCCTGGATCTGGCCGGCATGCAGGTCGAGCGTCAGCACGCGGTCGACGCCGGCATGGGTGATCAGGTTCGAGACGAGCTTGGCCGAGATCGGGGTGCGGCCCGAGGCGCGCCGGTCCTGCCGGGCATAGCCGAAATAGGGAATCACCGCCGTGATGCGCTTGGCCGAGGAGCGGCGCAGCGCATCGGTGATGATCAGAAGTTCCATCAGGTGGTCGTTGGTCGGGAAGGAGGTGGACTGGATGATGAAGACATCCTGCCCGCGTACGTTCTCCTGAATCTCGACGAAGACTTCCATGTCGGCGAACCGCCGGACCGTGGCCTTGGCGAGCGGAATGCTGAGATGGCTGCATATCGCTTCAGCGAGCGGCCGGTTGGAATTGCCGGCGACGACTTTGAAATGAGAGGGCATGCCGTGGCGCACCGTTGGACAAGGCGGGGCACGAGCCGGCGATGCCGGCTCAATTCGAACGGCTCTTAACAGCGCGATGACAGGGAGTCGACCGTTGCGCTGCAATATAGCTGCGCAAAAAGGCGTCGAGCGCCTGGCGTGACCCGGAATCCACTGACCTTACGTCGCCGGCCAGCGGAGCGCCGGCGATCAGCTCTTCTTGTCGGGGGCGGCGGCGACCCTGGTGCTGGGCTTGGCGCTCTTCTTGTCCTTGCCGGCATCGAGCGTTGCGACGGCCGGCGTCGTGACCAGGAAGCTCGCGATCGCGTCCATCGAGTCGGAGGCGGCCTTGGCGACGATCGTCTGGTCGATGCCGGCCCAGGGGTCGGAACTGCCGCTGCGCTTGCCGATGCTTTCGCCCTGGACGCGCTGGGCGCGCTGCTTGGTCGAATCATAGACGTCCCAGACGAAGGCGAGCGAGGTCTGGCCGTCCTCGGTCGGCTGGGCGGTGAGGTAGCCCTTGACCCTGAAGCGTGCCGGCTTGTTGCCGGGCACGATTTCCATCTTGCGCTCGGCCGCGGCCTCGCCGAGCAGGCCGGCGAAGCGGGTC
>DATDBB010000030.1:0-17996 GCA_036525085.1 Allobosea sp.
GAGAAGCGAGTATAGAATCCTTGTGGTCGACGACCAGAAGAGCATGCGCGGACTCGCGACCTATTTCCTGAAGCAGATCGAGTTTCAGGACATCGACGAGGCCGAGAATGCGCGCGAGGCTCTGATGAAGATGCAGAGCAAGCGCTACGACCTGCTCCTGCTCGACTGGAACATGGACGGGATGAGCGGCATCGACCTCTTGCGGGCCATCCGTTCGGTGCCGGAACTCAACCAGATCAAGATCATCATGGCGACCTCCGAGCGCTCGGTCGACAAGATGGACGAGGCGACGACGAACGGCGCCGATCATTATGTCGTGAAGCCCTATGAACTGCGCGACCTCGAAGTTCGCGTGAAGAAGGTTCTGCAGCTCAGTTCGTGAGCCATTCCTGCCGGCTTCGCCGGCCGGATGACGCGTTCCTCCCAGGATGATCGCCCCGGCGCCGGCAGGCTTCCGGGGCGCATCTGTTTTGCATCGCGGTCGTAGAAGGGAGCATGATGAGGCATCGGGCGGGCGAGGCCCTTCCGATGAAGACGGAGGACGGGTCATGGCAGTGCAGCGTCGAGAGGTTCTGGGACTTCTGGCAGGCGTCGGCTCTATCCCGCTGCTCGGCCGTGGTGCAGGCGCTCAGGGCGTGCCTGCCGCCTCTTCCTTCGTCTTTGGGCGCGCCGGCGGCGGCACGCTGTCGCTCGCGGATTATCGCGGTCGCCCGGTCCTGATCGTCAATACGGCGACGAATTGCGGCTTCGCCGGCCAGTTCGGGACGCTGGAACAGCTCTGGCAGCGCTATCGCGCGCGTGGCTTGATGCTGATCGCGGTGCCGAGCAATGATTTCGGCGGGCAGGAACCGCTGGAGGGTGCGGCGATTGCCGAGGCCGCGCGGCAGAGCCATGGCGCGACCTTTCCCTTCGCCGAGAAGAGCGTGGTGAAGGGCCCGGATGCCCATCCCTTCTATCGCTGGGCGGCGGCGCAGCGGCCGGCCGAGACGCCGCGCTGGAACTTCCACAAATACCTGATCGGCCGTTCAGGCGAACTGCTCGGGGGCTACTCGTCCGTCACCGATCCGATCGGGCCGCAACTCGTGCGCGCGATCGGTCAGGAATTGCAGGCGGGTTGAGCGCCGCCGGCATAGGCGGCTGGCACCGTTTTCGCTAAGGCGGTCGGGTCGCCACGCCTGCCCGTTCTCTGCCTGCCGAGGTTTTCATGTCCCGCATCCTGACCGTCGCCGCCGCCCAACTCGGGCCGATCCAGAAAGCCGAGACGCGGGCCGAGGTCGTCGCCCGGATGATTGCGCTGATGGACGAGGCCAAGGCGAAGGGCGCCGACTTCATCGTCTATCCGGAGCTGGCGCTGACGACCTTCTTCCCGCGCTGGTATCACGACGACCGCGCCGAGGCCGATCCCTGGTTCGAGGCCGCGATGCCGAATCCGGAGGTGCAGCCGCTCTTCGACAAGGCGCTCGCATACGGCATGGGCATGAGCTTCGGCTATGCCGAACTGACGCCCGAGGGCCGGCACTTCAACTCCTCGATCATCGTCGACAAGGCCGGTTCGATCGTCGGCAAGTACCGGAAGATCCATCTGCCGGGCCATGTCGAATACGACGACAGCCGCTCCCACCAGCATCTCGAGAAGCGCTATTTCGAGCCGGGCGATCTCGGCTTCCCGGTCTGGCGGACGATGGGCGGCCTTCTCGGCATGTGCATCTGCAACGACCGGCGCTGGCCCGAGACCTATCGCGTCATGGGACTGCAGGGCGTCGAGATGGTCGTGCTCGGCTTCAACACGCCCTCGGTCAACTCGCAGAAGGGCGGCGAGGGCATTGCGCAGCGGCTCTTTCACCACCGGCTCTCGGTGCAGGCCGGAGCCTACCAGAATTCGTGTTGGGTCGTGGCGGTGGCCAAGGCCGGCGACGAGGACGGGCATCACCTGATGGGCGGGACGCTGATCGTCAATCCCGACGGCGAGATCGTCGCGGAGCTCGAGGGTGAGGCGGACGGCGTCATCGTCGTGCCTTGCGATCTCGACGCCACGCGCTTCGGCAAGGAGACGATCTTCGACTTCAAGCGTCATCGTCGGATCGAGCATTACGGCTCGATCACCTCCCAGGTCGGCGTGGTCGAGCCGGAATGAGCGCCTTCACAGCGGCGTTCGCCGATCTCGAGCCGCGCGAACGCTACAAGCTGCTCTGCGCCAGCGTGACGCCGCGCCCGATCGCGCTGGTCACCACGCTGTCGAGCGAAGGCGTCGTGAATGCGGCGCCGTTCAGCTTCTTCAACGTGTTCTCGGAGGATCCGGCGCTGATCGTGCTCGGCCTCCAGCACAAGCCGGGCAACAACCCCAAGGACACGACCCGCAACATCGCAGCGGCCGGCGAGTTCGTCGTCAACCTCGTCGATGAGTCACTGGCTGAGGCGATGAACGTCTGCGCCGTCGATTTCCCGCCCGAGGTCAGCGAGATCGATGCGGCGGGGCTTTCGCTGCTGCCGGGCGTCTCGATCCCGGTGCCACGCATCGCGCAGGCGCCCTTCGCGCTGGAATGCCGCAAGACGGTCTCGATGGCCTTCACGCCGACGCGCGAATTGCTGATCGGCGAGGTGGTGCGCATCCATGCGCGCGAGGGGCTGGTCGATCCCGCGACGCTGCGGGTCAGCATGAGCGACTACAAGCCGGTGGGGCGGATGTTCGGCGACGGCTATTCGCGCCAGGGCGACCGTTTCGACATGAGGCGCGGCAGCTATGCCGAGTGGCTGGCGAAGAAGGCGTGAGAGACGCGTCGTCATTGCGAGCGCAGCGAAGCAATCCAGAGCGGCAGCGCTCGACGGCCCCTGGATTGCTTCGCTGCGCTCGCAATGACGGGGTTCACCCCTTCGGCTTCTGCCCCGGCCTAAAGGCTACGATCACGGCCGGGTCCGTCTCCAGATAGGGGCCTTCGATCAGGTCGATGCAGTAGGGGATCGCGGGCATCACCGCGTCCAAGCAATCGGCGATGGCGCGCGGCCGCCCGGGCAGGTTGACGATCAGCGAGCGGCCGCGGATGCCGGCGGTCTGGCGCGAGAGGATCGCGGTCGGCACCTTGGCGAGGCTGACCTGGCGCATCAGTTCGCCGAAGCCGGGCATCGGCTTTTCGACAACGTCCTCGGTGGCTTCGGGCGTGACGTCGCGGGGCGCCGGGCCGGTGCCGCCGGTGGTGACGATCAGGCAGCAGTCCTCCTCGTCGGCCAGCTCGATCAGTGTGCGCGCGATCAGTGCGCGGTCGTCCGGGATCACGCGAGCGATCGCCGTCCAGGGCGAGGCCAGCGCCTTGTCGAGATAGGCGTGGATGGCCGGGCCGCCTTCGTCTTCGTAGATGCCGGCCGAGGCGCGGTCGGAGACGGTGACGATGCCGATCCTGATGTCGCCGCCCATGTCGCCCATCCTCGCCGTGATTCCGCAGCGCAGATGTGGCCGATCCACCTCGCATCCGCCACTGAAATATCGGGCGTCAGCGCCGCAGTCTTGCCCGGGCGCGGCGCAGGCCCTGGCGCAGCCGCGCGGCCGTGTCGGGCAAGGCGGGCGATGCCTGCCCCAGCCCGATCAGGGCGTTGGCCATCAGGCGGCGCTCGCCCCAGACATAGGTGCCGGCGTCGACGTCCTCTCCCGCACCGCTGTCGAAGAAGACCGGCGGCGTCCCGGCGAAATCGGCCTGGAGCATGGCGATGGTCAGGGCGCGGCCAGGCGAATGGCGGGCCTGGCTTTCGTCATAGGCGATCTTGAGGAAATGGCGGGTGCCCGTGCTTTCGACGAGCAAGCCCATGGCCAGGGGGTGGTCGTCGAGCAGCAGCGTGTCGATCTGCAGCGCGTCGGCGGCCGCGAAATGCGCGGCCAGGGCGTCGAAATAGGCCGACGCCTGAGGCAGACGGGCGATCGCCGTCCCGGCTTCGCCCTTCCAGCCGGCGGCCTCCAGCGCCAGGAACTCCGGCAGCGCCTGCCGCGCCGCCTCGCCCCGGCGCCGGCGGAAGCTCAGCGCGCCATGTTTCGCGATGGCGCGAAATTGCTGCATGCGCTTCTTGTAGCCCTGGCCCAGGGAGCGGCGGAGATAGCGCTCGGCATCGTCGCCCGGTTCGGGTCGCATGACGGGCCGTTGCCAGCGCTCATAGGTCGAGAGCTTGCTGCCGGTGACGCGGCAGGCCTCCTGCAGCGCCAGGAAGGATGGTCCTTCCAGCGGCAGCAGCGGAAGCGCGAGCGTGCGCGGCAGATCGGACGCGGCAAGGAGATGGCGCAGCATCGCCTGCATCACGTCGTCGGCCTGGTCGCGGTCGATGACGGGCAGCGAGGAGACTTCGTAGAGCGGCAGGAGGGGCGCGGTCAGGACAGGGGAGAAGCCGCTTCGCCAGTCGCGCTGGCGGCGCAGCGCCCAGAGGCCGGCGAGACGCTCGGAGCCGAGCGCCTCGCTCAGCCATGCCGCCAGGATGACGATCCGGTCTTCGGGCACGACGACGCGCGCGGCGGCGATGGCGGCCGGCGACATATGGGGGTTGGGTTCGAGCGCGCGCGCGGCGAGTTCGGCGAAGGCCGCGCCGTAGCCGGCGTAATCGGCGGGCCGGATGCGCCTGACGATGATGCCTGTGGTCAAGAGGAACCGCCGTCGCGACGATGGCGCCGCATCTCGCCGCGCAGCGAGAGCACGAAGGCGATCACCTGCGCCGTGGCGCGATAAAGCTCTTCCGGTATCTGGTCGTCGAGCTCGACGGTCGACAGCGCCTGCGCCAGCACGGCGTTCTCCTCGATCGCGACGCCATGCTCGCGGCCGGTCTCGACGATGCGCTGGGCCAGTTCGCCGCGGCCCTTGGCGGTGACGCGCGGGGCACCCTGCCCGTCATATTCGAGGGCTACGGCGATCTGGCGCGGGGAGGGGCGGTCGGAAGATGTCGTCATGACATGCGGTCGAGGAACTGGCCGGCCGTCGGCTGGGTGACGCGCGGCTGGCCGGTATGGATGTCGATGGTGCCATTCTCGAACTGCGCGTCGGCCAGCGCCGCCTGCAGGCCGGGCGATGCGCCGCGCAGCAGCCGGCTCGTCTCCTCGCGCTCGGCCCAGAGCGTTATGCCGACGCTGCGCCCTTGCAGCGTGACGACGCCCTGCAACGGCCCCATCGGCTCGACATCGAGCGCGAAACGAACGCGCCAGAGCGGGCCGGCGGCGCCATCGGCATCGCGGCGGGGTGGTTCCTTCTCGATCTGCAGCGGCAGCATCGCGGCGCCGTTGTGGAAGGCGAGCGGGAGTTCGGTCAGCCAGCGCTGGCTGGCTTGCACCTCGGTCCGGGGCCCTTCCGGCGGCAGCGAGGCGTATTGCGCGAGCTTGATGCGGTCGAGCGCGGCGTCGGTCTGCTCCAGCAGCGTCTCGACAATGGCGAGCGGTTTGTCGCCGGCAGACAGGCTCGCCTCGGCGATCGGCTGCGGGATCAGCGCGCCGTCGCGCCGGGGAGGCGATGGCCTCGCCGCCTGCTCCGGCGGCGGTTGCAGAAGGTTGGCGTCGGCAGGCGCTTTGCCGGTCGCCTCGGCCCTGGTGGCCTGCGGCAGCGAGAGCGCCTCCAGCAGTGGTGCGAGGCTGGCGCGCAGCGCTTGCAGATTGGCCTTCAGGTCGCCGCCCGGAGGCAGGGGACGGCCTTCGGCCTGGTGGCTTTCGAGGAAGAGGCCGGAGTTCTGAACAGCAGTCTTCAGCACGAGCGCCGTAACGGTCTTGCGCTCGACCGGGATGGCCTGGCCGAGCACGCGGTCGACGAGCGTCAGAAGCGGCTTGGGGAGCGCGACCGCGACCGAACCATCAGCGAGCGCGCGCATGTTGGCGAGCAGCGGGGCGAGGCTGTCCTGCCGCGCCAGTGCCGGCCCGAGCATCGGCCCGGCCAGCGCGCGTGGCGATGCCGCTTGGGCGACGAGCGGCGCGGGGGCTGCCTCGGCCGGTGCCGTCACTCCGGGCGCAGCCGTGCCCACGCGCAATGTGGCGGGCTGCGGCGCCGATGAGCTTTGGGACGCGCCGGCATGGGAAGGCGCGGGAGGAAGGGTGGTGGTGGCCTTGCCGGCGGCCTGTTGGCTCGCTGGCGCTGCGGCGGTCGTGGCCGCGGTTGTCACTGGTTGGGCCGCTGCCGTGGTCGTCGCTGCCTGCGCTGGCGGTGAGGCGGGCTGCGTGACCGCGGCGGTCGGGGGGCGGACCTCGACCAAAGTTGCCTTCAGGCCGGCTTCGGGAGTGTAGGGCGCGTCGAGCTTCAGGACGAGGGTGGCGCCGGGCTGCAAGGCCGCCTGCTTTGCGGCGGGGCCGGCTAGCACCAGCGCGATCGTCTCGCTGCCGATCTGTGCCGTCGCGGTGCCATCGCCCGCCAGTGCGAGCAGGCGTGCTTCGACCGTCTTGCCGGGCACGAGCCCGCTCGCCGGCGCGAGCGCCTGCAGCAGGGTGGCCAGGGTCTGGCTATGGACGAGCGTGGCGAGGTTCATCGGTTCCGGCCGTGAGAAGACGCCGAATCCTGACACAAGAAGTTAAGGATTCTCTTGCGGTTACGTGCCGCCGGGGCGGGGGGCGGCCAAGCGGGCGCGTGGCTTGCAGGGTGCGGCTGCGCGCGGCGTGCTGGCGCGCGGCATGGCGCTGGGGCAGGTTCGATCAGGTCAGGGCTTTGCAGAGCCCGGGCCCGCCTGCCCGATTTGATGGAGTGCTTCGATGGATTATCGCCAGCTTGGCCGGTCCGGCCTCAAGGTCTCGCCCTTGTGCCTGGGCACGATGATGTTCGGCGGCGCGACCGACGAGGCGGCGTCACGCGCCATCGTCGACCATGCGCGCGGCGCCGGCATCAACTTCATCGATACGGCCGATGTCTATACCGACGGGCGTTCCGAGGAGATCACCGGGCGGGCCATCGCGCCCAACCGGCATGACTGGGTGCTGGCGACCAAGCTCGCCAACCCCATCGGGGCCGGCCCCAACCGGGGCGGGCTTTCGCGCAAATGGGTGCTTCAGGCCTGCGACGACAGCCTGGCCCGGCTCGGCACCGACTTCATCGACATCTATTACCTCCACAAGGAGGACCATGCGACGCCGCTGGCCGAGACGGTGCGCGCCATCGGGCAACTCGTGAGCCAAGGCAAGATCCGGCATTTCGGCGTCTCGAACTACCGCTCCTGGCGGCTCGCCGAGATCTGCCGGCTGTGCGACGAACTGGGGATCGACCGCCCCATCGTCAGCCAGCCCTATTACAACGCGATGAACCGCATGCCCGAGGTCGAGCACTTGCCGGCCTGCGGCTATTACGGGCTCGGCGTCGCCTCCTATTCGCCGCTGGCGCGCGGCGTGCTGACCGGAAAATACGAGCTGGGCCAAGCTCCGCCCGAGGGCACGCGTGCCGGCCGCGCCGACAAGCGGATCATGCAGACCGAATGGCGCGAGGAGAGCCTCGTCATCGCCCAGACGATCAAGCGCCACGCGGCCGCGCGCGGCATGACGCCGATCCAGTTCGCCGTCGCCTGGGTGCTGAATAACAAGCTGCTGACTGCGGCGATCGCCGGCCCGCGGACGATGGAGCAGTGGCAGGCCTATCTCGCTGCGCTCGACGTCGCCTTCACCGCCGAGGACGAGGCGCTGGTGAACGAACTCGTGCCGGCAGGGCATCCCTCGACGCCGGGCTATAGCGATCTGGCCTATCCGATCGAAGGACGGCCGAGCCGCACAGGACCGTGAACGAGGCCCAAGGGCATTTGCCATGCGGGTGCGGCGCACCTAACTGGACACAGGCGCCTCCGCTGGGGGCGACGGGCTGGAAGGGGAATGGATGGCGGTCGAGGGTGTCACGGGCGATCTGATCAAGGTCGTGAGTCTGCTTGGCGCCGGCGTCGTCGCCGTGCCGATCTTCCGACGCCTCGGTCTGGGCTCCGTGCTCGGCTACTTCACCGCCGGCCTCGCCATCGGCCCCTATGGACTCGGCCTTTTCGACAATCCTGAATCGGTCCTGCATGTCGCCGAATTCGGCGTCGTGATGTTCCTCTTCATCATCGGGCTGGAGATGCAGCCGTCGCGGCTGTGGAATCTCCGGCGCGAGATCTTCGGCCTCGGCGTGGCGCAGGTCGCACTCTGCGGCGCGCTGCTGACGGGCGTGGGCTATGCCTATGGCCTGCCCCTGCCGGCCGCCTTCCTCGCCGGGATGGGCTTCGTCCTGTCCTCGACCGCCGTCGTGATGCAGATGCTGAACGAGCGCGGCGAGACTTCGACGCCGCAGGGCCAGCAGGCGGTCTCGATCCTGCTGCTCGAAGACCTCGCGATCGTGCCGTTGCTGGCGGTGGTTGCCCTGCTGGCTCCGGTCAAGGACCCAGGCGCCGATGGCTGGCTTTCCTTCGGGATCGGCGTCGCCAGCGTCGCCGGGCTCGTCGTCGCCGGGCGCTATCTGCTCAATCCGATGTTCCGCCTGCTGGCGCTGGCCCAGGCGCGCGAGGTGATGACGGCGGCGGCGCTGCTTGTCGTCCTCGGCTCGGCGCTGGCAATGCAACTTGGCGGCTTGTCGATGGCGATGGGCGCGTTCCTTGCCGGCGTGCTGCTGTCGGAATCGAGCTTCCGGCACCAGCTCGAGGCCGATGTCGAGCCGTTCCGCGGCATCCTGCTCGGGCTGTTCTTCCTGGCCGTGGGCATGTCGCTCGATCTCGGCGTCATCGCCACGCAATGGCGCCTGATCGCGCTCGCCGTTCTCGCCTTCATGTCGGTCAAGGCGCTCGGCATCTTCATCGTCGCGAAGCTTTTCCGGTCGCGGATGCGGGAGGCGATCACGCGCGTCGCGCTGTTCTCACAGGGGGGCGAGTTCGCCTTCGTGCTCTATGGCGCGGCGCTCGCGGCCGGCATCTTCGACGGGCAGACGAACGCCATCGCCAGCGCGACGGTGATCCTTTCCATGGCGCTGACGCCGCTGCTCGCGATCGCGCTCGATCGCTTCATGCCGCCCGAGGAGACCTCGCTCGACGGCGTCGATCTGGCCGATGGGCTGAGCGGGCGGGTGCTGATCATCGGCTTCGGCCGCTTCGGCCAGGTCGCCAGCCAGGCGCTGCTGGCGCGGGGCTTCAGCGTGTCGATCATCGAGGTCGATGTCGAGTTGATCAAGGCCGCCGCCGATTTCGGCTTCAAGGTGCATTACGGCGACGGCACGCGCGCTGAAATCCTGCACGCCTCGGGGGCCGACCGGGCCGAGGCGATCCTGGTCTGCGTCGAGAACCGCAACACGGCGGACCGCATCGTCGCCGTGTCGCAGGAAGCTTTCCCGCACGCCAAGCTGTTCGTGCGTGCCTTCGATCGCGGCCATTCGATGGACCTGATCCGCGCCGGCGTCGAATACCAGATCCGCGAGACCTTCGAATCCGCGATGGCCTTCGGCACGGCCGTGCTGCTCGGCATGGGCGTGCCGCAGGACGAAGCGGTCGAGATCGCCGAGGATGTTCGCCGCCGCGATGCCGAGCGGCTCGACCTGCAGGTCGCCAGCGACATCTATGCCGGCGTCAACCTGATCCGGGGCAACGCGCCGATCCCGGCGCCGCTGACGAAGCCGAAGGCGGCCGGCCGGGTCGTGGGCAACGTGCCCGACGATGTCGGCGATTTCTGATCGCGAGCGGCTGCGGCCTAGTTGAGCACGCAGAAGCCGCCGACGACGACCTCGCTGCGGCACCAGATTTTCGCGCCGTCATTCACGGTGAGCTTCATCAAGGTCGGCGCGGGCTCTGCCTGCGCTGTCGTTGCGGGCGGGAAGGGTACGCGTGTCGGGGTCTGCTCCCCGGCCTTCGCCTTTCCTGCGGTGATCCCTGGCACGACCACGAGGCTTCGGCTCGTGCCGCCGGAGGCGGAGGTCTCGGCCGAGGGTTTGGAACTGCTCGTACCATCGCTTTTGCCGCCGAACCGCATCTTGGCGGCCTCGGCGCTGGCGGGCAGCAGGAGGGCGGTCGACAGGCAGGCGATCACGAGCGCGCGTTTCATCGCGGAGCTTCCTGATGGACGATCGGAGGCCTGCCAGAATGCCGATGTCCCCGGCTGTCGCAACGGAAGCCTGCGATCAGCCTGACCGGGAGCTTAACGCGGCAGCGGGCACTCCGCTGCGAGCGGCGTCAGTGTCCGGGCAGGACGATCACGGTCGGCTTCGCGGGCAGGCCCGCCTTCGTCACCGTGATCACCGGCTGTTCGCGGCGCTCGACCGGCCAGAGGTCCTGCGAGCGGGCGAGGAAGCGGTTCAGCGTGCCGCCGCCGAAGAAGTGCATCGGGATCATCACCCGCGCCTGCAGCGATTTCAGCACGTCGAGCATGCCCTCCTGGTCGAGCGTGTAGCTGCCATCGACCGGGAAGAGCACGACATCGACGCGCCCGAGCGCGCGCAGATGGCCGGGCTCCAGCGGGTGGTGGAGATGGCCGAGATGGGCGATGCAGAGTTCGCCGATCTCGAAGACGAACATCGAATTGCCGTCGAAGTCGGTCGAGCCCGAATAGGAGCGGATATTGGTCGGCACGTTGCGCACGCGCAGATCGCCCATGGTGATGTCGTGCTTCGCCGCGCCGGCGCCCGTCGGATCCCAGCCGGGCAGGACCTGCTTGATGGCGGGATCGGGATTGCGCGAATTGTGGGTCGAATGCGCCTTGTTCATCGTGGCGATATCCGGCGTCGCCTGCGGCCGGACATAGTCGTTGTAGTCGGTCGCGACCTTCACGCCGGCCGGCGTCTCGATCAGGAAGGTGGCGTGGCCGACGAAGGTGAGGCGGACCTCGTCCTTCGCGAGATTGGCCCAAGTAAGATTGGCCCAAGTAAGATTGGGCAAAGCAAGATCGGGCAAAGTGAGATTGACGCGCTGGATCGGCAAACGCAGCGAGGCCATGTCGGGGCGGCAGCCCGGCTCGTCGGACTGGGCGCTGGCGGGGGCCGAGGCGAGCCAAGCGGCCAGCAGGGCGACAAGGCCGAGCCGGAAGGCTCTCGCGGACGTCTCTCGTCGCATCCCTACCTCCTCGATCTTCGACCCGGCCAGTCTGATGCATGGTCCGGGCCGAAGGGAAGCGTGGCGGCGAGGCGATGTCGCGTTTGTGAAAACGCCCCTGTTTGATGCCTGCCTACTGCTTGGCGAGGCCAAGGTCCTTGAGCACGCCGTTGCCGCGCTCGGTAAAGCTCTTGGCATAGGCCGCGAACTCGCCGGGCTTGTCCCAGACCGGGGTGATGCCCCGATCGGCCATCGCCTTGCGCACTTCCGGCCGCTGCATGGTGCGCTCGGCCGCCTCGAACAGGATCTTGCGCCGGTCCGCCGGCACGCCCTTGGGCGCGGCAAGCGCGAACCAGTTCTGGTAGGTCCAGTCGAGCCCGGCCTCCTTGGCGCTGGGCACATCCGGGAAGTTGGGGTGGCGCTCCTCGGTCATCAGGAGGATGGTGCGGACGCGGCCGGCGTCGAGCATCGCCTTGGCCTCGATCGGCGAGCCGGTGAAGACGCTTATGCCGCCGGAGGCCAGATCCTGCAGGGCCGGCGCTCCGCCATTGCTCGGCACCCACCGCACCGTATCGGGGGCAAGGCCCGCAGCCTTGAGCAATCCGCCCGAGGCGATATGCCAAGAGCCGCCAACGCCCGTGCCCGAGGCCATGAACGTGCCCTTGGGATTGTCCTTGACCGCCTTGATGTAGTCGGCCGCCGTCCTCAGGGGGCTGTCGGCCTTGACGGTGACGCCGGCGGGGATGAGCGAGACGCGCGAGAAGGAATCGACGCTGTCGATGGTGATGTCGCCGAGGCCGAGGGTCTTGAAGAAGGAAATCTCCGGGCTGATCCCGCCTACGGTGTAGCCGTCCGGCGTGGCGTTCGCGATCGCGGTATGGCCGGTGAGGCCGCCGCCGCCGGTGCGGTTGACGACGTTGACCGGCTGCTTCAGCTCCGCCTCGTAGCCGGCCGCGAAAATCCGCATCACCGCATCCATGCCGCCGCCGGCGGCCCAGGGCACGATCAACTGGACCGGGCGGTCCGGAAAGGCCCAGGACGGGCCGGCGACGAACAACATTGCCGCCGCGCCGAGCGCGGCCTTCATGATGGCTTTCATGTTCCCTCCCCAGGGATTGGCCGCACTTCAGAGCAGGCGGTCCTGAGGGGAGACTAGACAGCTTTCAGGTGAGCCTCAAGATATACTGCATACAGTGTTCAGCTAACTCCGTCCCATCGGCCCTCGCGTCATGATGGCGTGCGCGGCGCCGGACTCACCGTGACCCTGGCATGGGCGAGGCGCTTGAACAGCCGTCGGCGACGCACGAGCGGAAGCCAGTCGTAGAGAAACATCTCGGCCGGCCGCCAGATCACGACCCAGCCGACAATGATGAGGCTTTCCTGGAAAATGCGGGCGAAGCCGCCCTCGAAACGCTGGGTCAGCACAAAGCTCAGGAAGAGGCAGATGCCGAGCCCGGCGAAGCCGATCAGGAAGGCGAGGCGGCCGTCGCGGAAGAGTTCGCGCAGGGCCTGGGTTTCGGCGCGCGCCTTCGCCGCGAACCAGTCCGTCAGCGCCGTCGCCAGATCCGGGCCGGGCTTGCCCGGCGTTTCCGGCGACTGGAGATGGATGACGATCGCGATCGGCTCGTCCTTGGGCAGTTCCTGCGCCCATTCGACGATATAGCGCTCGGCATCGGCATCGATGTCGCCCTCGCGGAAGGGGAAGGGATCGAGCGTGTTGAAGAGCTGGGCGCTGTCACGCAGCCTCAATTCGATCGGCGGCTTGCCGTCTTGATCGGACACGTCGGACTTGCCTCGAACCGTTGCGACAGGAGCCATTATTCAGGCTGGCCGCGCCGGTGCAATCGCCGTGGTCGGGCAACGTGGCGGTTCCGATCGGCGACGTGCGAGAGGCAGCCGATCTTGCCAACGGCCATCGATGGCGCCGCATCAGCCATCGCCGGCGCGCACCGATCAGGAAGCGCGCTGCAAGGTGCGGTGCGTCGAGACGTCAGTGGTAACGGTTGAAGGAGTAGCGGCGCACGATGCGCGCCATGGCGAGCATGTCCGCTACGTTAACGCTTACGCCTCCGCGGTGTAGCTCGATGGTTGTAGCGATATGCTTGAGGCGTTTGAGTTTGAAGCGAGCACTCTCGATGGATTTGTAAGCCTTCGCCGAATATCCAGGGTAAAGGTTTGGTTCGATGAGGATATTCGGAACTGTAGGATCATCGTCCGGCGCTAGTTCCGCCAGCGTGTGCCCCTGATCAATCCCGGCAAGTCCTTCGTACCAGGCGTCCGCAACGTCCACTGGCTGCCCGCATTCGACGGCCGCGAGAAACACCGCTACCGGCCAAGTTGGCGGATTGTCGTTTGTTCCTAGGAATTCCGCCAGTTCCGCTTCGCTCATGCGTGCCCGGATGATGCGGTAGACATTGATCAGTCGCTTGACCGCGCGCGGGCTTTTGGCGGCGATTGCGCCGATTTCGGGACTGGCGAGGAAGTCGACTTCCGGCTGCGTCAGGCGGATGGTCGCGAGTGCCTGGTCGATCGAAGCCAGCTCTTCCACTGTGGCTGCCTCGGGCGCGCTGGCGTCCTCGGAGAGTGGCTCGGCCGCGTCGTCGCCTTCCGGTCCCATGGAGGTCTTGAAAGCCAACTCGCCTCGTTTCGCGGCGAAGGGGGCTTCCGTGTCTTCCGGCACTTGGAGATTCCCTTGCAGCAGGTCCTTCACATAGGCGCCGTAGCTGCCGCCGGCTTCGCCTGCGGTCGAGAGGGCGCGCAGCCAGAAGGGAAGCTGGAAGATCTTCTCCAGATACTCGATGGCGCGCTTGCGCCTGTCGACCTCGCGCTCTTCCTGCGTCGCGGTCGTGGATCGTTCCGTTGGCGCCGGCGCGAACTGGCGGGCCACGGCCTCCTCGACCCAGCGGACGTCGACGCCGACGACCACGACGAAAAGCTCGAAAGCGAGCAGCAAGTGGATCGCCTGCAGCACGTCATAGACCTGCGCATGCGTGCAGCGGTCGAGGTCGTCGATGTAGAGGACGATGCGGTCGGGAACGTCGATGTCGCCCTGCTCACCTGCTTTCCGCTTTTCGCGCTGTTCCTTGACGATTTCGTCGACCGATTGGAATAGGCGTCGTGCTCGACTGATCAGACCGATATGAGAGTCAAAAACCCGGGTCTCGGGGTCATCTTCGAGGACGTAGCGGAGCAAGCGTGGCGGATTCGAGGCGCTAGCAGGATCGACATAGCGAGCGAGCGCCTTCTGCGCGCGCTCTACCGCCTCGCGGCGAGCCTTGGCCTCGGCGGCTGCTTCCTTCAGCTGTACTTCGCTTGCTAGTACCTGCTTCAGCTTGTCCTTTGTGACGCTGTCGAGTTTTTCTGCGAACCCGGCCGTGCTTTTCATCAAACCACCGACGATGCGGATGGCCGGCAGCAAAGCCGCTGAAGCAGACGCGACCCCTACCAGCAAACCCCAAAAATCGATCCAGGTCAGGAAGCTCGTCGCGGGCGTCTTGTCGATCAAGGCCAGGCTCGCAAGCGCGACTAGAGCGATAAGGACTCCGAGAGTCATGAGGCCGAGGCGCCAGCCGCGAGCCTTCACCACGCTGAGCACGGTTGTAAACTGGCCGCCCAGGGTCTGCACGTCCTTTGCAACGGCGATGAAGTCGTCGATGCCTTTGGTGACGTCGTCCTGATAGGCGCGGCGGCCGATCTCGAACAAATCCTGCTTGTGTTGCGCATAGGCGCTACCGATCTCGTCGACCAATGTCTGGGAGAGGGCCTCGTTCTGCGCCCTCTCGACCGCTTCGACAGCGTTGTCACGAACCTTCTGTGCCTCGGCAAGCTTGCGTTCGCTGTCGCCGAGAGCTTCACGCGTGGCACTGATCGTACTCGTCAAATTATGGACGTGAGCATTGACGCGTTCGACCAGTCGCGCATGAACGACGTGGCCCTGACGATCGACGCCGCCTGCCCGCAACTGTTCGAAAAACTCGGCGGTCAGGCTGGCCCAGAGATTGGCGTCGGCGTAGTGCCAGGCATTGAAGCGGATCTGCACGACGTTCTGGACGAAGCGAGGGCTGGGTTTCGGGGCCGCCGAAGAGCCGGGCGACGCTTCCGCTTCCGCTTCGGCCCGGCGCGAGGAGCGTTCCTTGCGGGTCAGCGCAGTGATCTCGCCCTGCAGCCCTTCCATGAAGCACGACTTGCCGGACCCCCATTCGCCGAACAGTCCGATGGACAGAGGCGGCCTGGCCTCTTCAAGACAGATCAGCCGCGCGAAGGCGGAGACATCGGCGCCAATGCCGAGCGGGTCGGTAGGGCCGATCGTCGCGCGATCGGCATGGAAGCCTGAAACCGTTGTTGCTGCAGCGGGACCAGCTGTTGCTGCGGCGGCGTCAACGCTTGAACCGAGCTGTGGAATGATCCGGCTCCAGGCTGCGGAGGCGGACGTGCGCAGTTGCTCCCAGAGTGCGACATCCTCTCCCTTCTCCGGCGTCCTGATGATGCGCGCGATCAACGCGTCGCGCAGCTCGGCGAGATCGAGACCCAGGGCGGCGAAGTCCAGCCGCATCTGGTGCGCGGCGGACACATCCGGACAGTCAAGCGCGGCCACTACCAGATGGCGCGCATCGAAGCCGCGCCGATTGACCGTGGCGGCCGCCAGAACTTGAGCCATGTGGATGGCCGTGGCGGCGGCAGGGCGAAGCAGAATTTCGCCGCTGGCAGGCGTCGGTTTTGCAGGTGCTCTGACCGACGCGATATCCGAGGCCGAAAGGCCCCGCGCCACCACGAAATCCACCAGCCAGCGCGGGGTCGACTCCCGCCCTGCAGGCATCTGGAGGCCCGCTGCGAGAGCGCCCTGCAGCATGAGCAGCAGGCCGATGCTGGGCTCGGCTTCGCCATCGCGTTGAATGGCGCGCTGGGCGGCGTGGTGAAGAATAGCGCGCGCCGCATCGGAACGAGCCAGCGCCAGCGCATCGGACAGCCGCATCGTTAGGGAAGCCGATGCTCGTCCGGCAACTGGCGGAGGGGCGCCGGCGCCCGATCCGGGCGACGGCCGCGGCTTAGGTTTGCGAGCCGCTCGCTTGGGCCGCTCCGGGGGCGAGGTTCGTTCCGGTGTCGGCGCTGGCTCGCTCACCTTCTCCGACTCTGGCGCCTTCTGCTCCAAAGCGGCCCGATGTTCTGCCTGCGAAAGGGGCGAGCGCGGCACGGAGGTCCCTTCCGACCCGAAAATGGAGGATGGAAACCAGCTCGACATCCCGGTCGGCCCGGTGCTGCTCGTGGATGGGCTGTCACCTGCACTCGACCTCGTTGCACCGAAGGATCGAAGGGCTTCGCTGACGATCTCTGTTTCTGCGGACCCTGCAGGGCTCTCCGGCTCCTTGACGCGCCGCCCCTTCGACCCCCTCGGCTTGCTCGTTTCAGCCATCGCATCGCCTCCTGTCCCGAGCGGGACTATGTCGCATTTTGATGTGGCGGCGCCGATAATGCAATCATGGGTTGTTTCGTTCGAACGTGCTTCGCCTTCGGCTCGCATTGCCTTCCGCGGCCCCGTCGCCTATCTACCCGGCAGATTTCCCCTCACGATCCGAATGCCAGCCGGAAAGCGGAGCCCGCACCCTTATGTCCCGTCAGTTCATCTACCATATGCGCGGCCTGTCGAAGACCTATCCGGGCGGCAAGCAGGTCCTCAACAACATCCATCTCTCCTTCTATCCGGATGCGAAGATCGGCGTGCTCGGCGTCAACGGCGCCGGTAAATCCACGCTGCTCAAGATCATGGCCGGCTTCGACAAGGAGTGGACCGGCGAGGCCTGGGTCGCCGAGGGGGCGCGCGTCGGCTACCTGCCGCAGGAGCCCAAGCTCGACGAGACGCTGAATGTCCGCGACAACGTCATGCTCGGCGTCGCGCCACAGAAGGCGATCATGGATCGCTACAACGAGCTCGCGATGAACTATTCCGACGAGACCGCCGACGAGATGACGGCGCTTCAGGACGAGATCGAGGCCAAGGGCCTGTGGGATCTCGATTCCAAGGTGGAGCAGGCGATGGAGGCCCTGGGTTGCCCGCCGGACGACTGGGAGGTCTCGAAGCTTTCAGGCGGCGAGCGGCGCCGCGTCGCCCTGTGCAAGCTCCTGCTGGAACAGCCGGAATTGCTGCTGCTCGACGAGCCGACCAACCATCTCGACGCCGAGACCACCGCCTGGCTCGAAGGTCACTTACGGACTTATCCGGGCGCGATCCTGATCGTCACCCACGATCGCTACTTCCTCGACAACGTCACGAGCTGGATTCTCGAGCTCGATCGCGGCCAGGGCATCCCCTACGAGGGCAACTACTCGGCCTGGTCGGTGCAGAAGCAGAAGCGCCTCGCCCAGGAAGGCCGCGAGGACGTTGCCCGGCAGAAGACGCTGGAGCGCGAGCAGGAATGGGTTCTCGCCTCGCCCAAGGCGCGCCAGGCCAAGAGCAAGGCGCGCATCCAGCGCTATGACGAGCTCGTCCAGAAGGCCAACAACAAGGGGCCGGACACCGCGCAGATCATCATCCCGATCGCCGAGCGTCTCGGCAACAACGTCGTCGACTTCGAGGATCTCTCCAAGGGCTTCCAGGACAAGCTTCTGATTGACGGCCTCAGCTTCAAGCTGCCGCCGGGCGGCATCGTCGGCGTGATCGGCCCCAACGGCGCCGGCAAGACGACGCTGTTCCGGATGATCACCGGGCAGGACAAGCCCGATTCCGGCACGATCAAGATCGGCGAGAGCGTGACGCTCGGCTATGTCGACCAGAGCCGCGACTCGCTCGACGACAAGAAGAATGTCTGGGAGGAGATCTCGGGCGGCAACGACATCATCTATCTCGGCAAGCGGGAGATCAATTCGCGGGCCTATTGCTCGACCTTCAACTTCAAGGGCGGCGACCAGCAGAAGAAGGTCGGCTCGCTCTCGGGCGGCGAGCGCAACCGGGTGCATCTCGCCAAGATGCTCAAGGCGGGCTCCAACGTTCTCCTGCTCGACGAGCCGACCAACGATCTCGACGTCGATACGCTGCGGGCGCTGGA
>DATDBB010000031.1:0-27221 GCA_036525085.1 Allobosea sp.
CGGGCGCCTCGCCGACGAGCTGCATGGCGCTGAGCACATGCATCGAGACGCCGGTCGCGCCGATCGGATGGCCCTTGGCCTTGAGGCCACCGGAGACGTTGACCGGCAGCTTGCCGTCCTTCTGCGTCCAGCCTTCCTTGATGGCGCGCGCGCCGTCGCCTTCCTTGGTCAGCCCCATCGCCTCGTACTCGATCAGTTCGGCGATGGTGAAGCAGTCATGGGTCTCGACGAAGGAGAGATCGTCGAGCGTGACGCCGGCTGCGCCGAGGGCCTTCTGCCAGGCCAGCGCCCCGCCTTCGAACTTCAGGATGTCGCGCTTCGAGACCGGCAGGAAATCCTGGACATGGGACATGCCGCGGAAGCCGACGGCGCGGCGCATGCCGAGCGCGGTCTCCTCATCGGCCAGCACGATCGCGGCGGCGCCGTCGGAAACGAGCGAGCAGTCGGTGCGCTTCAGCGGGCCGGCGACAAAGGGATTCTTCTCGCTCTCTTCGCGACAGAAGGCGTAGCCGAGATCCTTGCGCATCTGGGCATAGGGGTTGTCGACGCCGTTCTTGTGGTTCTTGGCCGCGATCATCGCGAGCGCGTCCGACTGGTCGCCATGGCGCTGGAAATAGGCGGCGGCGATCCCGCCGAAGACGCCGGCGAAGCCGCCCTGGACGTGGCCTTCCTCGGGGAGATAGGAGGCCTTGAGCAGGTTCTTGCCGATCTCGGGCCCAGGCGTGGTGGTCATCTGCTCGACGCCGACGACGAGGACGATCTTCGCGGCGCCTGCCTTGATCGCGCGGACGCCCTGATGCACCGCGGCGGAGCCGGTGGCGCAGGCGTTCTCGACACGGGTCGCCGGCTTGAAACGCAGCGCCGGATCGGCCTGGAGCACGAGCGAGGCGGTGAAGTCCTGGGCGGAGAAGCCGGCGTTGAAATGGCCGAGCACGATCTCGTCGACCTGGTCGGCGGTGATGCCGGCATCGACCAGCGCATCAGTCGTGACCCGGACGATCAGGCTCTCGATCGTTTCCGCATCCTGCTTGCCGAACGGCGTGTGGGCCCAACCGACGATCGCAGCGCTCATGGCATTTCTCCCATATCGATTTCGACGTTGTCCGACTTTGCCCTCTAATTGCGCCTGCGGACCCTGGCCTGCAAGCGGGCAGTCGTGCATTCCGGCCGTGCACGGAAGGAGGGACCATGATGCGGAACGCGAGCGCTCACAGCGCTGTCGTCAGCAGCAGGCCGACCCCGAAGACGATCATCGCCATGCCCGCCATCTCGCGCCGGCTGGTGCCTTCCGAGAAGATCCGGCGAGAGGCGATCTGGGCCAGCGGCACCTCGATCAGCGCGAGTGTGCGGACATTGGCGGCGCTGGTCAGCGAAAAGCCGATGAACCAGAACTGCGAGGCCGCCGCGCCGAGGAAGCCGGCCGAGAGTGATTTTCGCCAGTTGCGCAGGCTCGATATCAGCGCCGGCCGGTTCGCGCTGAGCATGTAGAGCGTTAGGATCAGCGTCTGCAGGAAGAGTCCGAGCGCCAGAATGGTGGTGGCGCGGATGAAGAAGCCGCCCTCGGGCAGCGCCTGGATCGCGCCGCGATAGCCGATCGCCGAGAGCGCGAAGAAGGCGCCGGCCCCAACGCCGAGAACAGCCGGGCGCAGGCCGGCGCGGGTGAGCTTCTCGCCGGGCTTCCAGGAGACCAGCACGACGCCGGCGGTCGCGATCAGGATCGCTGCGAATTTGGTGAGAGTGAGCGCATCGCCCAGCAGCAAGGCGCCAAAGATCGCGACCTGCACGGGTTCGGTCTTGGTGTAGGCGGTGGTCACGGCGAAGGAGCGTTCGCGCATAGCAGCCAGCATCAGCCCGGTCGCCGCGATCTGGGTCAGCGCGCCGGCGATTGTGTAGCCGAAGGCGGCGGTACCGATCTGCGGCGGCAGGCGGCCGGCCACCAGGCAGACGATGGCGAGGAAGATCAGCGCGAAGGGCAGGCCGAAGAGGAAGCGCACCTGCGTCGCGCCGACGACACCGATGATCTGCGTCAGCGAGCGCTGTGTCAGGTTTCGGGCCGTCTGCAGCAGCGAGGCCGCGATGGTCGCGGGAATCCAGAGGAGGGCGAGGCTCACGCTGCTAAGTCCGGTCGGTCGAGGACGGTATCGGAATCGTCAGGGGCTTGTGAACTCTTGCCGGCGACTAGGCAAATCGCTCCGCTGGGGGTAGGTATGCATCTGTGGGCGGGCCGAACTTGCCCGGCCGTCTCGAAAATGCCGCATGCGTCGCGTTGAAACCCTGCGCCTTCAACCCTCGTAAGACAGGTTCAAGACCCGCCCGATGATCGCCTCCCGCTTTACCGCAGCCCTCGTCTGCGGGCTCGCCCTCACCGGGCCGGCATATGCCGGCACCAGCCTCGTGATCGACGCGTCGAGCGGCGCGGTTTTGTCCGCTGAGAACGCCGGCCAGCCCTGGCATCCGGCCTCCACGACCAAGATGATGACCGCCTATCTGGCGCTGAAGGCCGTGCGCGAGGGGCGCCTCGGCCTCCAGACGGCGATCCCCGCCTCGAAGCGGGCGGCGAGCCAGCCGCGCGTCAAGGTCTATATCAAGGCTGGCCAGGAGGTGACGCTCGACAACGCCTTGCGCATCATGATGGTGAAGTCGGCCAACGACATCGCCTATGTGATCGCCGAGGGCGTCGGCGGCGATGTCGAGACATTCGTCGACATGATGAACGCCGAGGCTGCGCGGCTCGGCATGAGCAGCACTCATTTCACCAATCCCAATGGCTGGCACGATCCGGACCAGCAGGTCAGCGCCCGCGACCTCGCCATCCTCGCCATGGCGCTGATGCGCGAGTTCCCGGATTACTCGGATTACTGGAACACGGCTTCCGTCCAGCTCGGCAAGCAGGTGCTGAACAATACCAATGGTCTCGTCGGCCGCTATTCCGGCATCGGCGGCATGAAGACCGGCTTCGTCTGCGCCTCTGGCTTCAATGTCGTGGCGACCGCGACGCGCGGTGGCCGGACCCTGATAGCGGTGGTGCTCGGGGCATTGTCCGGCACCGAGCGCACCGTCAAGGCGGCGCAGCTGCTGGATGACGGCTTCTCGAAATGGGGCGGCGGCTATTCGCTCGCCTCGATACCCTCACAGGGCGGCCGCGCTTTCAACATCTGCGACGACGTCCGCCGCAAGGGCGGTGGCGCCGCGCTCGCCGACGACGCGGACGTCTCTGGCCCGATCGCGGCCCAGGCCCCGAATGTCGGCGGCAATGCCGAGGATGGCGGGCGCTTCGCCACCGCATCCGCTTTGAGCTATGCCAGCAGCTCGATGCTGAGCCGTTCGCCCTCGGGCCGCGTCTCGCTCGGCCCGCGTGCCCAGACGGCGCCCGTGCCGGTCGCCTTCGGCCGCACGCCCGGCTCGGCCTCGGCGCCGCTGGCAGCCAATGTCTCCAGCGGGGCGGACAGCCGCGTTGCGCGCGGCGCGACGCCGGTCGTTACGCCGTCGGCGCCCGTGACCGCCGGCCTGTTCGGCAGCCAGACCGGCGGGCTCTTTGCCGATCGCGGACGGACGGCCTCCGGCAATGGCGCCATTCCGGGTTCGACCACGGCCTTCGCGCCGAGCGAGCCCGAGAAGGCGCAGCCGGGCGGCCCGATGCGTCTCCAGGGCGCGCTCCAGCCGGGCGCTGCGACGGCCGCCAGCCTTCGGCCGGGCGCCGCTGCCGCGATCAAGCCGCCCGCCCGCCCGCCGGCCAAGCCGCTGCTGGTGAAGCCCAAGACCGAAGCGGCCAAGTCCCAGGCAGGCCAAACCAAGGCTGGCGAGAAGAAGCCGGCACAGGCGGCGGCCAAGCCGCAGCCCGCCAAGCCGCAGGTCAAGCCGAAGGGCAAGGCCAAACCGAACGAGTCCAAGCCGAACGACGACGCCTGAGCGTGATCCCTTGATCGCCGATCCCGGCTCTTCCGCCAGTCGGCAGGGCATGCTGATGGCGCTGGCTGCCGCCGGCGCCTATGGCACCAACATCATCAGCGCGCAGATCGCCGGCCAGGCGGGCCTCAACGGCCCACTGCTGGTGTTCTACCGCGTCTTCATCATGCTCGCGCTGGTCGGGGCCGCGGTCGCGATCTGGCGGGCGCCGCTCGCCGTGCCACGCGACGAGCGACGGGCGATGCTGCTGTTCGGCGTGACCAGCGCGCTGGTCGGCTCCGCCTATCTCTCCTCTGTCGCCTTCCTGCCCGTCACGGTCGCCGCGGTGGTGTTCTTCACCTATCCGGTGCTGATCGTGCTAGCCGAGCCTTTCGTTACCGGCATGCGGTTCCGGCCGGAGCGGCTGGCGGCGGCTTGCGCGGCCTTCGTCGGCGTCGCGATGGTGGTGGGGCCGGACATGCACGGGCTGGACCCGCGCGGTCTGGCGCTGGCGCTCTTCGCGAGCCTCGCCGCCGCAACGCAGTTCTTCGCCGGCGCTGCGCTCTCCCGCACGGCACTGTCGGCGCGGCTGTTCTGGTCGCATCTGCTGATCCTGCCGGTGACGGCGCTGATCCTGGCGATCACCGGCGGTTTCCTGCCACCCGGCGCCTTCGCTCTGGCGCCGATCGCCGCCGCGGTGACGATCGGCGGCTATCTCCTCGGCTTTCTGCTCCAGGTGATCGCGCTGACCCGGATCTCGCCCGGCGCGGCGGGCCTTGCCTTCTGCGCGGAGCCCGTCTGCGCCGTGCTGATCGCGGCGGTGGTGCTGGGCGAACGCCTGGCGCCTCTGCAATATGCAGGCTGCGCCCTTGTCGTCGCGACGCTGGTGATTAATGTAACACTAGAACAAATGCGGCGCGCGCCCGCGCCAGCCTGACGCAGAGCGTGACGACCATGACGAGCCCGCCGGTCCGCCCCGAACCGCTGCCGCTGACCCTGCTGACCGGCTTTCTCGGGGCAGGCAAGACGACGCTGCTCAACCGCCTGCTGAAGGACCCGGCGCTCGGCCAGACGGTCGTCATCGTCAACGAATTCGGCGAGGTCGGCCTCGATCACCTCCTGATCGAGGGCGTCGAGGACGGCATGATCCTGCTGGATTCGGGCTGCCTGTGCTGCACCATCCGCGACGATCTCATCGTCACCATGGAAGACTTGCTGCGCCGGCGCGACAATGGCCGGATCAGCCCGTTCAGCCGCGTCGTTATCGAGACGACCGGCCTTGCCGACCCGGCGCCGATTCTGAACGTGCTGATCAACCACCCTTATCTGGCGATGCGCTTCCGGCTCGACGGTGTGGTGACGCTGGTCGATGCGGTCAACGCCATGGCGACGCTCGACGCGCATGAGGAGGCGCGCAAGCAGGTCGTGGCGGCGGATCGGCTCGTGCTGACGAAGGCGGATCTCGTGCCGAACCTCGCCGAACTCGCCCCGCTGCGGCAGCGGTTGGCCCTGCTCAATCCGGGCGTTGCCCTGCTCGGACCGGAAGCGGCGGCCTCGTCACTGTTCGGCGCGGGACTCTATGACCTCGCCCGGCGGCCTGCCGAGATCGGCCAGTGGCTGGCGCGCGAGACGCTGCCGGGCAGCGGCCACGCGCATGGCGGCCATGATCATCACCATGACCACCACGAGCATCCTCATCATGATCATGGCGATCACGACCACGGCCACGCGCATCATGACGTCAACCGGCACGATGCCAGCATCCGTGCCTTCGCCCTGACGGCCGATACGCTGATCCAGCAGGCGACCGTGGATCTGTTCTGGACGCTGCTGCGCTCGGTCCACGGGCCCAAGCTGCTGCGCATGAAGGGGCTGGTGCAGGTGGCGGAGCATCCCGACCGGCCGCTCCTGCTGCATGCCGTGCAGCAGATCCTGCACCCGCCCGTCATTCTCGAGTCCTGGCCGGATGGCGACCGGCGCTCGCGCCTCGTCCTCATCGTGAAGGACGTCGAGGAGGCGGTCGTCCAGCGGCTGTGGCAGGCCTTTCTCGGCCAGGCCGGGAAGAGCCCCGGCCGCGCGGTTGCCTCCGCCTGAGACATCCTGCCCGGCCCCGTTCTTGAAGCCTGCGTTCCGATCGTTCGACGCGCAGGTCTCGGCTCGCCATTCTGGCACAGCCTCGCGCCAGATCGATCCAGCGCAGGAAGGCAGGGTCGGATGAACCGGATCATGGCTTTGAGAGGCGCCCCGGCGGGCAGTGCCGGAGTTGGCACCGGCTACGCTCCGGCGCCGCGATCCGATGCGCCGATCACGATCGAGGCCCGCCCACTCGCAGCCTGCGCCGACATCGCCGAAGCCTGGAGCCAGCTCGCCGGACGGGCGCTGGAGGCGAACCCCTTCCTCGAGCCGGGATTTGCCCTGGCGGCTGCGCAGCATCTTATCTCATTCCGCGATGTGGTCGTGATCCTGGCCTGGCAGGGCGGCTCGGGCGAAGCGCGCCGCCGACTGGTCGGGCTGATTCCGTGCTGCCGCCGCAGCGGCCTGTTCGTTCCGGATGCACTGATCGGCTTGTCCGACCGGCGCGTCTTCAGCGGCGCGCCGCTGCTCGACAGGCAGCAGGCCGGCGCAGTGATCGAAGCGGTGCTGAACCCGCGTAGCCGGGACGTGATCGGCGGACACGGGCTGATCCTGCGTTCGATCGACCTGGATGGCGAACTGGCATCGGCGCTGCGAGACGCCGCCGGGCGCTCGGGCCTGACCGCGAATCGCCGCCCGGCGCTTGTCGCTTCCGCGGCTCCCACGTTATCGGCGCAGGCGGAGGCCGCGCGGGAAGCTCTGGCGCGGCGTGGCAAGCTGACGCTGGTCGAGCCGCGGACGCAAGCCGGCTTGCGCGATGCCGTCGAGATCATCCTGGCGATGGAGGCGTCGGGCCCGCGTGCGCAGGCGGGTGCGGCGACGCTGCAGGATACGCGCGAAGTCGGTTTCCTGCGGGCGATGACGCGCGGCCTCGGCCGCGCCCGGCAGTGCCGGATCGGTCTGCTGATGCTCGACGATCAGGCGGTCGCCGGCGCGATCGTGCTCGGCCGGGGGCCGCGCGGCTGGCTTTATCTGAGCGCACAGGAGGAGGTCCACGCGCGTCTTATGCCGGAGCGGGTCCTGCTGGCGATGATGCAGGAGGCAGCGCCGATGCGGCTGATCCTGCGACCTGACGGCCTGGCTGCCAGCGGGGAAGGCAGACTCTCGCTCGGCGACCTGCATTTGTCGCAGGATATCGCGCGCAAGCCGCGCGATCTCGCCGGCCGCGCCCGCGAGGTGTTGCGCGGCTCGCTGTTCAGGCTTCCGCGTGTCAGGCCTCCGCGCGCAGGAGCCGCCTGATGATCTTGCCGGTCGTCGTCAGGGGCAGTTCCTCGCGGAAGGCGATCTCGCGCGGATACTCATGGGCCGAGAGCCGGCGTCGCACGAAGCCCTGAAGCTCGGTGGCGAGCTCCGGCGTGCCGATGCGCCCGGGCTTGAGGACCACGAAGGCCTTGACGATCTCGGTGCGCAGCGCATCGGGCTTGCCGACGACGGCCGCCAGAGAGACCGCCTCGTGCCGCAACAGGCAATCCTCGATTTCGCCGGGCCCGATGCGATAGCCCGAGGAGGTGATGACGTCGTCGTCGCGGCCGACGAAGTGGACATATCCATCCTGGTCCTGCACGGCCTGATCGCCGGTCTTCATCCAGTCGCCGATGAATTTCTCGGCCGTGGCCTGCGGATTGCGCCAGTAGCCGAGGAACATCACCGGGTTGGGCCGGCGCACCGCGATCTGGCCTTCCTCGTCCGCATCGCAGACCGTACCGTCCGGGCGGATGACCGCGACCTCGTGGCCGGGCACCGCCTTGCCGATTGAGCCCGGCCGGCTGACGCCGATCTTCGCGCAGGAGGCGAGGACGAGGTTGCACTCGGTCTGGCCATAGGCCTCGTTGATGGTGAGGCCGAGTGCTTCGCGGCCCCAGGCCAGCGTCTCGGCGCCGAGCGCCTCGCCTGCGGCGGCGACGGTGCGCAGGTCGAAGCGAAAGCGCTCGCGCGGCCGCTCGACGCTGCGCAGCATCCGCAGCGCGGTCGGCGGCACGAAGGCGTTGCGAATCCGCAAGTCCGCCATCAGGCGGAAGGCCTCTTCCGGCTCGAAGCGCGTCACCGGCCGCGCCACGACGGCGACACCGAAATGCAGCGCCGGCAGCAGCATGTTGAGGAGCCCGCCGGCCCAGGCCCAGTCGGCCGGCGTCCAGGCGAGATCACCCGGCTGCGGCATGAATTCGTGCGGCATCTGTACGCCCGGCAGATGGCCGGGCAGGACGCGATGACCATGCAGCGCGCCCTTGGGGTTCCCCGTGGTGCCGGAGGTGTAGATCATCAGCGCCGGGTCGTCGGGGCTCGTATCGACGGCGGCGAAATCCGGGCTGGCCTCGGCCAGCAGGGCGCCCCAGCCCAAGGCGCCGCCGTCGGCGCCGTCGATCGAGATGGTCAGCGCCAACTCGGGCAACGGCTCGGCGATCTGCCGCGTCTTGGCGAGGCCGGCTGCGTCCGTGACCAGAATCTTCGCGCCGGAATCGCCCAGCCGGTAAGCCAGCGCATCGACGCCGAACAGCGCCGCCAGCGGCACCGCGATCGCTCCCAGCTTGTAGGCGGCGAGATGGGCGGTGAGGACGCAGCGACCCTGCGGCAGCAGGATCGCGATGCGATCACCCTGCACGACGCCGCGGGCGCGCAAGGCGTTGGCGAGACGGTTGGAGTCGTCGCGCAATCTCCCGAAGCTGACCGGCGTCACCTGCCAGTCGCCTGAGACCTCGATGATCGCGGTGCGGTTCGGATCGAGGGCGGCCCAGCGGTCGCAGACATCGGAGGCGATGTTGTAGCGCTGCGGAATTTGCCAGCGGAAGGCGTCGCGCAGCGCCTGGTGGTCGCGGAGGTCGGGAAGGATCAAGCGGGGGTATCCGGGAAAGGAGGCGGCAAAATAGGCAGGAGCCGGCCGCCTGTCACCGTGACGCAAGGCGAAGCGGTCTCGCCAGGCAGGCGGCGGCGTGTCAGGCTGACGGTTCGGAATCAGCGCGCCGGGAGACGAGGATCGGATCGATGGAGGATCTCACCAGCATTCTCGCGACGCTGACGCTTCTGGGGATCATCGCCGTCTCGCTGCTTTTCCGGGCCTGGCGGTCGCGGCAGGGCTCGTCGAGTGCCGATTGGTCGTCCGATGGCGACGGAGGCGGAGACGGCGGCGACTGAGCCGGGCGCGGTCAGGTCACTCCCCTGGCGGCGAGTCCGGCGACATCGGCAATGATGCCGTCCAGCTCGAAGTTCTTCGGCGTGTAGACCGCGGCGACACCCATGTTGCGCAGCGCGTTCTCGTCGTCGGGCGGGATGATGCCGCCGACCACGACGGGCACGTCCATGCCGGCGACGCGCAGCCGCGCCGTGACGTCGCGCACCAGCGGCAGATGCGAGCCGGACAGGATCGACAGCCCGATGATGTCGGCTTTCGTCTCCTGCGCCTGCGCGACGATCTCCTCGGGCGTCTGGCGGATGCCGCCATAGCTGACCGCCATCCCGGCGTCGCGAGCACGCACCGCGATCTGCTCGGCGCCGTTGGAATGGCCGTCGAGGCCGGGCTTGCCGACGAGGAAGCGCGGCGTGCGGCCAAGTTTTTCGGTGGCTCTTGCGACAGCGGCCTTGACCGTTGCGAGGTCGGAATTGTCGCCGAGCTTGTTCGTATCGACGCCGGTCGGGGCGCGATATTCGCCGAAGATCTCGCGCAGGGTCTGGGCCCATTCGCCGGTGGTGACGCCCGCCTTGGCGCAGGCGATCGAGGCCGGCATGACGTTGCGGGCTTCCTTCGCGGCCGAGGCCAGTTCGGCGAGCGCCGCTTCGGCCGCCTTCGTATCGCGGGCCGAGCGCCAGGCCTTGAGGCGGCCGATCGCCTCCAACTCGACGGAGTCCGGCACGGTGACGACATTGCCTTCGCCGGCCGAGAGCGGGGAGGGCTCGCTGTTGGTGAACTTGTTGACGCCGATGACGATCTGCTCGCCGCGCTCGATCGCCTCGATCCGACGGGCGCCGTTCTCGACCAGCGCCTGCTTCATGTAGCCGGTCTCGATGGCGGCGAGTGCGCCGCCCATGTCGTCGATCTTCGCGAGCTCCTCGAGAGCCGCGGCCTTGAGGTCGGAGACCCGAGCGTCGATCACGGTCGAACCGTCGAAGATGTCGCCGAATTCGAGCAGATCCGTCTCGTAGGCGAGGACCTGCTGCATGCGCAGCGACCATTGCTGGTCGAAGGGGCGCGGCAGGCCGAGTGCCTCGTTCCAGGCCGGAAGTTGCACGGCCCGCGCGCGCGCCTTCTTGGAGAGCGTCACCGCCAGCATCTCGATCAGGATGCGGTAGACATTGTTCTCCGGCTGCGGCTCGGTCAGCCCCAGCGAATTAACCTGCACGCCATAACGGAAGCGGCGCATCGCCTCGTCCGCGACGCCATAGCGGCCGAGCGTGATCTCGTCCCAGAGCTCGACGAATGCCCGCATCTTGCAGAGCTCGGTGACGAAGCGCATGCCGGCATTGACGAAGAAGGAGATGCGGCCGACGACCTCGGGGAACTCCTCCGCCGAGACCTCGGGCCGGGCCCGGATCGAATCCAGCAGGGCGATGGCGGTCGCCAGCGCGAAGGACAGCTCCTGCACCGGCGAGGCGCCGGCCTCCTGCAGATGGTAGGAGCAGACATTGGTCGGGTTCCATTTCGGCAATTCGCGGGCCGTGAACACGACGATGTCGGTGGTGAGCTGCATCGAGGGGCGCGGCGGGAAGACATAGGTGCCGCGCGACAGGTATTCCTTGACGAGGTCGTGCTGGGTCGTGCCTTGCAGCGCGTTGCGCGGCGCGCCCTGCTCGTCGGCGACCGCGATGTAGAGCGAGAGCAGCCAGGCCGCCGTCGCGTTGATCGTCATCGAGGTGTTCATCTGCGCGAGCGGGATATCGGCGAACAGCGCCCGCATGTCGCCGAGATGGGAGATCGGCACGCCGACCTTGCCGACCTCGCCGCGCGACAGCACATGGTCGGGATCGTAGCCGGTCTGCGTCGGCAGGTCGAAGGCGACCGACAGGCCGGTCTGCCCCTTGGCCAGGTTGTTGCGATAGAGCTTGTTCGATTCCGAGGCGTCGGAATGCCCGGCATAGGTCCGGAAGATCCAGGGCTTGTCGCGTGGGGCTTGCTTGTCGCGCTGCGCGGGTTGGTCGCGCCTGCTGCCGGCGGGGTCGATCGCGTTCATGCCGTTCCACCCTCTTTTCAGAGCAATCTCAATGTTGCACTGCGGCGAGGATAACGCCAGAGGGACAGCGAAGTCGCTTGCGACCTTCGGATGAGCGCTTGAGACAGCCCTAACCGCGCCAGGGAACGCCGAATGTCAGAGTCATCGGCAATTCCCTGGCGGCGTCCGGCGCAAGCAGGATCACGCCGGCGCGACGCTCGAGCGGCTCGTCAGGGTCCGAGGGCGAGGGCAGGCCGTGCCAGGGCTCAATGCAGATGTAAGGGCCGTTCGGCTTGGTCCAGATGCCGAGATGCGGCATTGTCGGGAAATCGACCGCGACGCCCGGCAGGCCATCCGCACCATACCAGGCATGGTGGCCGGCGCCTTCCGGAATGATCAGCGCATCCTCGACGAACAGGGCGGGGTCGAGCGTCAATACGCCATCGACGAAGGCCGAGGGGTGAAGGGCCGGCGCGCGCTGGCCGTCAGGGCCGAGACGCAGATGGGCAGGGCTCGCGCCATTGCCAAGACGGATTCGGTGCGGCAGGGCCCCGCTTTCGGGCAGCGGCCAGAGGAAGGCCGGGTGATAGCCGAAGCAGAAGGGCATGACCGTGTCGCCGGTGTTGGCGATGCTGGCGGTCATGGTGAGCGACGCGCCGTCGAGCCGATAGGTCATGTCGAGCGCGAAGGCGAAGGGATAGGCCTGCCGCGTCTCGTCATTGTCGGTCAGGCGCAGCGTGCAGGATGCGTCGTCCTGCGCGATCAACTCGAACACGCTGGTGCGGGCGACGCCATGGCTCTTGATCGGATAGCGCTTGCCGTCGATCAGCGCCTTGCCGTCCGGATGCTTGCCGATGACCGGGAAAAGCAAGGGCGAGCGCCCGGCCCAGATCGCGGCATCGCCATTCCAGAGCCAGTCCCGGCCCTTCGCATCCGTGACGGATTGCAGCTCGGCGCCGAGCAGGGCGATCTCGATGGTCAACCTGTCATTGCCGAGCCTGATCATCGGGAGGTCAGTTGCTCGTGCCTGGCAGGCGCGGCAGCGGCATGAACTCGACGCCTTCCTCATGCAGCATGCGGGCATCGTCCGCCGTGGCCTCGCCATAGATCGGGCGGCTGTCGCTCTCGCCGTGATGGATCTTCAGCGCCTCGTCGGCAAAGCGCGGCCCGACATGCTCGGCGTTCTCGGCGACGTGCTTGTGAAGCGCGCTCAGCATCTGGCGCAGCGCGATTTCCTGCTCACCCATCAGGGCGGCGGGCGCTACCGGGGCCGGTGCGGCCGGCGTCGCGACGGGGTATGCCTCGGGCGGCGCCTCGATGGTGCGGGGGCCGCGATCGGTGCGGGTGACGTTCGGCGCCATGATGGCCCGCTCGACCTGCCTGCTGTCGCAGACGGGGCAGGTGACGAGGCCGCGCCGCGCCTGCTCCTCGAAGCTCGACGAACTGGCGAACCAGCTTTCGAATTCGTGGGCGTTGTCGCAGACCAATGCGTAGCGGATCATGTCAACTCAACCATGCGGCAGGCATTGCCGCGAGCAGCTGGCAGTAGAGATAGGTGCCGGCCATTGCGCCGCAAGCGCAACCAGCCTTCTCAAGAGCATGGCCGGCTGCGCTGCGGTTCACGCGGCCAGCAACTTGTCGAGTTCGCCGCGAGCGTCGAGCGCATGGATGTCGTCGGAGCCGCCGACATGCTTTTCGCCGATGAAGATCTGCGGCACCGAGGTCCGGCCGCCGGCGCGCGCAGTCATGGCCTGGCGGAGGTCAGGCTTGCCGTCGACGGCGATCTCGTCGAAGGAGACGCCCTTCTTCGTCAGCAGCGATTTCGCCGCGATGCAGTAGGGGCACCAGGCGGTGGTGTAGATCGTGACGGCAGGCATGTCGGCTTCCGGCATTGTTGCAGCGCACCCCAATATAGTGCGTCGTCACCTGTTCGTCACGGTGCGTCACGACCCGTCCGTGACGACCCTCGCGAAGGTGAGGACGTCGACCGCATTCGCGCCGGCCCGCAGCAGGGCGCGGGCGGCGGCGTTGGCGGTCGAGCCGGTGGTCAGGACGTCGTCGACGAGCAGGATGCGGCGGCCTTCGATCTGCGGCCTCATGTTGGGCTGCACTCTGAAGGCACCCTGCAGGTTCTCGGCGCGCTGGGCCCGCGTCAGGCCGACCTGCTGGCGCGTGCGCTTGACGCGGGCGAGGGCGAGCGGTGCCAGCGGGACGCCGGACTGTCGCGACACGATTTGCGCCAGCGCGGCCGCCTGGTTGAAGCGCCGGGTCCACAGCCTTGTGCGATGCAGCGGCACCGGCACCAGGAGATCGGCATCTGGCAGGAGTTCGCGGCCGGCCTGCGCCATCATGCGGCCGAGCGTCAAGGCGATGTCGGTGCGGTCGCCATATTTCAGGCGATGAACGAGCTCGCGCGCCGTGCCGTCGAAGCGGCAGACGGCGCGAGCCCGGGCGAAGACCGGGGGATCGGCGATCGCAGCGGGCGAGACCAGTCCGTCGCCGAGATCGATCGCGAAAGGCGTGCCCAGTCGCTCGCAAAAAGGTCGCTCGATGAAGCCGATCCCGCCCCAGCAGGCCGGGCAGAGAGCCTGCGCCTCGCCGGTGGCGGCCTGGCAGGCGATGCAGGAGGGCGGGTAGACGATTCCGATGGCGCTGCGCAGGCCGGCGCGAAGCAGTGTGGCGCCATGCCGGATCGGGTTCCACGTGACGGGAGTGGAGAAGATTTTTCTACGTCGTGTCGTTGCCGGGTGGTCGCTCATCTCCCGAGCGGCTGCTTCCGAGGCCGATTGCTCTTGTTTTGCGGCTGCAGCATCGGTCACCCTGTCATACCGCACTGCGGTACCCACATAGGCAATGGATGATCCCGCGGCCCGCCGTGCTTGTCACGGCGTCGATTGCGACGACCGTCCCGCTCACCATCCGGTCTGGCGTTTCCAAGGACAATTCCATGAGCCACCCAGATTCGACCGTCCCGGCGCTGTTCACGCCGTTCAGCATCGGCGACATCGCCGTCAAGAATCGCATCGTCATGGCGCCGCTGACGCGCAACCGTGCCACCCGCGGCAATGATGCCCCCAACGCGCTCAATGTCGAGTATTATCGCCAGCGCGCCGGCGCCGGCCTGATCATCACCGAAGGGACGCAGGTCTCGCAGCAGGGCCAGGGCTATGTCTGGACGCCCGGCATGTATACGGCCGAGCAGGTCGCCGGCTGGAAGGCGATCACGGATGCCGTCCATGCCGAGGGCGGCAAGATCGTCGCCCAGCTCTGGCATGTCGGCCGGGTCAGCCATGTCTCGCTCCAGCCGGGCGGGCAGGCGCCGGTTTCTCCCTCGGCGCTGGTCGCCAACACCAAGACCTATATCGAGAGCGGCTTTGCCTCCGTCTCGCCGCCGCGTGAGCTGGCGCTGGACGAGATACCGGCGATCATCGGCGCCTTCGTCACCGCGGCCGAGAACGCCAAGGCGGCGGGCTTCGACGGCATCGAGCTGCATGGCGCCCATGGCTATCTGATCGACCAGTTCCTGCGCGACGATTCCAACACGCGCACCGACGCCTATGGCGGCTCGATCGAGAATCGCGTCCGCTTCGCGCTGGAAGTCGTCGAAGCCGTTTCCAAGGTGTTCCCGAAGGGGCGCGTCGGCATCCGCATCTCGCCGGTCAGCCCCGCCAACGATGCCCGGGATTCCGATCCGCAGGCGCTGTTCACGCATCTGGTGACGAAGCTCAGCGAGGTCGGCATCGCCTTCATCCATGTCGTCGAGGGCGCGACGCGCGAGGCGCGCGACTACCTGCCCTTCGATTATGGCGCGCTGCGCCGGGCCTTCAAGGGCGCCTATATCGCCAATAACGGCTCCACCCGCGAGTTGGCTATCGAGACCATCGCGAATGGCGAGGCCGACGCCATCGCCTTCGGCCGCCTGTTCATCGCCAATCCCGATCTGGTCGAGCGGCTGCGGCGCAACGCGCCGCTGAACACGCCGGTCGTCGAGACCTTCTATGGGGGCGACGCGAAGGGCTATACCGACTATCCGGCGCTCGCTGAAGCGGCGGCCTGAGCGACGCGTCGCAGGTTTCGAGCGCTGGTCCGCTGCACATCAGCGAGGGCGCATCGTCGATGCGCCCTCGCGAAACTTGCTGCGATTGCGCAAAAAGCAGTTGCGGCGCGGCCGAAGCCCGATTAAACAGCAGCCCTTGCCGCGCTGCTCCCATCGTCTAGCGGTCAGGACGTCGCCCTCTCACGGCGAAAACTGGGGTTCGATTCCCCATGGGAGCGCCACTGCGGCCGATTTGCCCTCTTGATCCATGTTTCTCAGCATCCGAGAGCGCTCGGGTGGTTTTGCACCGTCGCCGGCTCCCGCAATGATGGCTGCGCCGGGATGACCCTTGCGGGTCTAGATGCGGGCCCTCCCGAACGGCAGGCCGTAGCCTGAAAGATCGGGGTCGGCTGTTCGGACCACACGGGCTGCGACCGCATGTGCCGGTCGTCGCCAAGCGTCGTCCGGCGCCACGGCAGCCGCGGCCAGGGCGCGAGCAGCGTCCGAACCATCCTGCAGCAGGTAGAGCACAAGCTCCTGGAGGGCCTGTTCGACGCCGATCGCTTCCTCGGCTTCCCCGGATTTGGCCAGGTTTGCCAAGGCTGCCAGCCTCTGCCTGGGCCAGGAGTCGGGCAGGTACTCGATGCTATCCGGCTCGGGTTGGGACTTGAGGGCCGCGGAATATCGTTCGCGCGTGTCTGGATGGGCCAATGCGCCTTGTACGAGACGGAAGCGCAGCGCAGCGTCGCTGTATCCCAGATAGAGAGCCTCCAGAATTGCGTGCGGCATCTCCGGCTCGCCTGCGGCGCATCCCTCCAGCAGAAGCAGCCAAGCGGACAGGGACAGATCCTCCGCCGCCAGTCCCTCGAAAGTGTCGACGGGCAGGCGGCCGCCCGGCCGGCCCAGGCGCAGGCTCACTTCGGCCAGTTCCACGCCCGCCGCCTCAACCGCAGCCAGCGGCGCGTCCGGATCGACAACGGCTTCCAGCAGTCGCCTTGCCAGCAAGATTTCCCGAGTCATGCGTCCACCCACAACAAATCTGAATTGCGATAGGCCGCGATCACGTCTGCTGCCGTCGGAAACTTGGTGCTCCAGGTCGACGTCGGGCCGATCAGCGCCTGGCGGCGAATCCCCAGTTTGGTCGGCTCGAACTCCTCGGCCAGGACAACGGTGAGCTTCGGGTTCAGCGCGCGCGATGCGGTCACGCCGCTGGCGAGGAGCCCCGAAGCGGACCATTCAGAGATCGCCAGCCACCGGTCTCGGTTTCGCTGCGTGTAGCGGTTATGGAACTCGTCCGGTGGGAACACCACCGCGTCGATGCGGAACCGGGTCTTGAAGAGATTGCGCAGCAGCTGGTTTGCCCAGTTGGCGTGAGCGGTCAGGGTCAGCATGGGATAAAGCGGCTGCAATTGCGCCCACTGCACGTACAGAGCCGCGACGGCGGCGTCCGTAGCGTCGAAGATCCGCCAGCAAGAGGTCGGCGGCAGTTCGGCCACGACGCCGCAGCGCCCATAGATGGCGCCGGAGACGGGATAGGCGACCGGGCAGGCGTAGATGCCCGTGCCCCAGGTAAAGCCGGGGCTCGGGGAAACATAGAGGCCGATGGCCGGGCCTGCTCTCGAGCCGGGTGGATAGCGACCACCATAGCTCGCGGAGGTGTATTTGATGACGTGCCGCGCCTGTTCGGGAGGCCGCCCTGGCGCTGCCATCTTCTCAAGGCCCCGCGCCGATGCGCTGGTGATGCTGCCCTCGATCTGAGTGTCGAGGCGCGTGGGAACGCCCGTGGTCACAGACTGCCTCCATAGTGGTTGCGGATCCCTGGCCAGGCCGCCCGCCGACTGCCTGACGCCGAGGCCGCCGACACAGCCAGCCGAACCCGATTGCCGACGAGTCGCCCGCGGTACTCATGGCTCGCCATCAGACCGAGGAACCCGTCCGCAACCCTCTCCGCCCAGGACCAGCAAAATTCCGCCAAGGTGATCTCTCCGTCGCTGCAGATCCGGCAGACATCGCTTCAATGCATCGTTACTGGAGGTACATGTCGCTGACGTGGTTCAGCGCGATCGTGAGGCGCCGATCCGCCTGCCTCAAGACGTCGATCTCGACATAATTCGACAAGTCGAAGCCAGTTTCCTCGGCCAGGCCGGCGACGCTGACCTGCGTGTCTTCGAAATCTCCGAAGTTGAACGTCGATCGCGTCCGGGTCGGGAGAAATGTCGCTTGTGACCGACGATACGCAATCGCCGTGAGGTTGCGCGAAACCGCGTGCTTGAAGGTGACGATCTTCCAGAACGCGACCGGCACCCGCACCCCGTAATATTCCGGGTCGTCCTCGGTGAAGACCGGACCTGTCATCACGCCGATCCTGAGGTTCTCGCGGTCGGCGTTGGAGAGGACGTAGTTCTCCAGGTCGAGCCAGATTCCGGCATTGAAGAGCTGGCGCTGCGGAGCCGCGTTCGTGACGTGAAAGGTGTCGGCGTCCGCCGTTTTCGTCGTGGCCTCGTCGCCCCAGTTGGGGTCTTCGCGCCTGGTCATGTGTCCGCGGCTGAAGAAGCCCTGCCGGTCGTTGCCATAGACCTCGCGCATAATCTGGTACTTCTCGTCGATGCGAGGATCGAAGCGCCAGACGTCGGTGCGCTCGGTGTCGCGATCGGAGAACGCGCCGTCGACGTTCACGGCGCTGTAGAAGGGCAGGCGGCGCGACTTCGAGACTCGGACCGAGAAGTGAGTGTATTTCAGCTCGCTGGACGCTTCGTCATTGGGCTGCCCTGCTCCGATGAGGGGGGCGGCATCACCCTGCCACTGTCCGAGACCGGGAAGAGGCAGAGGGCGCGAGCCTTCGATGAAGCCGGGCTGGTATCCGGTCCGATCCGCATAGGTCGCCACCTTCCAGGTCGTCTTGCTGATCCGGCGAACGGTCGGAACCACGACCGGGCCGAACGATCGAAATGCGCCTTCCATCTAAAGCCCCTCCGCCAGTGACGACCTTGCGTTACCGCTCATCTTTCCCATTCTACGTGCCCTTCTTCAGGATGAAGTCGGGATCGCCATAGAGAATATAGTCGGCCCAATCGCCATGACCTGCTTTCGCAAGCGCCTGGCGCGACGCCATGAGCGCGGTTCCCAGGGAGTGACCGCGCAGCACGCCGTCGTAGAATTCCGCCGCGAACACCTCGGCCGCCGCGTCGCCCACCGGCCAGTAGGTCCCGATATAGTTTGCGACGCCGCCGCGCAGGAACGCTTCGGCGAAGCCGACATTGCGCCGGATCAGGTCGGGCGACGTGCCGGGCGTGGGCTCTGTCCGACGGATTCGGCCGGCCTCGCAAGCGTTGAAGAAGACCAGGCTCGGAAGGCTACCCAGGCCAGCCAATTCGGCGCCGGAGAGGACCTCGCGGCCGGCGCACAGGATACCGCTGCGCGCTGGAGCGCTCTTGTCGAAGAATGCGTGACCTGCATAGTGAACGACGTCGAACTCGCCGGAGCCGAAACATCTGAGAAGTTCGTTGCGGCGAGCAGCGGGCCCTTGGACGCGGTGGATTTCGACCCGCCCCTTCTCCTTCAGAATGGCCTCGACGCGATCGCCCTCGTCCCGTGCTCCCTTGAGATCCTCGGTCGGATCGACGATCAGCAGGATTCGGAGGGTCGGCCGCAAAAGCCGCTCCTCGAGCCATTTGGCCACGGACAGATCGTCGGCCTCGTAGCGATGGCTCAGGCCTCCACCCAGGGCCAGCGCCTTGCCCTTGACATGAACGGCCTCCCAGGGAATTCGCGAAGCCCCTGCGTCATGCACCACGACGATGTGCTCATCGGGGAACTGGCCCAGGATCGCAAGGATCGGATCGGGCAGGACGAGCCCAGCGAGCTTCTCTCCGAAAGCAGGCATTTCGCCGGCAGCCGGCGCACCGTTGATGACCTTTGCAAGGAGTTTGGCGAGAGCCCCCTCATCCAAGGGCTTCCAACTGCGGTGAATGGCCGCCTTTGCGCCCTTGGTGAGGACCGATGCTGCCAAGCCCGAGCCGTCATTCTCGTCGTCGACCTGCCGCACCAGGAGATAGACGGGTTCCTTCCCGGCTTCTTTCTGTTCACGCAGGGCCGGTTGCAGCGACAGCGGCGTCGGAAGTTCCCGGGTTCGCAGTGTCAACTGGATACCGTCGAACAGGGGGCCGCCGCACAGGGCGTAAAGGTCGCGCGAGAGCTGCGCGTAACGCTTCGGGTCGGTCTCGCAGATGGTGACGCGATGAAAGATCTGGTCATGATCCGCATCCAGCAAACCTCGCACGAAGCCGGTGAGAAGACGCAAGAGCCCTTCCTTGGCGACCATGCCCGATGCACCGCCCATGAGCACGGTGGCAAAATCCGACACATGGCTCGCCACGAAAGCGCGGATCAGGTTTTCGCCGACGATTTCGAGCGTGCTCTCATTGAACCCGTCGATGGGTCCCAATCCCGCAAAAGCGACGAAGTCGGCGCGCAGCGGGTGCCTCCCCTTGGGCAGGACGGAGATTTCTCCGACATTGCCGTTGAACATTCGGCGGCCGATGGCTTGGGAAATACCGCCGCCGAGCAATTGATCGACGGTGAGCGCGGCTCCCCCGGGAGAAACGTTCTTGAACAGCGCAAGGACGTAGGCTTCGGCGTCCGCCTCCGTGAGGCTGCCGAGCGCCAGCACGATGTCGAGATGCCGATGCCGCTGCCGGCTGATCACCAGACGGTCGGAAAAGGCGACCTCGTCGGTCGACTGGCTCGAAGTGCTCGCGGAGCTCTCGGTCCCGGCCCCGTGTTCGGCGGGAGCTGCGAATTCCTCGATCACATATCGTTCTTCACGCGTGCTGAGACGCCGCCCACGGCCTCCCTCATAGACATCGACGCCAAGATCGCTTTCCCGAACAACGCGCGCCGGAGCACCGCGCCGACGTGCAAACTCCGTCTTGAGTTCGGTTGTTTTGCCGGTGGCGATCAGGCTCTGCACGGCTTTTGCAACGGCCGCGTTGTTTGGGAGAGCGCCGTGCTCCTCCTCGACGTAGTACGTCCCCTCCGCGTCCGCGAGCGTCGCGCAAACAGTCGGAACCGTGCCGTCGCCCTCATTGGTCATCGTGTAGGCGAACTCTGCGCCGACGATCTTCGCCTCGACAACCGTCTGCTGGTTGACGCCGATGATCTGGAAAATGCCCTTGGGGCTGGCCTGGCCCGTCGGCAGCGCCTTCTGGACCGCCCGCGCGCGTTTCAGCAGATCCGGCGCAGGCCTCGGCCCGCCGGACGGCCAATTCCCGAGGTCGAAGAGATCGATCGGGATGATCCCCGGCGCGGGGAACATCTCGGACAGCCCCTGAAAAGTGCCGAAGATCTCGGCCAGATCGTTCTGGTTATGATGAAGGTCGAGGAATGCGAGCTTTCGCACCACCGAATGCGCTCCTCGGAAGGCCTGCAGCGGCGAGAACGATCCATGATGCGGCGTTCCCAAGGTGATGATCCGGCCGAGCCGCCTCGGTGAGTGCTTGAGGCATGCGCGGGCCACCAGACCGCCCATGCTGTGGGCGACGAGGTGGACCTCTCCCGCCTCGGCTTCGATTGCCTCGGCCAGGCGGCCGCCGGCCTCGGCAACGCTGTGTCGCCAGTCATAGGGCCAGAAATCGACGTCAAAGCCGCCGATGCGGAGGCGATACTTCAACTTGAGATAGGTCGAGAGCATCACGCCGAGAGACCGGATCTCGACGCCGGCGTCCGGCGGAAGCCTGAGCCTGGCTAGCTGTCCCGCCATCACGTCCAGGAAGTCGAGCCAGATCTCGTCGTCCGACGCACCGAGCGTCGACCCCATGATGCCGGGGAGAACCAGAACGCGCGTGCCGCCGCGCGTCGACCGCGCGTCGGCTTCACGTGCCAGCTGCTTCAATTCGGCATAAGCATGCTCGCCGAACCGATCCTCCAGCAAGCCGGCGTCTGTGCCGGTCACGAGGGCCCGTTCGACGGATGCCGCAGTCAGGCCGATCTCCTGCTTCGCTTGGGAGGGGCTTCTCGAAGCGGCTGCTCCGCGCGCCGCAGGCTTGGCCTCCTCGTTCTTCGACCCACCCCTCTTGCTGCCGCCGACCATGCGCGTGCTCCCCAACGGAAGACCTGTCGATATGCTCGCATAGGTTGTTATATTACGGAAGTAATAATTTTAGCGTGCATCGCTTGCTCATGCGCGCGCGTCGGCACGACAAGAGCCGGAGGTACGTGGCTTGGTACTGGGAGAAGTAGGGCCGTCGCCCGACGGGACGTTCGGAGCGCAAGGGCAACGCCACCCGTCTCCACGCGCCTCGAACCCTGGGCGCCAGCTGGGCGTGGCACGGTTCATGCTGCGTAGGGCATCGCCATGCGCGACACCGTTCCTCCCGGAATCCTGTGCTCCCCGCTCGTGCCCGGGCGCGGGCTTCAGCAGCAATTGCAGGAGCGCATCGTCGAAGGAATCCTGTCGGGGCGGCTCGCGATGCACGAGCCGCTGCCGGCGACCCGCGCGCTGGCGCAGGCGCTGCACGTCTCGCGCAACACCGTCAGCCTCGTCTATGAACGCCTCGCGGCCGACCGCTATCTGAAACCGGTCGGGCGCCGCGGCTTCTTCATCAACGAGGCGGTGTTGCGCGACCGGCTCAACGTCTCGGTCGGCGGCCAGACGCGACGGCCGACCGCGCCTTCAGGGCCGGACTTCTCACGATGGCTGCAGCATCGCTTCTGCGAGCAGGACAACATCGTCAAGCCGGCGAACTGGCGCGACTACCCCTATCCCTTCATCTACGGGCAGTTGCTGCCGGACAAGACGTCGCTGGCGCGCTGGCGCGATTGCGTGCGCCTCGCCGGCACGGCCCGCCACAGCGATGCCTGGACCGGCGACCTGATCGACGGTGACGACGCGCTGCTGATCGAGCAGATCCGCAAGCGCCTGCTGCCGCAGCGCGGCTTCGATGCGGCGCCGGAGTGCATTCTCGTCACGGTCGGAGCGCAGAACGCGCTCTTCCTGATCGCGACGCTGCTGGCCCGCTCCGGCACGCGCGTCGCGGTGGAGGAGCCCGGCTATGTCGATGCGCGCAACATGTTCCTGGCGCAGGGAGCGACATTGCTGCCGCAGCCGGTCGATGCCAATGGCATGCGGGTGACGGCGGCGCTGGCTGAGGCCGATCTCGTCTATGTGACGCCCGGCCATCAGTCTCCGACCAATGTGACGATGAGCACGGAGCGGCGGCTCTCGCTGATGGCGACCGCCGAGACGCAGGACTTCCTCGTCATCGAGGACGACTACGAGCACGAGCTGAATTTCGTCGGGCCGCCGCGGCCCTCGCTCAAGGGCTTCGACATGGCGGGGCGCGTGCTGCATGTCGGCAGCCTGTCGAAACCGCTCTTCCCGGGCTTGCGCCTCGGCTTCATCGTCGCCGCCGAGCCGCTTGCGCGGGAACTCCGGGCGCTGCGGCGGCTGATGTATCGGCATCCGTCGGCGCTCGACCAGCGCGCCATGGCGCTGTTCCTCGCCGAGGGGCATTACGACGCGCATATCCGCCGCCAGCGCCGCGACCTTACCGCGAAATGGGCGGCGATGCTGACCGAGATCGAGCGGCAGCTTCCGGCCTGCGGCGTGACCATGACGACCGGCGGCTCGGGCTTGTGGCTGACCTTGCCGGGGGGCGTCTCCGCGCGTGCCCTGCAGCAGCGGGCGACGGCGCTGGGCGTGCTGATCGAGCCCGGCGACGTGCATTATCTTGGCCCGCCGCGGCCGGAGAACCGAATCAGGGTGGGTTTCGGCGCGATCGCGCGGGACAGGATCACGCCCGGGATCGCTGGTCTCGCCGAAGCGCTGGCCGAGGAGGTCGCGGCTTCAGGCGGCGGCCGGTAGCGCGTCGAGGTCGCTGCGGCCGAGCACCTTGCGCAGGATGTCGGTCATGCGGCCGATCTCATCTTCGCTCGCCACCAAAGCGGGTGCGAAGAGCAGCGCGTCGCCGGTGGCCTTGACGTGCAGGCCCTCGTCGAAGAGCAGGCGCTGGACCAGCGAGCCTTTCTCGCCGGGAGCCTTGCCCGGCGTGAGCTGGATGCCGGCCAGCATGCCGTAGCCGCGCAGGTCGAAGACCTGCGGCAGGTTGCGCAGGCCGAAGACGGCGTCGAGGAAAGGCTGGGACAGGGCCTTGCCGCGCGCGAACAGCCCTTCGCTGCGGTAGATCTCCAGCGCCGCGAGCGCCGCCGCACAGGCGACCGGGTGGGCCGAATAGGTATAGCCGTGCATCAGTTCCGGCCGGTCGGCCTGGATCGAGTCGATCACGGCCTTCTGGATTTCGGTCTTCACCGCCACCGCGCTCATCGGGATCGCGCCATTGGTCAGCGCCTTGGCCATCGTCATCAGGTCGGGCGTGACGCCGAACTCCTGAGCGGCGAAGGCCTCGCCAGTGCGGCCGAAGCCGGTGATGACCTCGTCGAAGACGAGCAGGATGCCGTGCTTGTCGCAGATCGCCCGCAGGCGTTCGAGATAGCCCTTCGGCGGGACGATGGTGCCGACGGAGCCGGCGATCGGCTCGACGAAGACGGCGGCAATGGTGTCGGCGCCATAGGTCTGGCAGAGCGCCTCGAGATCATCGGCGAGATCGGCGCCCTCATCGGCCTGGCCGCGAGTGAAGCGGCGCTCGTCGGCCCAGGTATGGCGCATATGCACGACGTCACAGGTGATGGCGCCGTATTCGCGGCGATTGCCGACCATGCCGGCAAGCGAGGTGCCGCCGAGATTGACGCCGTGATAGCCCCAGGCCCGCGAGACGAAGCGGGTGCGCTGCGGTTGGCCCTTGGCGCGGTGATAGGCGAGGCAGATCTTCATCGCGCTGTCGACGGCCTCCGAACCCGACGAGGCGAAGAACAGCCGATCGAGCCCCTTCGGCAGAAGGCCGGCAAGCTTCTCGGCCAGGACGAAGGAGATCGGCGCGGCGCGCTGGAAATGCGGGGTGTAGTCGAGTTCCAGAAGCTGCCTGTGCACGGCTTCCGCGATCTCGGGCCGGCCATGGCCGGCGGCGCAGCAGAACAGGCCTGAGGCGCCGTCCATGATCTCGCGCCCGTCCGGCGTCCAGTAGCACACGCCCTGGGCCCTGGCGAAGATCTGCGGCTCGGCGTGGAAGAGCTTGTTGTTGGTGAAGGGCAGCCAGTGATGGTCCATGTTCATGGCCTGCGGTTCCATCGCGCTCTCCCCTTCATCCATGCGTCGAGAGTCCAGCACTAGCTGCGGCTGCCGTTCCGGTCTTGGAGCCACGGGAGACTTTCGGTAGGGCCAGCGTAAGGCTGCGCGCGTCATCGCCTTGTCATCGGTGGGCTTTGTGCTGCAAAGCGGCAGGCGTGATCTGGCGCGCCCTTTGCGTGCGCAGCCAGCCTGACGAGGACAGCATGAGCAAGACCATCCTGATCTCCGGCGCCACCGCCGGCTTCGGCGCCGCAACGGCACGCCGCTTCATCGCGGCCGGTTGGAAGGTCATCGGCACCGGCCGCCGCGCCGACAGGCTCGAGGCGCTGAAGGCGGAGCTGGGCGAGGGCTTCCATGGCGCCGCCTTCGACATTACCGACGAGGCGGCGATGGTGGCGGCGCTCTCCGCGCTGCCCGAGGGCTTCAAGACGGTCGACGTTCTCCTGAACAATGCCGGCCTCGCGCTCGGCGCCAAGCCGGTGCCCCAGACATCGCTCTCCGACTGGAAGAAGATGATCGGCACCAATGTCACCGGGCTGGTCACGCTGACGCATCAGCTCCTGCCCGAGCTGATCACGCGCAAGGGCGCGATCATCAACATCGCCTCGATCGCGGCGAACTGGCCCTATTCCGGCGGCAACGTCTATGGCGGCACCAAGGCCTTCGTGCAGCAGTTCTCGCTCGGCCTGCGCTCCGACCTGCACGGCAAGGGCGTGCGCGTGACCTCGATCGAGCCGGGCCTCTGCGAGAGCGAGTTCACCCTCGTTCGCAATGGTGGCGACCAGGCGGCCTATGACGCGCTCTACAAGGGCGCCAATGCGCTGCAGCCGCAGGACATCGCCGAGACGATCTTCTGGGTCGCGACGCTGCCGGCCCATGTCAACATCAACAGCCTCGAACTCATGCCGGTGAGCCAGTCCTTCGCCGGCTTCCAGATCCATCGCGAGGGCTGAGGCGTGGCGTACGACCTCGCCGTCGTCGGCGCCGGCATCGTCGGGCTCGGCCATGCGCTCGCGGCGGCGCGGCTCGGCAAGCGCGTCGTCGTGATCGACCGGGATGCGCAGGCGAACGGCGCGTCGGTGCGCAATTTCGGCTTCGTCACCGTGACCGGGCAGGAAGCCGGCGATTGCTGGTCGTTGGCGCGGCGCGCCTGCGAGGTCTGGCAGGAGATCGCGGAACCGGCCGGCATCGAGATCCTGCAGCGCGGGCTCGTGCTCGCCGCGCGGCTGCCGGAGTCGGAGGCCGTGATCGAGGCCTTCCTGGCGACCGAGATGGGCGAGGGCTGCGAGCGCCTGACGGCGGTGCAGGCGCAAGGCTTCGTGCCCTGCCTGAAGGCGGAGGCAGCGCGCCTCGCGCTCTACAGCCCGCATGAGGTGCGCGTGGAATCGCGCCAGGCCGTGCCGCGCGTCGCGGCCTATCTCGCCGAGCAGTTCGGCGTCGATTTCCGCTGGTCGACCAGCATCGCCGCCGTCGAGGCTCCCAGGCTGATCACGGCCGATGGCGGTATCATCGAGGCCGAGGCCGTCGTGGTCTGCCCCGGTGACGAATACACGGCCCTGTTTCCGGAGCGGATCGCGGCCTATGGCGTCACCCGCTGCAAGCTGCAGATGATGCGCGTCGTGCCGGCCGCGCCCGTCGCGCTGAGCACGGCCGTGATGTCCGATCTCGGCCTTGGGCGCTATCTCGGCTATGCGGCGCTGCCGGAGGCGCAGGCTTTGAAGGCGCGGCTCGACGCCGAGATGACGGCCAAGCGCGAGAACGGCGTCCATCTCATCGTGACGCAATCGGCCGACGGCTCGCTCGTGGTCGGCGACAGCCACCACTATGCCACGACGCCGGATCCGTTCGGTTCGAGTGTCGTCGACGACATCATTCTCGACGAGCTCGACGCGGTGCTGGACCTGCCGGGGCGTGTGGTCAGCGAACGCTGGATCGGAACCTATGCCTCGGCGCCCGGGCGCTGGCGCTTCACCGACGCGCCCTCGGATGCGGTGCGGATCGTCATCGTGACGGCGGGCTGCGGCGCCTCGACGGCCTTCGCCATCGGCGAGGAAACGATCTCGAAGCTCTACGGGAGTGCGGCATGAGCCGGTTCAAGGCAGTGGTGTTCGACTGGGCGGGCACCGTGATCGATTTCGGCTCCTTTGCCCCGATGGGCGCCTTCGTCGAGACCTTCGCCAAATTCGGGGTCGAAACGACGATCGCCGATGCGCGCAAGCCGATGGGCCTGCCCAAGCGCGCCCATATCGCTGCGATGCTGGCCGAGCCGCACATCGCTGCCGGCTGGCAGAAGGCTCAAGGGTCGATGCCCGATGAGGCGGCGATCGATGCGGTCTATCGCGTCTTCGTGCCGTTGAACGAGTCGGTGGTGAAGGACTACTGCACGCTGGTGCCCGGCACGCTCGACGCGGTCGCCTACATTCGCGGCAAGGGCATGAAGATCGGTTCGACGACCGGCTACACGCGTTCGATCATGGAGCGCGTGCTGCCGCTCGCCGCCGCGCAGGGCTATGAACCCGACAACCTGATCTGCGCCGACGACCTGCCCTTCGGCAGGCCGACGCCGATCGGCATGTATAAATGCTTCCTCGACCTGATGGTGTTTCCGGCCTCGGCCGTCATCAAGGTCGACGACACCGAGCCCGGCATTGCCGAGGGCGTCGCTGCCGGCTGCGTCACGGTGGGGCTCACGCTCTCGGGCAACGAAGCGGGGCTGACGCCGGACGAACTCGCCGCGCTGAGTGCCGCCGAGCGGCAGGCGCTGCATGAGCGCGTCGCGGAGAAGCTTCTCGCGGCGGGTGCCGACCACGTCATCGGCACGGTGGCCGAACTGCCGGCGCTGATCGAG